>CAMYWO010000055.1:0-14684 GCA_947302815.1 uncultured Clostridia bacterium | reverse complement strand
GCTCATCGAGATACTATATCCAATCGGCCTATTCGTTACCTACTGAAGAAAAACGCATTCAGGAAACACGTCCATTCACCAAAATCAAAGATGCTTTTAAGCGTATCGTAATCACAGGCGATATGATTTCGCCCCATTATGACGAAGATGGAATCCTGCTTGTGAACATATACGATTTCTTACTGAATCCTACGGTGATCGAGGAATAATCCGTCAGGCTCCATCCTGTCAGAAAAGAATGGGGGCAACATTACTCTTGAACCTTCTCAAACACTTGGTCGAAGACATCAAGAGGGATCTTCACCCAAAAAGAATCCTGGGTTATCGTGTAACCGACATATCCGCCTTACACTATTGGGAAAAATTCTGAAAAGTCATCACGTTTTTCTCTTCTCAAAAAGAAAAAGCTAAAGATGCCAGCAAGTATCCTGAAACGATTTTTGGTGTTTATTTCGAGTCTCGCAATCGGCTCCAAAGCGAAAGCCCCATGGTTCTAAGACCACGGGGCTTTTCCTTTTCTTCTTTTCCCTTTCGTTTTTCTGAAGGAGCTTGCATAAGGGGGTACCGCTTAGGGAAAAGCACTATTCGATTCCGTATTCCTGGGCATAGATGATGACGCAGATCGATGAGGAGCTTGTGTCGAGGAGCGTGCCGGCTGCGGGTTCCTGACCGATGACCGTGAATGTTTTTTTCATATCGCCGTTGCCCCAGGCCCATCCCAGCGAAACAGTGACATCCGTGTAACCGGCGGCTTTCAGCTTCTCTTTCAGCAGATCCGTGGCATCCTTATAGTGCATGCCCATCACATTCGGCATCTCTATTTGTGTGATCGGGTTCGCTGTGTCGTCAGAGGGCTGCTCCTTAGAAGGCGTCTCCGAAGGGTCCGCAGATGTTTCTTTCGTCGGGGCTTCCGTTGAAGAGGTCTGCGGCGTTGTGGCCGCAGGCGCTGATGTTGAAGGCGTAGTTGTCGCAGACGATGAGGTTTCTGCCGCGGGTACCGGTGCTTTTGCCGAAGAAGAATCCGGGATGGCTTCAGAAGCCGATTCCGATGTGAGCTCGGTCGCGGCTCCCCTCAAGGAATCAGACGCCGATATGGATGATTCTTTCGGTTCTTTTGCGCAAGACGTGGTCATAAGAAGCAGCGCAGATGCAAGAATTATAGATGCGAGATTTTTCGATTTCACAGAACAGACCTCCTCTTGTTTCTTACTAATTTGACCTCGCAGAGGCAGGTTTTTATTAGCCCGTCGAAAAAAACTTGAAATATTTTTCCCAACCACCCAATAATTCGCCTCGCGCGATTGTTTATAGAGTAGATGCGCAAAACAAGGAGGAATAGTTTTATGAAAAAGAACGTTATTATCAGAAGTGTTGCAGCAGTATTCGCAGTAGGAATGACCATCGGATTTACGGGCTGTGGGGAAGATAAGAAAGGTGATACAAAAACAACGAAATCGTCGGGTGTCTATCTCTCGGATTTCAAGAAAGCCCATGGCATCGATCCTGATGACAGCAATTGGGAGTATCCGATAGAAACAGATACAGATCCGGTTGAGGAGGAGACGAAGCCGGCTCAGAAGATTGATGAAGATTCGATCCTTATCAACATGGACGGGATGACGGCGGATGAGATGATCGACAATCTGTGGAAGACCGCCGATATATCATCGGGTGACAAATTTGACGATTACCGTGAGAGGATCATTGTTTCCGAAGACGAATTTACCATCTTCGACAAAGGCGATAAGTTTTCCTGGTTATTCAGCGGGAATTCACACGTAAACCGCTATATCGGCAGGATCTCCGTTTTCTCCGGCATGAAGGCAGATCCGGTGTTTGACGGCGGCAGCCTGCTGTCCCGTGTCCATCTGGAGGTATCCATCGAGGATGAAGCTTTTGCCGAAGAGCTTGCCGAAAAGATTCTGGCAAGACTCGAGTCAGAAGGATATACCATCGCTTTTGACGGCAGAGACAGAGGACTCTGGTCGCTCCGCATGGAAGGAAATGGAACCTCCTTCTACATGCAGAAGATTAAAGCTGCGGACTATTGCATCTCCTTCGAGATCCCGCTGATCGGAAAATAAGCAGACAAGCAAATAAGCCGAGCGGTGAGCAATCTGGTCGGCAAACAATCTGAAATGGGCCGCTCGGCTGATCAGCGAGCCGCTCACTCAAACGACGGATAATACGGAACTTTCGCCCCGCAGAACATGCAGCGTCCGAGAAGTGGATTATCGGCAGACGGCTTGACCGCCTTGCCGCATTCCGGACAGGTCCTCAGCTGCTTCTGCGCCGGCGGATTTTCCGTTTTTCCTTTCATGATCTCTTCGATCTTCGCTTCAAAAGTCTCGGGGCTGATGCCTTTGTCACACAATATGCTGTACAGGACCTGGATCTTCACTTCCATCTCCGCGAGCTGGTTTTTCAGGTCACTGATCTTAAAATTCGCTTCTACGACTTCGTTGCCGGAGCGGCCGTTCACGATCATCGGCGATCTGTATGTGCTGTCATCGTACATGATTCTTCTCCCCCATTACCTATCAACCGGTTTCCCGTTGTTAAAAATCCCGTTGTTTCATTTCCCTTCTTCCATTATACCCCCAGATATCCCAAAAGCAATTACGCGCGCGGCTCGAAGGCAATGGGCGGGCCGGGGAAGAGATCGAGTCAGGAGGAGCGCCGGGCCGGGGAGGCGGAGCAGTGCTTTTCGCGCTGATTCTGCTATACTAAAAGCACTGACACTTTACACGGATGGCTTTGATTGGGGGATCTATGGACTACACGACGAGCGAGGCCCGAAAGTATCTGCGGGACTACTATAACCAGTACTGGCACGACTACTACGAGAAGCGCTGGACGGAATCGGACAACAAGCTTTTGGGGCTTTTGGGGCTTTCGCCCTCGACGTCTTTTCACGAAGCGGTGGACAAGATGTTCGGCTATGAGCCGAAGAAGTCCTACCACAAGAATATCGACTACTCCCTGTATTTCCGGAAAGCCATGCTGAAGGGCATCCTGACCGCGCCTTCTTTCCGCGATCACGACGAGGTGATCGGCGAGCTTCTTAAGTTGCAGAAATCGATGGAATTAAGCGATGTCGTCAACGGATTCCTCTACAGTCTTTCGACCGGCAAGAACCAGTACAGAACCGCACTCGCGAGCTATCTTTTCGCGAAGAATCTTACGAAGCACTCGGCCGAAGCTGTGCGCCTGCCGGGCCGCATGGGCACTGAAAAAGCCTGTCCGGTTTGCGGTATGGAGTTCGATAAGGACGGCAAATGCCACATCGAGGATTCTTTTTCCAGATATGCGCTTTACTACCCGCAGAAGGATACGATCGGACTCATCCAGCGCGCGGATTATGCGCTCTTCGACCTCAAGCAGTTCCGCGAACTTCCGAAGGTCACTTACACGAAGGAGGACATCAGCCTTCTCGTCAGCATCCTCAAACTCGCCGAGAGCATGGCGGAGCACAACAACTATACTGCACTTCAGAAGCTGATCACGCGGTCGAAGATGATTCACGCTACCGGCAACGAGATCAACGTGATCCTCGGTGTCCTTTCTGTCTGCGGAGTCCTTCAGACGCCCGAGCAGAGAGGCTTTTCCGAGAAGTACACACCCATCGGGGACTGGGGTTTCCAGGGCATCGAGACCGAACTCTTCTACCCGCTTTTCTTCTGGCGCGGCAAGCATGGTGTCGATCGAAAAGCACTTGCCGACATCTTCCCTGCTTCTGTTCTTGAGGCGCTGGACGCCGACAGTAAAGACGTGTCCATGAATGACATTTACGGAAATGGAAAAGACGACAAGTCCCCGGTCAGCCGCGCGGAAAGTGCTTTTACCGAGGGAATACACATCATCGAACTCGATAACCGGATGCGCCACTGCTACGGTCTTGCCGATCTGGATCCCGCCTGGCACAAGGAAGTCAGATTTTCGGTGACGCACAATTCCCACAAGCGCACGGAAGTGTACTTCGACGGCAACACGATCAGAAAGACGATCTTCGAATGCCGATCTCTGAATAAAGACGGCACTTTCAGCGCCGGCATGTATGTCGAAAAGGACCTCTGTGTGGAGACGGAAGACCGTTTTCTGATCCTGCCTAAAACACCGCGCGGCAAGAAGAAACCGTGGACGCCGTCGCTTCTCGACCAGCCCACTTACGCGGGTCCTACGCTGACTGTAAATTTCGGCGGTTACATCTTCGCTCTTAACTGGAAAAACGGGCAGAGCGTCGCCCTGCCCGTCTTATCAAAGGATCCGGAAAAACAGATCACATCCCAGATCGCGTTTTACACTTACACGGAAGAGTACATGAAGTATCTTTCCGATCAGAAATAGAGTGCTGCGTCAGCCGTCTGCGCCGAGCTTCTTGAGCAGTTCGCAGAACTCTTCTCTGTACTGGTTATTCAGCGTACCGGACTTCGCGAGCTGATATGCGGAATCGTATGTCGCAGAGCCCTTGTATTCGCTGTTGCGGAGAACGAGGGAAGCCTCGATCACGCCGCAGATAAAGTTAAAGTCTTCTTTGCTGCTGATGCCGTTATCCACGAGCGGGTACTCAAGCAGTTTGCTCTCGTCCGCAGTCGGCTCCTTGTATCTTACAGCCACGGTGCAGAGCTCGCCGGATCCCGCATTATCATTCAGCTGCGTATCCTGATACTTCAGACCGTTTCCATTGTCCTGACCTTCGCCCGCCGGCACGATCTCGTAGCAGACTGTGACCTGTGCGCCGGCACCGATCTCGCCGCCGTCCTTCGTGTCGTCTTCAAAATCACTTGCCGACATCTGGCGGTTCTCGTATCCGATCTGTCTGTATTCATAAACTTCTGCGGGGTTAAACTCGACCTGGAACTTAACGTCCTTCGCAACCGTAACAGTGGTCTGCTTCAGCTTCTCGCAAAGCACTCTCTCCGCTTCTGCGATCGAGTCGATGTAGAAATAGTTTCCGTTGCCGGCGTCCGCGATCGATTCCATGTTCGCGTCGCTGTAGTTACCTGAACCGAATCCGAGAACTGTCAGGAACACACCGGATTCCTTCTTCTCTTTGATGAGATCAACAAGGCCGCTCTGGCTAGTGATGCCGAGATTCATGTCACCGTCCGATGCGATGATAACGCGGTTGTTGCCGTCCTTGATAAAATTCTTCATTGCGCATTCATACGCGGAAGTAATACCGCCGGAACCGTTTGTTCCACCACTGGCACTGATACTGTCGAGTGCCGCGCAGATCTCATTGTAATCATTCGAACCCTCAAGGAGCGTCTCATAAGAACCGGAATATGTGACGATCGAGATACGGTCCTTCGGACCCAGCGTACTGGCCAGAAGTTTGAAGCTCTCTTTTACGAGAGGCATCTTATCTTCCACGTTCATTGATCCGGACGAATCGATCAGGTATACGAAATTGTTGCCTTCGTTCGGAACATTCTGCTCACTGTTTGCCTGCATTGTCATGAAAAGAAGCTTGTGACCTTCCGTCCACGGGCAGTCGCCGACCGAGTACTGCACACTGAAAACATTATCAGTGCTTTCCACTTTGTAATCGAAATAGTTGACCATCTCTTCGGTACGGATCGCTCCGGCCAGATTCTTCAGATCCCATCCGCCGTTGATCATTCTTCTGAGATTGCAGTAAGTGCCGGTGTCAACATCCGCCGCAAAGGTCGAAAGCGGAGCATCCGCGACCTTCACAAAACTGTTTTCTTTGATCACGTTGTATTCTTCCGTGTTGAAATCCTGCTCAGTTTCCTGACTGGCTTCCGTCGCATCTCTGCCCAAAGCCGAATCGGCACCTGAGGTTGCCGCTGCGGACTGATTTCCAATAAGCGGTTCGATCTCCGCCTCCACAGTTCCAATCGCATCGTTATGTTCCTTGATGCGGGTCGCGTCGGCCTTGGCACTGTCCATCTTCTTGCACGATGTCGCGATCGCGCCTGTAAAAATCGTTGCTGCCATCAATACTGCGATTAGTTTCTTTTTCATACGTTTCACCTCCGTAAGCTTATCCGGCCTCCTCCGGAAAAGCACTGTTACAAATAAGACGTTCGCGTTTTGAATTCTGTTGCAAAATTCCGAAAAATTTTTACTTTGATAAACAAAGGAAATGTCTCGAATTGCGGCGTATAGGGGGATTCCTTCCCGACAAAAGAGCCGCCTGCCGCCTGTTGAGAAGGTAGTT
This sequence comes from uncultured Clostridia bacterium, assembly GCA_947302815.1. Lineage (GTDB taxonomy): Bacteria > Bacillota > Clostridia > Saccharofermentanales > Saccharofermentanaceae > Scatonaster. The sequence continues at coordinate 8,497 of CAMYWO010000055.1, read as the reverse complement.
TTTCCGTTATTGATATAAGAAGGCGAAAAACGGTTATTTTATATCAATGATTTCCCTGTCCGATTGATATAAACTCGCAGAAAATAGTGCTTTTATATCAATTTTCGAAGGTCCTATTGATATAAAAGCACTTGTACTCGGGTTCTTATATCAATGGACAGTCACATTCGGTGTTCAAAATTGATATAAAACTATCAACTTTGGTCTTCTTATATCAATCGAGCCCCTCATTTATTGATATAAAACAGCTCAAAATCACGTTCTTATATCAAAGCGCACTTCCGCCGGTCACAAAATAAAAAAGAACTGCCTCATTGCTGAGACAGTTCCTTCTGTTCTTGATATATTCAGTTGTAATATCCGCAGCCAATCAGCCGAGACTGTCCGCCCACTCGAAGAACGACGGGAACAGTTCAAGATAGTACTTCCATACCACCGGACCCGAGAACTTCTCCAGGCAGGAAACATACTCCTTCACCATCGCCTTCTGCTCATCCGTGCAGTTGTCAGAATAAGTGCACTCTCTTACTGCCGGGAACAATTCCACAAAACGATCGTATGCTTTGTTTTCCTCTTCTACGCTGATTTTGTCTTTTTCATCAATAGTAATGCTTCCGACCTCTGACTCAGGAATCTCCTTGTTATACGCAGTTTTCTCATCATCAGAATAGATTCCGAAAATGTTGATTGGCGTTGAAAAAGTTTCACCTTCAAAATCAACTGCATATGCAAAATAGTTATCGATCAGTTTACCGTTCTCATCCTTCGTCAGAATAGGCATTGAAGACGACCATCCTGCGCTAACATTATCCTTGCAATCTGTGTTGTAAACGATTGCTTCTATTTCTCTTAATGAACTCATAACCGTCCTCCTTAATTATCGGATTGCTGAATCTGTAACGACCATCTCATCTCCGGTCAGCGCATTCCGAATCTGCTCCGCAGTATAATAGTTTGGAATATCATCGCGCTTTGCTGCGTTGGAATCACACACATAGAATCCTTTGATATTTCCATTACTATCTTTAACTACACTAGTAACTACTATAGCATGTTTACCACCTGGTTTATATGCATTAGGACACAAATCATATGCTCGAACCGAGATAATAACACCCTTTCCCTGCTCAACAGAACTTGCCAGATTGTTTATAGAGGACTGTGTTGCATGACCATGCTCCAACGGAACCGGAACTTTTGATGAGGGAAGTCCATAGTGTTCCAGAATGCTCTCTATCTGCCAGGTCTTTGTGCCTCCATTATGTCCGGAATCGCTAGATCCCTTGCTGCAAAGGCCGTTTGCCTTTGCATAATCAACGACATCCTTCTCGGTATAGTTTACACCAGCCATACGCAAGATGTTAAGACTTGCACACAGTCCACAAGTTCCTCTGAACTCTTTGGGATACGCTTCACCCTGGTTGCGGTGCAGATACTTTTCCTGTTCAAGCGGATGATCGTATACACGGTTTCCGTTTTCATCAACTGTATAGCCGTAAGTGGTCTTGTCCAGCTGTCTCGGTGTGTCGTAGATAGGTTTCATGTCATGGTATTCGATAACTACCGTTCCGCCACCGGCTACACGCTCGATCAGATCCTTACCGATAATATCTTCCGCTCTCTTTTTCAGTTTGTTATCTGCATCAGCAAATACAGAGGAGATGCATGTAATATCATAGGCTAATCCATCTCTTTTGGATTTGATTGCCTTTTCCAAAACAGTGTAGAAATCGAACGGACTGGAACTTACTGCATTGGTCTTTTTTGCATAGGATAATGCTGAATCTACACTACTGAAATTCTTATTGTACTGCGCAGCAAGATTAGCAAAATATGCTTCATTAATTGTTACATTATAACTGCCCATGTTTCACCTCACGTCAATCTCTTCACTTAATCATTACGCAATAGCGAGAAATCCATAATATTGATCCGGTTATTTGCTCCATGCAGCGATGCAATATTGGATTCGTTCAAAGAAGATGTCTTCAAAGCCGATGTTAGTCCGGCTGTATTATTTCCTCCGGATACCGTTGTCTTCACGCCTCCGAAAGACAACTCGGAAATCAGTCCTGCGATATCCTGGTCAATTTCAGCCTCATCCCGGATCTGGTTGTTGATGTACTCGGTATAATCATTTGCCAGCTCTGTCACCTTTGTCGAAAAATCTTCAAACGTGCTATTTAAAACTGCAGAATTGGCTTTGATCACTTCCAGAGCCTCATCAACTGATACTCGTTCCGGACACTTCCAATCGTGTTTGGAAATGACCGTGCTGATGACCGTATTCGAATTATTCATCTTCGTTGCTGCATCTCTTGAGAGAATTGCAATTCTTCTTAATTCATTAACGTCAATCTGTATATACATATCGTAACCTCACAAATCACAGAGCGAAGAACTTTAATGAGTTCATCCAGCTTGTCAGAATATTAGTCCAAACCTGACACCAGAACTTCTGAGTCTCAATCTCTTTTATCCGTCTTTCAAAAGTTTTGGCCTTATTCTCCATTACTCTGGCCAGACCTTTTACTGCCTTATTATATCCAAGCAGTTTATTGATAAATGCATCAGCCGCTTTACCTTGAAAAACAGCGTATGTCTGCTGGATCAATTGATCCATATTGGAACTGGACTGCTTAAGAATATCTGCTGATTTCTTCGCATCAGCTACCGCCTGCCGGTATTTTTCCTGATCAGCTGCATACTGATTCATCTTCTGCTTATTACTCTGTATCTGACTGTTAAGTCCATCTGTAATTATTCCCATGATCATCACCTCACTTCAGCGAAGAGTTGATCTGATTCTTCACGTTGGCATCGATGGTTTTGTACTTCTCGATGACCTGGTTAATAATCATGATCTCTTTTTCGATCGCTGCCTTCTGCGTGTCTACCTTCTTCATCAGGTCAACTACTGTTGTCTCGATGGTCATGGCCGCTTCGCCCTTAAAAGCACTGTTGATTGCTGCTATGTTGTTAATGACCGCCAGTGCTTCAACGAGGGATTCCTTTGCCGCGTTCAGCTTTCTCACATCTGCGGAAGCTTCCATCTCATCGATCATTACCAAACCGTTTTGATCTACGTATGCCATATCAGACCTCCGCTAAAATCTTATAAAGTTTCTCCCCGAAGTCTTCACCGGACATCGAGTAGATCGTGTTATCTGTATCTTCTTCGTAGACGACACCGTCGGTCTCGACGAATGTGGCTACGGTATTCTTCGTATTTACTTCTGTGTTCTTGACTACAAAGATCCGGGAAACAGTGCTTTCATCGTATTCGATATAAGCTTTCTCGGACTCTGCCGCGTACTCGGAAGGGAGAATGGAGGAGACGATGTTCCGGATATCTTCTGAACTGATATCGGAGATCTCAAATCCGCCTTCGACCTTCTTTGCCATGGTGATCCTGTCGTCCAGGAAGTGGAATCTGTATCCTCTGTTATCCTCGTCTTCACCGAAGATGTCGATGTCGAGAGAAGATTCCTTTGTACCGAAGTACAGTGGTCTGATCAGCTCTTCCAATTCGGGACCGATCGTCGTATTACCGGAAAAGTCTTCTTCGAGTTTTCCCTCGGCGACGAGCTCATTGGTAACATCGATCAGCCATAAGTTGTTTCTGTCATCACGATTGGAAAGAGAGATGTAATAGTAATCTAAATACTTGGCGTCCAGCTTGTATGCGAGTGCGAAGATCTGGTCTGCCGTAAGAACTAACTTACTCATATTTCACCTCTTAGAAATTTAATCGGAAAAGCCGGCAGGAGACTTTTTCCTTCTCCTGCCGACTTATCATCATCAGGATCCGAAACCGCTGATCGAGCCTGCGAGTGTGGAGTCGCTCTCCTGCATCTTCGCAGCTGTTGTGTTCATCAGCGTTGCGTAGTCATCGATCATCTGAGAAAACGCTGTGAATGTTCCCTGCATGCTTTCATACTTTGCTACGAATGCACTCTGAGCATCACCTTTCCAAATGTCGTTCAGACCGAGGATAAGAGATCTCATTCTTGCCATTGCCTGATCGTGTTCGTCTTTGATTCCGCGAAGTTCTGTTGCCTTTCCATTAAGAAGATCCGGAGTTACCTGAATAAGTGCCATATTGTTACCGCCTTTCTTGGTACTGTGTACCGCTTGATTGATTATGGCTACATTATAACGTCGCAAAATGCGACACGCACATTAGAAAATTACAGAAATCGCGTCAAAAATTACATGCATAAAAGATCGTTTATTTTTCCTATATATAACGCGCGAAGAGGGTAAAATGCGGTTTTTTCTTCGCGAAAAGCACTCCTGCCCCGCCGTGGTGCGGAAACCTCGCGCCGCAGTGCTTTTCGAGCATAGAAAAAGCCCCCGAAGCCGCGTAAGGCCCCGGGGGCTGTGGCAATTCCGGCTAATAGCGAAATCACCGTTTAGCTTCAATTATCTTTCGGCAGTTCTTTTAGAGAACTTCGATCCGGATGCCCATCTGGTACCAGACAGCGGTCAGATCACTGCTTCTGGCCTGGATGAGGTCCTGACGCCAGCCGCCCCAGTAGATGCCTTTGTTGCGGAGGAAGCTCGTGGCGCCCGGATTGTTCAGGACGAATACCGGATAGCCCCAGTTGCACACCTGGAAGACGACCGTGCCGTTTGCCGCGTGCGTGAACGTGTAGGTGTTGTTACCGTTATAGGTCACGGTCCAGCCGTTCGAAGCGCTGAGACGGTAAGTCCTTCCTGCCATGCTTCCTGTGTAGACATTCGACGGCACCGGAGTAGGTGTCGGTGTTGCTGTCGGCTTCGGAGTAGGCGTAGGAGTAGGTGTTGCTGTCGGCACCGGAGTCGGCGTCGCGGTCGGTACCGGTGTAGGAGTCGGCGTTGCGACCGGGATCCGGCTGAGCTTCGGAATATCGACCGGCAGCGGCTCAGAGAGCACAAACTGCGAGAAGTCCGTCACGACCGGCATATCCGTATCTGCAACGATGTATCCGGGACCGCCTTCCTCGGAATAAGCAACTCTTCCATTTCCGAGGTCGATGAATCGGCCATTGACTGCGTTCCAGAGATGAACACTCTCGTCGAGTTCATTAAAAACACCGAGTTTGTCCAGCTGGTTGTTGAAGCAATACAGCGCGTACAGATTCGGATTTCCGAAGAGGAGCATCTCTTTCAGATTGCAGTCCGGTGTATAGACGTTCGACAGATTATTGCATCCGCAGACGATCAGCCACTCCATGTTCGGATTGTGATCACAGTCGAGATTTGTCAGACGCGGCATGTTCAGGATGACCAGCATCGACAGATCATTATAATCGCACCAAAGTGTGTGCAGATTCGTGCACGGCGACACATCCAGATCCGTCAGGTGATTGTTATCACAGTGAAGCGTAGACATCTTCGCATCCCCCGTAAGGTCGAGAGATGTCAGTTCATTTCTGCTGCAGTACAGCGTCGAAAGCTTCGGACAGTTAGTGACATTAAGCGACACCATTCCGTTGTTCGAAACATCGAGCCATGTGAGCTCCGGCATGCCGGAAATATCCAGCTCGCTGATCTCATTGTGGCGCACCTCAACGGTTCTCAGATTGCGGAAGAACTGGATGCCTCTCAGGGACTTGATCGAGCCGAACTCAGACTTGATGTTGGTGACCGCGAGAGCTTCGTCGATCGTCAGGTACCCATCCTGATCCTTATCGATCTTCTCGCAGACATACGCTCTGAAATCATCGTCCGGAAAGAGCTTAGCATCGATGATGTGCGACTCCGGACTTGGCTCGAGCTGGACGCCGTTACCCGAGTCGGCGCAGACACTTGCCGCGTATCCGCCGAGGCCCCAGGAAGCCGTCATTACGCAAAAAGCACTCATGCACGCGGCGAGTGCTTTTGCCCTAGAATGTTTAGTTTTCATAACCCCATTGTCTCCTTTGTTAAAAGATTTACTATTAGCCTGCCATATATTTATTGTACGGATTCGGGCCTGATGTGTACATCTTTCAACTCGACGCGATAGGTCATGATATTTCTTTCCCGCTCTGCAATTGGACGGGAGAAATTCTTCTCAATCCTCGTTTTCTATACTGCACGGATTCTCGCCTCTTTCGGGCTCCTGCCACTTTCCCAGAGAATATCTCTGAATGAAGTACCAGGTTGAACGATCATCGTTATAACCGCCGCGCGACTTGACATCCATCGGGGATTGTTCTCTAATAATACACGGCTCGAAAAGCACCGGTACCCGGGGTGTGGGTGCGGTGATCCCAGGCATGGGGCAAGTGCTTTTCGCGCATAGGAAGGGTATGAAAAAGAAGTATGAAAGTAGACTTTAAGAAGAAGCTGAAACTCGTTCTTCCGATGGTGGTTTTTATCACGATCTACATGGTGTTTTTCTTCCTCGTCGAGAGCATCGACGCGAGTTCGTACTACGTGCCGGAGATCGCGATCGACCACGATATTCCGTTCATTCCCGCGTTCATTATTCCGTATGTCATGTGGTTTCCGTGGATCCCGTTCGTCTGCCTGTGGGCGCTGTTTACGGATGAAAAAGCATTCACCAAGATCACCCGTCTTCTCATGATCGGCATGAGTCTTTTTATCATCATTTCCGCAATTTTCCCGACCAGGCTGTTCCTGCGTCCGGACGAGGTTCCCGGCAACGACATCTGCAGCAAAATGGTCCGCTACCTCTACAGCATCGACACGCCGACGAACGTGTTCCCGAGCATTCACGTGTACGATACGCTTGTGCTCTGCTACGGTGTTTTTATCGGCAAATGCGCGCTCTTCAAGAACACACTGTTCCGAATTTTTACGGTGGCTTTGACGGTTGCGATCTGCATGGCAACGTGCTTCCTGAAGCAGCACTCCGTTACCGACGGCATCGCCGCAGTTGTCATGCTTGTTGTCGCCGTAGCAGTCTATGATCTCGTCGCGAGTGCTTTTGCGAAGAAAAAGGTGGTAAAATAACCTTAATGGTGATTGGCAGCATTCCCTTTTCGGGAAGCATCACGGGGGTTGTTATTATGAAGATCGATAAAGTGGACATTGATACGATCCTGCAGTCGGAAAAGCGCGGCATCTACGGCCGTGAGCGCGACGAGGAAAAAGGCTTTTTCAAGAAACTTTTCGGAAAGAAAGATGAGGCGGATGCGTCTTCGTATTTTCAGGACCGGATCGTGGAGATCGGGCGCGATGAGCTTGTGGAGGAACTGTCCGGCGAGATCGATGCGTACTGGATCGACAAGTCCGATCCGAAGACGACGGTCATTCTCACAGAGAGCTATTTTATTCTTCCCGGCAAGGAGATCTTCCCGCTGGTTGATATCGTGCAGTTCGCAATCGGAAGCACGTGGCTGCCGCCCTACGCGCAGTATGCGCTCGACCGTCTGGGCGTCCCGTACGATCCCGATTACAAGAGCGAATACGAAGAGGAAGAAGGCTTCGAGCTCGACCGCTTCAACATCGATTTTGTGATAAGCGATGAGGACAACGCATACTACATTTACACGTTCCCGATGGACATAGAGGACCGCTCGGATTTCCGTCAGAAGCTGATTGAGAAAAGTGAGGCGGAGGATCTTTCTGAGGACGAGGTCTTCGAGGGCAAGTTCAACGAAGAGCACAACGTAAGAGAACTCTTCTGGCGCGGGGTTTAAACGTACGACATGTCGCTGAGGCGCTTGATGCAGCGCTTGCCGTTATCCCAGATCATGAGCTGCGACACGCCGCCGGCATATCCGTGCATGTCCGCGACATCGTACTGCTCCACCTGCAATCCCAGAAACATCGCATAAAATGAACTGAGGATGTCCCCGTGCGCAACGACGATGACCGTCTCCGCGGGGTCTTCCATGATGCTGTCAAAACAGGGCTTCAGGCGGTTCCACGCGTCCCTTCTGCTCTCGCCGTCGGAGAAAAGGCGGTCGTCGACCGTGACCTCATCGTGCTCGATGTTTTCCTTCAGCCACTGTACCGATTTGCCGCAGCACTTGCCGAGATTTCTCTCTCTGAGTTCCTGCTTAAGGATCGGCTCTAAGCCGAGGTACTTGCCGACGATCTCCGCGGTCTGCTTCGCGCGCTTAAGATCGGACGAATACATGACCAGTGCTTTTCGGGCGGAATCATCGGACGCGTCGGACGCGGGCGCGGCAGAAGACTTCGGGGCCGAAGCGGATGAGTGCTTTTCGAGCAGCTCAGCTTGAAGCTTCTTCCCGATATTGTCCGCCTGCTGTCTCCCGAGGCCGGTCAGGTCCCAGTCCGTCCACGAGCCCACCATCCCGTTGGTGTGGTGCACGGACTGCGTATGCTGAATGGTGATGATCTGTTTCATGGTAAGTATTCTACCACATCGCGAACATGAGTTGGGGAGAATTCAGAAATCCATCGGGGTTATTTCCTGTTATCGTGATTTCCCGTGATCGCGACCTCGAAAACCGACACGTGAAACTTTCTTTTCTTTATTTCCCCTTGAAAAGCACTCACCCCGCACGCAATCGCAAACCATGATATAATCAGACCA
>CAMYWO010000054.1:0-14864 GCA_947302815.1 uncultured Clostridia bacterium | reverse complement strand
TTGTGTGCGGGGGAGACCCACGTGGAGGAAATATCTTCCGGAGGAAGCCTCCGCAGGGCTTTAGCCCGAGGACCAGCGACGGAGGAAGATATTTCTGACTCACCAGCCCATGTCCATCAGCCAGTTGTTGAGGGCTCTTTCTCTGTCTCTTTCGGAGAGGCCTTCGGGCATTCTGTATTCGCTCTTGATGTTGCCGTCGGCGATGTAGAGAACGCGGGAGCAGTTGGATGCGACCTTTGCATCGTGGGTGACCATGAGTACGGTGGTGCCCTCGGAGTTCAGCTTTTTGATCTCGCTGATGACTTCCGCGGAGGACTGACGGTTCAGGGCTCCGGTCGGCTCATCGGCGAAGAGGATCTTCGGGTTGTTGACCATGGATCTGGCGATGCATGCGCGCTGGAGCTGGCCGCCACTGACCTCGTTGATGTCGTTGTTGGCGATCTCGATGATGCCGAGCTTTCTCATCAGTTCTTCGCAGCGGGCGACCTTTTCTTTTCTGGATTCATCGCTCTTTTCGCACTCAACGGCAGGGAGGAGGATGTTATCCATGATGGTCAGGTTCTTCATCATGAACATCTGCTGGAAGATGAATCCCATGTCGTTCAAACGGACGGAAGCGAGTTCTTTTTCCGAAAGAGCCGTGATATCTTTTCCATCAAGCTTGACCTGGCCGGATGTGGCCTTGTCCATGCCCGAGATCGAATAGAGGAGAGTGCTTTTGCCGGAGCCGGATGGGCCCATGATGCCGACCATCTCGCCTTCCTCGACGTCGAAACTGACGTTCTTCAGGACATTGTTCTGACGCTTCTCGATGACGTATGTTTTGCACAGATCTTTTACTTCCATTAACTTTTTCATTTTTATTTCCTCCTGTTCGGTAGCCGCGGGGGCGGCGGGTGTTGTTTATGTGGTCAGCGCCGCAGTGGGTGAGTGCTTTTGCAGTAGAATTATTCGATGTTTGCGGTGTCGCTGGCGTGGATGGTCTTGCTCGAGAGCGAGATCAGGAAGGCGACGACCAGGGTGGTCAGGATGATGATGCCGGGGTAGATCAGGAAGACCTGAAGCGGCTTGATCGCGTAGTTGACTTTGCTGACGCCCATCATGCCGAAGATCGGGCTGATGCAGAGGTTTGTCATCGGGATCGAGAGGGCCGCGGCGAGGATCATGGCGAAAATCGTGACGATCACGAATCTCAGGACGTGCCAGAGGCAGATCTTGCCGTTTCGGATGCCGATGGCCTTGAGCAGGGCGATCTGGCTTTTCTCGTCGGCGACGAAGGAGACCTCCATGAGGATGGTGACCAGGATGACGACGAGGATCGTGATGGCGAGGAGCAGGTACTGTACGGCGAGCATCGTGGGGACGACGCCGATGCAGGAAGCGACGTACTCGGCGCAGGTCTCGACCGAATCATTGGTGAAATTCTCAGCGATGATGGCCTTCCTTTCTTCGATCTGCTTCGCGGTCGGATTATCGTCGAAGGTGATCTTGAATGCCATCGTCGAGGTCATGTGAGACGGGTCGACCGGTGCATCCGGGTGGAAGCGCATGACTTCGCCGAGCTGGTTGAAGGACTGGTAGTAGGCGGTGATGATGCACGGTAGCTTTTCGGAACCGAAGTCGATGGTCATGGTGTCGCCGATCTTGACGTCCAGTTTCTTTGCGAGGATCTTCGTGATGGCAACTTCGTTTCTGCTCTGCGGGGCGGTACCCTCGGTGAAGATGAGATTTTCGAAGTCTGTTCTGAAGCCGTGCTCGCCGATGATTCGGTAGGCTTTACCATTGATCTCGGCGTTGTAGGTGTACTGCCATTCCTGGGAGAAGTGGCCCGGGATGCCGAGTTCCTTGAGCTTGGCGTCCTTCTCGTCGAAGTACTTATTCATGTATTCTATATCGTTGCCCATGATCTTCATGGACTCGGAAACGCTGTCGAGGAACAGGTCGGCTCTCGTTCCGAAAGCGGTGACCAGGTTTTCGCTCTGCATGGTATTGGTGGTGTTGACCATCATCAGGACGAAGAGCATGCAGAGGGTAAATGCGATGATGATGGAGATATAGCGCTTCGGGCTGGAGATCGTGTCGTTGATCGCAAGAAAGCTGCTCGTACCAGTTCTTTTCGAGCGGGAAAGGTGGAGCTTGCTCTTCTTGGAGTAGCGCTCGCCGGAGCTGCCGGTGCGGATCGCGTCGACCGGGGTGGCCTTCTTGACGATTCTTGTTGCGAAGTAGGAGAGGGCCACGATGGTGATGACGACGAGGACGGCGCCGATGGCGTTGATGCCGTAGCCGAGGGTGCTGCCGAGGACCATGTTTTCTGTGACGGAGCCCATGAGGAGCTTGCTCAGCGGGATGCTCAGGATGAAGCCGAGGATGGAGCCGACGACGGCCATCGCGAGGTACTTCGTGAGGTAGAGGGAGCGGATCTTGCGGTTCTTGATGCCGATGGCCTTCATGACGCCGATCTCTCTGTATTCTCTGGTAATCGTGAAGGAGAGGGAGACCTTCAGGACGACGAAGGAGAGGATGATCAGGCAGACGGAAAGGATCAGCACGATAAAGGCAACGATCATGTCCATGACGTAGCACATGGAGACGGTGTCGCGCGACTGTGCGAAGTTGATGCTCTTGCACTTTGTGGCGGCTTCCTGGACGGCGCTGACGTCATGTGTGTCGATGCAGCAGATCTGACCGGAGTAGTCTTTCGCGATCGTTTCGTTGTTTTTGAAAATCTTGTAATCGTCGGTGTGCATCAGGATTCGGGTGTTGCCCATGAAGTTTGAGCCGAGGAGTGCGTCCTTGACTTTGCCGTCGATGATGAGGCGGACGGTCACGCCTTCCTGACCGACTTCGAGGACGTCGCCGGCCTTCATGTCGTTTGTCTTCAGGAAACTGCCGGTGACGTAGCAGTGACCGGGCTCGAGGGCCTTCGGCTCTTCGTTGTTCGTGTCGAAGAAGTGGAAGGTGGACTCGGAGAGGTCCTGCATGATGAGGACGTTTTTGGTTTCGATCCTGCTTCCGTCGCCCTTCTTCAGGGTGTCGCGGGATCCGAAGATCACGGTGTCGAGGCGGTAGGCGTCGATGGCGGGCTCGGTGGCGAGCATGTTGTCGAGGTTGCCTACGCAATTCCTGCCCATCGTGATGATGACGAAGTCGCCGACGCCTGCCTGGTCGAGGTAGTAGTCGGTGCCGTTTGTGACGGTGATGACGTTGTTGAGGCCGGAGCCGACGAACATGGCTGCCAGTGTGATGAACAGCAGGACGATCAGGTTCATGGCCTTCTTCTTTTTCAGTTCCTTTTTTAGAATGCGGAAGAACATTTTTCGGGTTCCTTTCTGTGGCCGCGGGCGCCGGGGGGCGGGGTTCGTGGTTCGTGGTTCGAACTGTGAGGCGCCGGGCGGGGCGGTTTGGTTTGTGGCCCAGAAGGAGTGGCCGCGGCCGGCGGCGGTTGTTGTGTCTTAGGAGGGGTAGCGCCGGCCCGGTTTCTCATTCTGTGACTACATCTTACCGCGGGAATTATTAAACAATCATTAAATGGTGGAGGGAGGGGCGGCGCGGGGTGCGGATAGGCGGCGGAAGCGGCGTGGGCGAGTGGTTTTCGGGAGGGAGAAGAGGGGGCGGGAGTGCTTTTCGGGCGGAGGGTGTCATACAAAACATAAGAATATACAAAAGTAGATGACCGTGAAATTTGCGGGGGTAGTACAAAAAGAAGAAAAACAAAAAAGTAGATGAAGGATTTGGGACGGATTGTGGGAATGGCATCATACAAAATTGGATAAATCCCAAAAGTAGATGAAAGTGCTTTTCAAAAGGAGTAGGACAAAAACAGGATAATCAAGAAAGTAGATGACACGTCCAGAAAAGCAGATGGTACAAAATCCCCAGAATTGAGAAAGTAGATGACATGCCCAGAATAACGAGTGATACAAAAAACCAAAAATCGAGAAAGTAGATCATGCATGACTAGAGAGAAGGGTATACCCGATGGACGAAACCGCGGATTATAAGTAAATCCAATAAAAATACGCTTATAAAATATAGATTTGCGGTACGGGAAGCGATTACCATCAAGTTTATAAAGATATACAAGAAAGGAGCGGACGGTATGTTGTTGCTTGATGAACTAATTGCGCGGCGCGAACGGCTGGAGAACGCGATTAAATACACGAAGAAGGAGCTGAAGAACAGGCCGGAGGGGCACATAAGAGTGTGCCGGAGAGGGAAGGCGGTGTTCTACTATTTGCGGGAGGATCCGGGTGATAAGAAGGGGAAGTATGTGCCGCGCGGGAAGGAGAAGATGGTTCAGGCGCTGGCCACGAAGGATTACCTGGAGAAGTTTGAGAGATCGACGGAGAAGGAGTTGTTGCTCCTCGACCGGTACATCCGCCTTTTGGAGGCGGGGACGGCGGAGGATGTTTTTTCGAAGATGTGTGCGGCGCGGCGGGAGCTGGTGACGCCGGTGCTGGTGTCGGATGAGGTGCGCGCGAAGATGTGGGAGGAGGAGACTTTCACGCAGAGCACGTACAAGCCGGAGATGAAGATCTACCCGACGAAGAAGGGGGATCTGGTCAGGTCAAAGTCGGAAGTGTTTTTTGCGGATATGTATCTGGAGATGGGGATCCCGTACCGGTACGAGGAGGTGATCGCGCTGGAGGACGGGCAGCTCGAGGCGCCGGACTTTTCGCTGTGGGACAGGAAGCGCAGGCGGGTGATCTATCACGAGCATTTTGGGCTGATGGACGATCCGGTGTACCGGAAGAGGAACTTGAAGAAGGTCGATGATTACCGCCGAAGCGGGATCTTTACAGGGAAGAACCTGATCCTGACTTTTGAGGGTGACGGCGCGGTCCTGAACATGAAGGAGATGCGCGCCATGATCGAAAAGATAATGAGATGAGGAGAGATGAGGCTGCTTTTGGCGGCCTTTTTTCTTCGCGAAAAGCACTGCCGTCGGACGTGTGCCCGTTTTTTCGCGGAAAAAATCAAAAAGATTGCAACAGATCCGGGAAGTGCCTCGTCATATTTTCAGAAACGATTGCGGAAAAACAGATTTCGGGGGACAGGGGAAGCCCCCGTTGAAGTCCCGTTGAAGCAGGAGGCACATTATGAAAAAGAAGATAATCACAGTCCTGATGGCGTGCGTGATCGGCGGTTCTTTTATCGTCGGATGCAGCAAGGCTTCGGACAAAAAGTTGTCGAAGAAGAGCCGCTCGGATGACGTTGAAGATTACTACGATGAAGAGATCGCGTATGAGACTACGGTGGCGAGATATAATGCCAAATCCAACAGCCTCAGCATGAATATGGGTGATTACGAAGATGCGGCGCTCGAGTCCTATGCGGAGTATGCAGAGGAAACTGTTGACCCGGGTGATCGTTCTGCCCTGCAGAATGCCCCGGATTCGAATGTGGATGTCTCGAAGGAGATGCTGGTGTACCGCTGCACGATGTCGATCGACACGCTGAATTTTGATGAGTCGCTGACGGCGCTGAAGACGAAGGTTGCCGAGTACCACGGTTTTGTCGAGAGAGAAAACCAGTCGGACGGAAATAACGGCAACGGCAGATACATCCTCGACGAAGAAGATAAGGATTACTACTACACCGCGACGATCCGCATCCCGTCGGAGTACTACGAGTCATTTGTTTCCGCGACGGAAGGCATCGGCACGCTGCGCTCCAAGAATTCGAGCGTGGATAATGTGGCGACGCGCTACGGCACGCTGAAGAATGAGCTGGAGATCTACGAGGCTGAGTATGACCGCTACCTCAAGCAGTACAACGAGACGAAGGACGAGCAGGTCGCGCTCGAGATCCAGAGAGAGCTCCGCAATCTGGCGATCACGATCTCCGATATCAAGACACAGATGAGCTCGCTCGAGAGTGACGTGGCGTATTCCTACATCACCGTCACGATCCACAAGGTTAGCGAGAAGGCAGTTAAGAAGGAGAAAGAGGAAGTTAAGGAAGAGGACAGCTTCGGTACGCGTATCGGCAAGAAAGCGAAGCAGTCCTGGAACAACCTCGTTGATTTCTTCGAGGGCATCGTCCTCGGAATCGTCGGCGCATGGTGGGGCATCTCAATCGGCCTGATCGTGTTCCTCGTTCTCTTCTTCGTGATCCGCCACAAGATCAAGAAGGCTAAGAAGAATAAGCTTGCGCGTCAAAAAGCACTTGCGGCGCAGCAGGCCGGTTTCGTAGATGTTCCGCATCAGGCGCAGGCAGAAGCGCAGGAGCTTTCCGCGGAAAAAGCACCGGTGACTGAAGATGCCGGGAAGACAACAGAGCAGACAACTTCCGAGCAAGTAGTTGAAGAGGGAAAAAAGGAAGGAAATTAAGGAAAAAAGAAAGAAACTGAAGAACAATAACCCCTCTGGAAAGTGCCGGGATCAGGCCTTCTTCACCACGACGGTGACGGAGAAATCCCCGGCACTTTCTTTTGCCGCGAAAATATCGCCGTTCATCATGCGCATCAGGGATCTTGCAATATAAAGACCCAGGCCGGAGCCCGGTGCTTTTTCCGAATTCGAACCGCGATAGAAAGACTCGAAAAGATGCGGGATCTCGTCTTCTTTTACGGTGCAGCCGCTGTTGGTGACCGTGATCAGGCGGCAGTCTTCTTCGTCAGAGAAACTGATCCTGACCCACTTGCCGTCGCCGTACTTGATGGCGTTTTCGAGAAGGTTCTGCAGGACTTCCTCGAGGCGGTCACGGTCGGCGGAAAGAAGGACATTCGTGTATTCGCTGATTGTAAAGTCCGTGCGCAGGGATGCGAACTTTTCGTCGTAGAGGACCTTGATGCGGTCCATGATTTCCTTGAGATATACTTCGCTCATCGTGACTTCGAGATTGAGGAAATCCTCCTTCGATGCGGTGACGATATCAGCGACATACTTCTCGATTTCAGAGGCATTGTGCGCGATGCCGTCGATGGCCTCCTTGCGTTTTCCCTCGGTGTCGTAGATGCCCTCGTCGAGTGCGCGGGCATAGAGCTTGATGGCGGAAAGCGGCGTTTTGATATCGTGGGAAAGAGAGAGGATCAGCGTCTTCTTATCTTTCTGGAGTTCGAGCTCGCGCTCCTTATTTGTCTCGAGATTGTCGCGGAGCATGTTGATGCCCCAGAGGAATTTGCCGAAGAATTTGCTCTTCTCTTCATTGACCGGGGCGGAGAGGTTGCCTCTCGCGAGATCGACGGAGAGCTTGCTCATCGCGTTGAACGGACGAAGGATCTTTTTGGCGACATAGACGAGGATCACGATCGTAATCAGAAGCGAGAGACAAAGGCCGATGTTCATGTAGATCAAGGGGCGGACGTCCGGCTTGATCTCGTATTCGAAGCGGATGAGCGTACCGAGGATCTCCTTGACTGCGTAGTCATTGTTGACGACTTCGCTGGCGTCGAAGGTGGAGACGCGGAGAACCGAAGGGTACTTTTCCATATCAAAATCCAGGCGCGGATCGGGCTTCGGATCGCCGCGGCGGATGTCGATTTTCACCGGCTGTTCACTGCTTAGTGCGACGATCATTTCGAGGTCTTCGGAGGCACGCGAGACGTCCACGACATACTGCCGTGAGGCGTCTTTTTTCAGGCTTCCCAGAAGAAGGAAATTGCAGATCCCAATCACAAGGATCTCAAGCGTGATGATCAGGCAGACGATCACGCGGAAGCGGGTCATGCCGGAGCCGTAGGTGCTGCGGAGTTCAAGGGCTTCCGGTTTACTCATAGCGGTACCCCGTGCCCCACACCGTGATGATGTGCTTCGGATTCTTCGGGTCCTTTTCGATCTTCTCGCGGAGCCACTTGATGTGGACGGTCAGCGTCTGGATCTCAGAGTCACTGTCGGATCCCCAGATGTTATTGAAGATATACTCCTTCCGGAGGGTGGTGTTCTTATTCTCGATCAGAAGCTGCAGAAGGGCAAACTCCTTCTCGGTTACGACGACTGGCTTTCCGCCGACCGTCAGCGTGTGCTGCACGGTATTGAGCCGGAGGTCACCGTCGATGATTTCTTCGACGGCGTATTTCCTCTTGAAGACACCCTTGATCTTCGCCAGAAGAATGTCGATGTCGTAGGGCTTTTCGATATAGTCATCCGCGCCGAGGGCGAGGCCTTCGAGCTTGCTGTCCTTGTCGCTCTTTGCGCTCGCGATGATGATGTGGGTATTCGATGTTTCGCGGATCTTGCTGCAGACGGCAAATCCGTCGATGCCCGGGAGCATGATGTCGAGGACCATGAGCTTGGCGCCGTACTTGTCGAAGAGCTCGAGCGCGCGTTCACCGGTCGGCGCGATGGCGACGGTGTAATTCTCTTTTTTCAGAAAGGCGGAGAGCAGTTCTCCGATCTCTTTATTGTCTTCGCAGATGATGATGTCCGGCATACGATGATCCCCTCAGGCAAAAGTGCTTTTCAAACATCATTATATCATGCGGCAAAAGCACCTGTACGGGGCGGCCGGCGAGTGCCTTTTTGCAGGAGAAAACGCAAATAAGAACGGGTATTTCCGAGGGGGCGGTTCTTGTTGTAAAACGCGCCGGAAATTAGTATATTAACATAAGGAGATAAGGAAAATGACTGAGATGAGTTCTAACCTGAAAAAGCACACCTGTCCGACATGTGGCGGACAGCTGATCGTGAACGAAGCGCGCCGGATGTACGAGTGTCCTTTCTGCGGCGTGACCTTCGATTATGAATACTTCCGAGAGGACGATGTACTCGAGAGAGCGGCCCGTTCCATGCGAGCCGGCGAGATGAAGTCCGCGCAGGAAGCTTATGAATTCATGCTCGCGAAAGAGCCCTCCAATTTCGAGGCACTCCGCGGCATGATCCTTGTTGCTGCCGGCGCGAAAAGCACTTATGAATTCGCGCGTGTCGAGTCCCTCAAGAAGATGAATACCTCGCTCGTGGATGAGCGTGTCCAGAATGCGATCGGCAACTGTCTTCCGGAGCATAAAGAATATTTCCTGAAGATGAAGGAGCTCTTCGACGCGACAGACACCTACGAAGATGGTCTCATGAAGAACAGGGATCTTCGCATCGACCAGAAGAAAGAGATCTCCGAACTGCAGAGAGTGGCGGATAAGAAGTGTGAACTGTTCTTCGAGTTCAGAGCATCCGAGGATCCCGATGACATCGTCCAGGTGCATCCGAGGAGCATCGCTTTTCTGCTGATCACAGTCTATGTGTTCTACTGCTTTTTCGTCCTGCTGGGATTCGGCATGGTCAAGAACAATCCATACACGAAGACTGCCTCTACCTCGAAAAAAACGAATGTGTCGGTACGCACGGCCACGAATGACTCGGTCTCCAACTATGTTGTCAGAATGTCTATGGAGAAAGACCTGATCAAGACCTATGAGAATCAGGGTATGGATCCGACGGAAGCTTCGAAGAAGGCCAAGGAACAGATGAATAAGCTCCCGAATTATCAAAGCATGAACATATACAGCTCCCTTGACGCCAGGAAGGAAAAGCAAGTGGCGGAGTCGGAATCGAAGAGAAAAGAGAATGAGAAAGCCTGGGAGAAGCGTCACGCGAACGATGGAACCAAGAAGCTTCTTTGGATCCTGATCCCGGGTGCGGCCGTGACCCTGATCTGCATCTACCTCTTCCGCAGAGAGAATAAGATCAAGAGATTTGATGGCGAGATTCTGGCACCATACAGAGAGAAGGCCAGCGCGATCACGGGTGAGATCCTGAAGAACGAAGACGACACCAACCGCATGAAGTTCAAGCTGAATCAGCTTTATAAGGAGATGAAGGCGCTCGATCCGATCCCGGAGAAGGTGTCTCCTCCGACCACGGTCAAGCTTCATAAGAAGCAGAGAAAAAGATGGGAGTAAACAGCAAAAGGCAGTCCCGGAATAAGGAGAGATCAGTTATGGAATTTCGAATCTCAAGTAAGACGATCAAAGAAGGAAAGACAGTGATCCTTTATGACGACGGCGCGCTGTCCGGAGTCAAGAAAATTGCAGGGAAGGTCGCAGCGGACATCGGCGCGGTCTTTGGTTCCGCGCCAAAAGCACTGACGGCCGATGACCTCTCTGATGACGAGATCTCGAAGATCCGGTACCCGATCCTGGTCGGAACTGTCGGATGTAACATACTTACAAAGCTTGAGACGGCAGGTCTTCTGAGCCTCCACGATGTGGACGGGAAGAGGGAAGTCTACCGTCATCAGGTGATCGGAAAACTCCCGGGAGGAGTGCTTTTCGAGAAGGAGATGACGGCCTTCGTGATCGCCGGATCGGACAAACGCGGCACGGTCTACGGACTCTTTGCGCTGTCGGAGATGCTTGGGGTATCGCCCTTCATTGACTGGCTGGATGTGAAGCCGGAGAAGAAATCTTCGTTCACGATCCCGGAAAAATATGCGTTCACATCGAAGGAACCGTCGGTCAGATTCCGCGGATTCTTCATCAACGATGAGTGGCCGGCCTTCGGCAACTGGTGCAACAAGAGATTCGGCGGGTTTAACGCGAAGTGCTACGAGCACGTGTTCGAGCTGCTCCTGAGACTGAAGGGCAACTATATGTGGCCGGCGATGTGGTCGGCGATCTTCCCGAACGACGGTCCGGGACTTGCGAACTGCGAGCTCGCGGATGAGCTGGGTGTCGTGATGGGCATGTCCCACCATGAGCCGTGCCTGCGCCAGGGCGAGGAGTACAGATACCTGCGCGGTCCGAAGTCGATCTACGGTGACGCGTGGAACTTCCTTGCTAACGAGAAGGGCATCACGAAGTTCTGGGAGGACGGACTGATCCGAAGCGGTAAGTTTGAAAACGTCATCACCGTCGGAATGCGCGGCGAGGCGGACACGGCCATCATGGGAAAAGAAGCGACGCTTAAGGATAATATCGATCTTCTTCGCAAGGTCTTAAAGACGCAGAACCGCCTGATCAAAAAGCACGTGAACAAGGACCTCGATGAGGTGCCGAGAATGCTGGCGCTCTATAAAGAAGTTGAGCCGTATTTTTACGGCGATGAGAAGACGCCGGGACTGCAGGGAGATCCGGAACTCGAGGGCGTGACACTCATGCTCTGCGATGATAATTTCGGCAACTTAAGGACTGTTCCGACAGAGAAGATGCGCGACCACAAGGGCGGTTACGGCATGTACTACCACTTCGATTATCACGGTTATCCGATCTCCTATGAGTGGTTCAATACTTCCCATCTTCCGAAGGTCTGGGAGCAGATGACGACTGCATATGACTGCGGCATCAGAGATCTCTGGATCGTAAATGTCGGCGATATTTTCAGCACCGAATATCCGCTTTCCTACTTCCTCGATCTGGCCTACGACTTCGACAAGTGGGGCACATCGAATAAGAATTCAGCACATGAATACACGAAGCTTTTTGTCGAAAAGTACTTCGGCGGGACGCTTACTGCGGCACAGAAAAAGCAGGTCAGGGATCTGCTTCCCGGATACACGCGGATCACCTCCGCGCGCCGCACCGAGGCCATGAACGACGAGGTTTATTCGGCGTATGCATTTGATGAAGCAGAGGAGACGCTGGAGACTGTTGAGAAGCTGATGAGCGCGACTGCGCGTCTTTATGAGAAACTCTCATCTGAGACGGCGGGAAAGAAGCCCGCAGTGGATCCGAAGAACGTGGCGTACCGCTTCTACGAACTTGTTTACCTGCCGCTGATGGCGAATCTCAATGTGCAGAAGATGTGGCTCATGACTACGCTGAATCACGCGTATGCGAAGATCGGAAGCACCTATGCGATGACGCTCGCAGAGAGAATCAACGCATGTCTTGAATTCGATCAGGAACTGGTCGATGAACTTCACAAGATCCACGGCGGCATGTGGTACGGCATGGGACTTTCCGAGCATATCGGATTCAAGAACTGGTGCGAAGAAGGCTGCCAGTATCCGGTCATCCATACATTCCTTCCGGGCAACAAGGACCGTCTGATCGTGACGATCCCGGGTACGGAACAATTCTCGGAAGGTTATTCCTGGACGCGAAAAGCACTTGTCCTTCCATCCTTCCTCGACTCTCATGCAACAGAAGGAAAGATCGAACTCAGTACCGGATGCGATAAGAAGATCTCCTATACGGTCGAGTGCGACTCGAACTGTCTTGCGGTCACACCTGCATCAGGCACGGTATTACCGCGTTCTAGAAAGATCCTGAAGGTGAAGATCGACAGAAAGAAAATGCCGAAGAAAAATACGGAAGCAAAGATCATCGTGCGCTTCGGAGCAGATGCTTTTATCGAGGTAAAAGTACCGCTGAAAAAGAGCGCGGATGTGATGAGATCTCTTGAAAAGATCGCGCCGGAATTCATCGCGATCGACGCAGAAAACTATACCGAAAACATCCCGGGAAAAGTCGGCAGATTCGAAGTGATCCCGGACTACAACAGAGGGCTTTCCGCAATGAAGGCCTACCCGCAGGATGTGACATTCAAAAAGGCCGGAGACGCGCCGACACTTACGTATCAGGTGAGTGTTCCGAAGGATGGGAAATACACGCTTCGTCTGATGACGAATCCGAGCAATCCGAATACACGTCTGATGGAGCTTTTCGTCGGTGTAGGAAGTAACGGCGGAAGACTGAAAAAGGTCAACATGATCCCCGACGGATTTGCGATCGGCGATGAACAGGAACTCTGGAAAAAAGGCGTGCTCGATAACCTTCGTATAACCGAAGTCGATCTGGATCTGAAAGAAGGAAAGAACACGATCGAGATCTCTGCGATCAGTCCGAACTTTGTGCTGACGAAACTGGTGCTTTTCGAGAAAGGAAAAGCGCCGATGGATTCCTATTACAGATCGAATTCCGCTGCGATGCGATAATCTGTTCTGATTCCGTCGCCCTGGTCGGGATCACTTAGGATCTCCCCGACGATGGTGACCGTTTTTGTGATGCGATAGTGTCCGGAAGGATGTTTCACGTACTCGTCCAGAAAAACGACCTGTGTGAACGATCCGCCGGGATTGATCGAGGAGATGTCGTGGCTGAAGATCTGTGTAATGCCATCGTGTTCATAAAACGGGACGACATACCAGACACCGTCATCCAGATATTCGAGGCTGTAAGGTGCCGGAATCTCGAGAGTGTTGGAGCTGTAGTTGTTTGTGATCGTGAGCTCGGCTTTTTTGTCAGAGATCAACTCCACGGAAAACTCAAGTGACAGCTTTTCTGTGTCCGTGATCACGTAAGGTGATACAGTGGAAAAAGACGGCTTTTTCCAGAATTTGAGATATACCGCGTAAAGTGCGAAGAGGAGAACAAGCGCCGCGAACACAAAGATCAGCATCTTTTTCTTATTCATGAGCAGCGCCCCTTTCGTCATTTTTCTTTATTCTATCAGAAGTAGAACTCTGCCGCGAGAGTCTCACTGTAAAGAGGTGCTTTTACTTCAGTCCAGTCGTTCTCGTCCGGCTCATAGAAGTGTGCGTCCACGAGCAGTCGGGCAGGACCATCCCAGAGCTCGTAGTGTTCAACGAAGATGTTGAGCGGGAACTCAAAAGTTTCGTTGGCGGCGATACACCGCTCCGATTGCAACGCCTTGTCACCTGTGATCTTCACGCAGCTCTCCCACTCGCCTTCGTCATTCAGTTTCTGAAGTTGGAATGTGAGATCATAATAGCACGGGTGATCCGCGAGATTCGAAAGTTTTACGATCAGTTCAGAGGGAACCATCTTCCCGTCTTTCTCGATCATGTTATCAGAGGAAACACGGACGGTCATTTTTGCCCAACCTGAGAATATCGTAGGGGACGTTGTCAGAGAACCGGTCGGATCTACAGCTGTTACGCAGGCAGAGGTCACATCCGTACCGGTATCATCGGGTACAACGACGACCGCACTCTCATCGTTTATAACGATGACCGTATCCTTGTGTTCTATAATGCCTTCCTCTTTCTTTTCAAAGACACCGGCTTTCCAGAGTCCGAAGAATACGAGTGCGAGCGCCGCGATGCCGGCAGCGATTGGAAGTAAGATGCGGATGCGGCGCGGGCGCTTCGATATCGTGTCTGCGGTCACGTGGGCTTCAGATTCCGTGGATGCAGATGCGGCTTCGGATGGTGCGGATTCAGGAGCCGCCAGATCTTCCTCGTGCGCTTCCATAATATACTTATCGTCGATATCTGAGATGATCCCGAAAAGGTCTTCTTTCTTCATGAGATCAATCCTCCTTCCAGAAGTTTCGTACGAAGCTGATTCCTCATACGGTTGAGTGAGACGGAGACGTTATTCTCCGTCATGTTCATTCGCCCGGCGATGTCCTTGACGCTGTCGGAGTACCAGTAGCGGCAGACGAAGATCTTCCGCTTTTCCGAGGGCAGGGATGCGAGAAAATCATTGATGACAGAGAGCAGTTCTTTTCGATAAAGCTCACTGTCCGCGGATTCAGATCCCGCGATCACCTCACTCAATTCGTCGAGTACTAATGGAAGGTTTCCGCCGCCGCGCTTCTCCGCGTGTTCCTTATTGAAACGGTTCAGTGCGAGATTACGCGTGATCCTGCCGAGAAACGGAGGCAGTACCGTCGGCCTTTTCGGCGGAATGGAATTCCAGGTAGCAAGATAGGTGTCGTTGACGCACTCTTCCGCGTCTTCCGGGCTCGTCAGAATGTTCCTGGCGATCGCATGACAATAGCGGCCGTACTTGCTTGACACGGCTTCTATGGCTTTTTCGCTTCTGTCCCAGAACAGCTGGACTATGGTGACGTCATCCATCTTCGGCTACCCCCTTCGTACATATTAACAGATTACGAAAGGGAATCTTACAGGGAGCCGGAGGATTATTTTAGAAATGTTTTATGTGGATGGCTATTTTCAACTCTGTAGTTGAGATTTATAAACCGCTGATAAAAGAATACCATACCAGCACTTTAATGGCA
>CAMYWO010000053.1:0-15013 GCA_947302815.1 uncultured Clostridia bacterium | reverse complement strand
ATCCTGCCGGAAGGTGAGAGCTACACATTCTGGGGCAAGGGCGTAAGCCAGGGCCATTCTGATGCGATCCGTCGTGTTAAGGGTGTTAAGAACGGCAAGCAGTATACAATTCCTGTCGAGAGCGCTCTGGAAGCAGTACGTTCCGGTGCCCAGCCTGAACTGACCACACGTCAGAAGCACACACGTGAGTGCTTCGTTGTTCCGGAAGAGGGTGCTGACCTTAAGCAGATCGAGAACGACATCAAGACAATGCCGAACTATTTCTCTGACTACGATACGACTGTACACTTTATTACAGAAGAAGAACTGCAGAAGAATCACAGCGGTATCCCGCATGGCGGTTTCTGCTTCAGATCCGGTGTATCCGGCTTCAATAAAGAAAACAAGCACGTTATCGAGTACAGCCTGAAGCTCGACTCTAACCCGGAGTTCACAGCAGGTGTTCTGACAGCCTATGCACGTGCGATCAACCGTCTTTCCAAGGAAGGCGTAACAGGCTGCAAGACAGTTCTGGATATCGCTCCGTCTTATCTGAGCCCGCTTTCCGGTGAAGAACTGAGAAAAGAACTCGTATAAGTTCATCTTTCTTGAAAAGCATGAGCCGTCTCTCCAGGGAGACGGCTTTTTTATTGGGAATTAAGCGGGAATAAAAAGATCGGGAATCTTTTGATTCCCGATCTGGTGCGGATAGCAGGACTTGAACCTGTATGACCTTGCGATCACTAGCACCTGAAGCTAGCGCGTCTGCCAATTCCGCCATATCCGCAAGTGCTTAAATATAATAATATAACGAAATGCAAATTGCAAGGCATTTTTGAAATTCTTTCGGGAAAAGATTTCGGCGAAATTTTAAGCCTCTTTTAGAAAATGTGATACAATGAAAACAGCATATCATGGAGGTGAAAAACATGGATATTAAAGCTAAAATTGATGAAGTTGTAAAGAAAGTTCAGAGCGATCCGTCGGTTGCCCAGAATTTTGAAAAAGAGCCGGTCAAGACAGTTGAGGGCATTATCGGTGTGGATCTTCCGGATGATGTGATCAATGGTGTTGTTGATGGCGCAAAGGCAAAGCTTTCCGCTGACAAAGCAGGTGGAATCGTGGACAAGATCAAGGGTCTGTTCTGATTTTTAACTGAATAATTGATGATTAAGAAAAGGACGGTCCGCGGACCGTCCTTTTCTTAATGAGGATGAGGTAGAAAAAATGTAATAAATCGAAGACTTAGTGAGTGAATGACAGTGATTTCAGAGCAACATCACCGCCGCCACGGTAGGTGAGGAAAAGCGATGCTTTCGGATCCGTCACCTCAGAAGTAAAGGAAGCTTCATATCTCTCCCATACAGTCATGAAACGAACAGGGATCTCCGCAAGGATAGGACCATCAATTGATGTTCTTACCTCAAATGTACCGTTGCCGTAGCCGCGTACATATAGGACAAGTCCCTTGGCCTGCTTCAGATCGAAGTACTTAAAGCCGATCGTCGTTCCTTCACGGATCTGCGAAATATAGCCTGTTTCATGATCGCCGTCTCTGCCATCCTGGATGACTCGTGCGACATTGTGCTGTCCGACATAAGGTTCGTTTTTCTCATTCTTATCAGAGAAGATATTGCAGGCAATATATGACGGATATTCGCATGTGTCGCGGAGCGGTCCTCCGTTTAAGCCGCAGGATGTGATTTCAACCTGCCTGATGCTTCCGTCTTCTGCGAATTCGATCTTCTCGGCGCAGCCCTGACGGGAATACCAAGTGTTATTGGTATGTCTGTGATAGAAGATGTACCATTCACCATTAATCTCCACGATGCTGCCGTGGTTGTTCGCTCCATAGCATGCCGGCATATCCGCTTTCTTGTAAGAATCAATGCCGAGGTCGCAGTTGCTGACGATAACACCGCCGTAGGAGAAAGGTCCTTCCGGAGACCTGGATGTCGCGTAGCAGAGCTCGTGCATAACCTGTGAAGAATAAACGAAATAGAAGATTCCGTTCCTCTCACGGATGGAAGGAGCCTCGAAGAAAGCATGTCCTTCGTACTCAGTACCCTTAGAGTACATGGTGCCAGGAACGATGAATTCCGGTCCTTTTTTGATCGTGAGCATATCCGGTCCGATTACGGTGACCATAGCGCCATGACGGGATGCATCTGTCTGGCCGCAGAATCCGGTATAAAGATATGTGGTATCTCCAATGGTGATTACACCGGGATCGAACTGAGGCTCATTGCCTTCTTTCTGTCCGAGCAGAGTTCCGTCTTCGTAATGAACGTGACCATAGTACTTGAACGGTCCCTGAGGCTTGTCACTCTTGGCAACCGCAACCACGCTCTGGTTGTCCAGAACATAGAAGAGGTAGTAGTTACCATCCGGACCCACGGTGACATCCGGTGCATAAAGACAGCCTTTGTTTTCCTGATTATCCGGATCATCGGTACGTTTAAAAGAAACACCTTCATATCTCCAGTTACCGAGATCGTTGACAGGTGCAGACCACGAAACATAGTCGCCGGGGCAGAAGAAAGAACAGTTGTAATAATCGTGAGAACCATAGATGTAGAGACGGTCTCCGAATACGTATGGTTCGCCATCCGGAATATATTCCCAGGAAGGAAGATATGGATTGAAGGCCTGTTTCTTGGCGGGAGCTGCAAGAGCAGCGATACTGGCGCTCTTTCTGTTTTCAGATGTCCCGATGTTGCCCAGGGTCTTATCTGTCAGGTAATCGATAAAGAACTGGATATAATCGGATTCCTGCATCTTCGGAATACATCCGTCAGCAGTAAAATGCATCTCGTGTCTTTCCTTATCGGAATAAGCAACCCAGTTCGGCATTGCCTCGCCGGTAATATCTTCACCATTCGGATTGCCGGTCTTAATGAAGTTTGTGACGTAGTTGGTCATTTTTCTGGCGATATCGTAGTGGCGGCCGACAAACGGTCTCCAGCAGGCTGCCAGAGTTTCAAAGAAGAACCACAGATCTACCGAGTGGAATGTTCCGGGATCATCCTCGCCGGGGATATCAACCTCGAAACTGTAGTAGAAGCAGGGAGCATCCGTCTTATCGAGCGCTGCTTTTACGGAACACTCAATGCCGCGCACTCCTGCATATTTGTTTCCGTCCTCCACTTCATAACTCTCCGGGAATGAGAGGAACTGCTCAGCGCGGTCGCCAAAGAGATCTCTGGCCTGCTGTTCAAAGCTTTCCTTCGAATCTGCATAGATGAAGCTCTTAAACTCGTCGAATGTATTTCCGGCAATCAGAGGAACATTTGCCTGTTTACCCTGAAGCATAAGCTTAAAAGGTTCGTCCTTAAGGAATACATGGTCGATACATGGTGTGAAGAAGAACATGTTCTTTTCACGGAACTCCGCGTACTTGGTTCGGATGGTAAGTGCATCGATCTTTCTGGCTTCCTCAATCGTCTTTACACCGAGACTTTCAAAGAATTTCTCGCCCATCTTGGCAGTTTCTTCAATCGGCTTCGGAGAAATAACATTATCCTTGATATAAGGTGCTTCAATGATACCGGAATAGATGATGGCTTTCTGATAAAGACCAATGCTGGATTCAGAAGTCAGATGATTAAGAACGGAACCGCCACCGGCGGACTGACCTGCGATCGTGATATTTTTCGGATCGCCGCCAAAGTTCTTGATGTTCTTAATGACCCACTTAATTCCGGCTTGCTGGTCAAGGTTACCGAAGTTTGACGGAGCTTCCGGAGCCTCTTTGATAAGATCAGGGTGAGAAAGGAATCCGAGAGCGCCGAGACGGTAGTTCACACTAACGACGATAATGCCTCTTTTGGCCATATTCTCGCCGTTAAACTCCATCTCACGGGGATACCCCCACTGGAATCCGCCTCCAAAGAACCATACGAATACAGGGAGATTGTCGTTATCGCTCTGTGCCGGTGTCCATACATTAAGGTACAGGCAGTCTTCGTCCATTTCAATATCTTTATCTACATGCCATTCGCGGCAATAGATATCCGTTCCGACGCCCGGCTGATCCTGAACGGAGATCGGAGCAAATTTGCTGCACTCACGCACACCTTCCCAATTGGCAGCAGGCTGTGGTGCTCTCCAACGATTCTCGCCGACCGGCGGTGCGGCAAACGGAATACCTTTAAATACTGAAATTCTGGTGTTATTTCCCTGAAAACCACGGACAAGTCCGTTTTCGGTCTGAACTAATTTAAGCATTTTATCCTCCCGGACACTACAAATTCATTTGATAATATAATGATAAGAAACTACATATTTAACATCAACGGGATAAAGTCTAGGTCTGCCCCCCTAAAATTTCATAATCGAAAGAACGGATGTTGATTTTTTGTTATGCCTCTTGTAACGTAATCTTATGTAAATTCAATTTTTGCACTATATGAGCAGATCGCTGCACTGTGCGAGAAGAGTAGGAGCATCTATGTTTAAACTGATTATTGACCCGCAAAAAGAACTTGGACACATTAATCCCGAATTACAGGGACACTTTTCTGAACACCTCGGCCGCTGCATCTACGGGGGTGTTTTTGTAGGCGAAAACTCTGATATTCCGAACACGAACGGCATGAGAAACGATGTAGTTTCTGCGCTCAAAGATATCAGTATTCCGGTTCTCCGATGGCCGGGCGGATGCTTCGCAGATGAATATCACTGGAAAGATGGTATCGGCGATAAGTCGAAGAGAAAAAAGATGATCAACACGAACTGGGGCGGAGTCGTAGAAGACAACAGCTTCGGTACACATGAATATATGGAACTCTGCCGTCAGCTTGGCTGCAAGACTTATATCAATGGTAATGTAGGTTCCGGTACTGTTCAGGAGATGAGTGAATGGGTCGAGTATATGACTTTTGATGGTGTGTCTCCGATGGCAGAACTCCGTAAAGAAAACGGTCATGAAGGTCCGTGGACTGTTGATTTCTTCGGCATCGGCAACGAAAACTGGGGATGCGGCGGCAATATGGTTCCTGAGTTTTATGCGAATCTTTTCCGTCAATACCAGTCATATGTTAAGCAGTATGATCCGAATAAAAAGATCAATAAGATCGCCTGCGGTCCGAATGCGCAGGACTATGAGTGGACAGAAACTGTTCTTAACCAGTGCCACAAGCTTTCCGGTTCCTGGAATAACGCACACGGATTTATGGATGGCATTTCGCTGCATTATTATACGCTCCCGTATGATTGGGCAAAGAAGGGTGCTGCGACCGGATTTAATGAGAAAGAATGGTACATGACGCTCAGCAAGACTCTGTTCATGGAAGAACTTGTTACCAAGCATTCCGCGATTATCGACCGTTATGACCCGGATCATAACATTGCCCTTATCGTTGATGAGTGGGGCACCTGGTATGATGTCGAAGAGGGCACGAATCCGGGATTCCTGTATCAGCAGAATACGATGCGTGATGCGCTGGTAGCTGCCATCAACCTGAATATTTTCAATAAACACTGCGACCGTGTTAAGATGGCGAATATTGCCCAGCTCGTAAATGTTCTTCAGGCTGTGATCCTAACGGAAGGCGATCAGATGATCAAGACTCCGACCTACTATGTTTTCTCGATGTATAAGCATCATCAGGACGGAACCCTGATCAAGAGCTTCGTTGACACTAAGACGATCGGTCTTGAGGAAGAGTATCAGGTTCCGAATCTTCATGAGTCCTGCTCTAGGGGGAAAGACGGCAAGTACCACATTACTCTTGCAAACCTTTCTGTGGAGGAATCCTACGATATCTCTACAGATCTTCTCGGAAATCAGATCAAGTCAGCTAAGGCGGAGATCCTCACAGGTAAAATGGATGATAAGAATACATTCGACGCGCCCGAAACTGTAAAGGTAAGTTCTTTTGAAGGATTGAAAACAGAAGGAGACAAGATCTCATTCTCGATCCCGAAAAACAGTGTCCTGCATATTGAGGTCGAACTCTCATGAGTGCTCCGAAACCCTGCCGCCGCTGCCTTCTGGCCGATATGGATGACGATTCGGCGAAGAAAACGGTTAAGGAGGGAATCGATGCTATTCTCGAGTCGGACCGCGCGGATGAAAAAGTTTACGATGATCGGTTATCTATTTGTCGTTTGTGTGATAACTTATTAAGTGGGACGTGTCTTCAGTGTGGTTGTTACGTGGAGATCCGTGCCGCTATTAAGAAGGGCAGATGCCCGGGAAAAAAGTGGTGAGGTGAAAAAGATGGAAGCTAAAAATCTGATCGAAGAAGGGAAGAGCGTACTTGGTATTGAGTTCGGATCAACGCGTATCAAGGCTGTTCTCGTAGATGAAAAAGGAAATCCGATCGCTTCCGGAAGTCATGAATGGGAGAATGAACTTCTGGATGGTATCTGGACGTATTCCGAAAAGGCGATATGGGACGGACTTGCCGACTGTTACGCTGATTTAAAGAAGAATGTAAAAGAGCAATATGGCGTCACGATCAAGAGCCTCGGCGCCATCGGTTTCTCCGCAATGATGCACGGTTATCTGCCGTTTGATGAGAACGACAATCTTCTTGTGCCATTCCGTACTTGGAGAAATACGATCACGGAAGAAGCTGCGGATAAGTTGACAGAAGCCCTTAATTTCAACATTCCGCAGAGATGGAGCATCTCGCATCTTTATCAGGCTATCCTGAACGGGGAAGCCCATGTTCCGTCGATCCGTCATTTTACGACACTTGCAGGCTTTGTGCATTTCAAACTTTCCGGCTGCAAAGTCCTTGGTGTCGGTGATGCTTCCGGTATGTTCCCGATCGATTCGAAGACCGGCACATATGATGAAGCCATGCTTAATACATTTGATGCCATGATTAAAGAAAAGAACTTTCCGTGGAACATCCGTGAGATCCTTCCGAAAGTCCTGAGTGCAGGCGAGAATGCCGGTAATCTGACTGATGAAGGTGCGAAGCTTCTTGATGTTGACGGTGATCTTTCTTCCGGTATTCTGATGTGTCCGCCGGAAGGTGATGCCGGTACGGGAATGGTAGCGACGAATTCCGTTCTGGTAGAAACCGGTAATATTTCTGCAGGTACTTCTGTATTTGCCATGATCGTTCTTAAAGAGAACATGAAGAATCTCCATAAAGAGATCGATATGGTGACTACGCCTACCGGTGATCCGGTCGCAATGGTACACTGCAATAACTGCACTTCCGAGATCAATGCATGGGTCAAGCTCTTTGATGAGTTCGGTAAGCTGATGGGTAAGGAATTTGACCGCGGTGAACTCTTTGAGAAACTCTATGGTGTAGCTCTTTCCGGTGATAAAGATTGTGGCGGTCTTATCTCCTATAACTATTTCTCCGGTGAACCAGTCACTGGTTTTTCAAAAGGCAGCCCGCTGTTTGTAAGATCCGCAGAGGATTCTTTCACACTTCCGAACTTTATGCGCATGCACCTGTATTCCGCACTTGCTGCACTTAAGGTCGGTCTTGATATCCTGACTGTGGAAGAGAAAGTCACAGTAAAGAAGATGTACGGTCACGGCGGATTCTTTAAGACTCCGAAAGCCGGACAGACAGTAGCTTCTGCAGCAATCGGATCTCCTGTTTGCGTCATGGAAACGGCAGGTGAAGGCGGCGCGTGGGGTATCGCACTTCTTGCGCTGTATATGGTCGAAAAGAAAGAGCAGCAGACTCTGGCTTCCTATCTTGAAGATGTTATCTTCGCTGGATCGACCGGTTCTGAACTCCTGGCGGATCAGGCGGATATGGACGGATTCAACGCTTTCATGAAGAAGTATGTTGATGCATTGAAGGTGGAGAAGGCAGCTGTTGATCTTTTAGGTTAATGAAGAAAAGCGGGTGCTTTTCAAGAAATACGAGGCAGAAAAAATGTTAGAACAGTTAAAACAGGAAGTATTTGAAGCAAATATGCTTCTTCCAAAGTATGGTCTTGTAACTTTTACCTGGGGTAATGTCAGTGCAATCGACAGAGATAGCGGACTTTTCGTTATCAAGCCTAGCGGCGTTCCATATGAGACAATGACGGCAGACGATATGGTCGTTATGGATCTGGACGGGAACCGTGTTGAAGGAAAATATAAGCCTTCCTCGGATACGCCGACGCATCTTATTCTTTATAAACGATTCCCGAATATCGGAGGCGTAGTCCACACGCACTCTTCGTACGCGACATCCTGGGCGCAGAGTGGCAGAAGCATTCCCTGCTACGGGACGACTCATGCTGATTATTTCTATGGCGCGATTCCCTGCGTCAGATGTTTGAACAAGGATGAGATCGAGGCGGATTACGAGACGAATACGGGCATCCTGATCGCGGACTCTTTTGAAGCCGAGAATCTCGACTATGAAGCTGTGCCCGGAGTTCTTTGTAAGAACCACGGACCCTTTACCTGGGGCAAAGATGCCCATGAGGCCGTGCACAATGCAGTCGTTCTCGAAGAGGTC
Organism: uncultured Clostridia bacterium; assembly: GCA_947302815.1. Lineage (GTDB taxonomy): Bacteria > Bacillota > Clostridia > Saccharofermentanales > Saccharofermentanaceae > Scatonaster. Next base: position 6,599 of record CAMYWO010000053.1, on the reverse strand, counting down.
GCAAAAATGGCTTACCGCACTGAAGTTATCAACTCTGAAGTGCTTCCGGCACCGTCTGAACTTCAGGACAAACATTATTTTAGAAAACATGGAAAAAATGCTTATTATGGTCAATAAACAATGCTATAATGGAATAACCAATTAAGGAGGATTTAAGACATGAACAACATTCCAGAAATTAAATTAGGTATCGTTGCTGTTTCCCGTGACTGTTTCCCGATCGCACTCTCCGAGAAGAGAAGAAGTGCTATCAAAGCAGCTTATAAGGGTGATCTTTATGAGTGCCCGGTCACTGTTGAGAACGAGCTCGATATGCTCAAGGCAGTGGAAGATGTAAAGAAGGCGGAGTGCAATGCACTGGTTGTTTTCCTCGGCAACTTCGGTCCTGAAACACCTGAGACACTGATTGCGAAGAATTTCGATGGTCCTTGCATGTTCGTGGCTGCAGCAGAAGGTGACGGAGACATGGTCAATGGCCGTGGTGACGCTTACTGTGGTATGCTCAACTGCTCATACAACCTCGGTATGAGACATCTTGACGGATATATTCCTGAATATCCTGTCGGCACAGCTGAAGATATCGCAGCTATGATCGCTGATTTCGTACCGATCGCACGTGCAGTTATCGGTGTTAAGAACCTGAAGATCATTACATTCGGACCTCGTCCGCAGGACTTCTTCGCTTGCAACGCTCCGATCAAGGGCCTCTATGAACTCGGCGTTGAGATCGAAGAGAACTCCGAGCTCGACCTTCTCGTTTCCTATAAGGAGCACGAGAACGACCCGCGTATCCCGGAAGTTTGCGAAGATATGGCTAAGGAAATGGGCGAAGGCAAGTATTATCCTGAGATGAGCGCTCGTATGGCTCAGTTCGAACTTACATTGCTTGACTGGGCAGAAGCTCATAAGGGTTCCAGAAAGTATGTTGCATTTGCTGATAAGTGCTGGCCGGCATTCCCGTCCCAGTTCGGTTTCGAGCCTTGCTACGTTAACAGCCGTCTGGCTTCCCGTGGTATTCCGGTATCCTGCGAAGTAGATATCTACGGCGCACTTTCCGAGTACATCGGTATCTGCATCAGCAATGATGCCATTACTCTTCTTGATATCAACAACTCTGTACCGCAGTACATCTATGATGAGGATAGAGCTGGTTTCAAGAACTACAAGCTCACAGATACATTCATGGGCTTCCATTGCGGTAACACACCTTCCTGCAAAATGTGCTCCGACCGTGCGATCAAGTATCAGCTTATCCAGCACAGACTCCTTGAGCCGGCTGGTTCTGATCCGGATTTCACACGTGGTACTCTTGAGGGTGACATCGCTGCTTCTCCGATCACATTCTATCGTCTGCAGTGCAACAGCGACGGAGAACTCGTTTCCTACATCGCTGAAGGTGAGATCCTCGATGTTAAGACACGTTCCTTCGGTGGTATCGCTATCTTCGCTATTCCGGAAATGGCTAGATTCTATCGTCACGTTCTCATCCAGGGCAGATTCCCGCACCACGGTGCAGTTGCATTCGGTCACTACGGCAAGCTGATGTTCGAGACATTTAAACTCCTCGGCATCTGCCCGTGCAAGATCGGCTACAACAAGCCGGCCGGCGTTCTCTATCCGACTGAGAATCCGTTCAACTGATTCATTCAGTAACGTCTCTGCTTAGAATAGAACCAACACTGCCTCCGCTCCACTAAGGTGCGGGGGCAGTTCTTTTCTGTTATAATATAGGTATTTAATGGGAAAGAGTAGAAGAGTCTTGATCCGGAAGTCGTTGATTAAATTTCTCAATAACATAAAGCTGCATAATAAGTTCCTTATTATGTATGTCTTTTGTGTAATTATTCCGCTGGTCATAACAGATGTCCTTATTTTCAATTCCATTTATACTAAGGAATATAATAGCCGTGTTCATGATCTGGATAATGTTGCGGCTAAGTATATCTCCACAATTGATACAACGCTGGTCTATAATACCCGTATTGCGCGAGCAATCGCGGGAAACAGACAGCTGAACGATTTTCTGGACGGAGAATACGAGGATCTCAGCGATTATTTTGAACAGTACTATTCTTTTGTTAATAAGTCCTTTTTCCAGACTCTGGTAAATCTGGTTACTGCAAGAAATGATCAGCTTATGATCTATGTGGATAATCCTACGATTTTTGAGAGCTTGAATTTCAAGCAGTTATCCAAAGTTAAAGATAAAGAATGGTACAAACGCTTCCGAGCGACCGGCCTGGATGAGTGTCTGTTAGTTTATTACGATGATACGGCTGAACTTGGTGAAAGCCGTAAGAAATTCATGTTTATCAAGAATATTCAGTCATATGATTCGCCGCATGAGAAGATCATCCGTATCGATATGAACAGTGAAGAGATCCGAAACCAGCTCCTTAAGAGTTCTTCGGAATATACCATGTTTGTCTGTAATGAGGATTACGTGGCATTTACTAAGTATGGTATTGCAGTCCGTACCATCAACATAAACTCGGTAAAAAAAGACTATAAGATCATGTCATACAGGGCCTATAACGCATTTGGAACCAAGCTGGATGTTTATGTTTTCAGCAATGAGCTCCTGATCAATTCCGTTATCATGGCAAATCGATGGATCATCCTGTTTCTTGTAATCGTAACGCTTATTCTTCCGATCCTTATCATGAAACTGATCGAGAAGTCCCTGGCAACGCGAATTGTAAAGCTGGGAGACGCTTTTAACGGAAGCCAGATCGATAAGTTCCAGCCGATCAGTTCGGTAGAGGGTAATGACGAGATCTCAGCGCTGATGCATAACTACAACAATATCGTATCGATCAATAATGACCTTATTAATTCTCTTTATAAAGATAAGCTGAAAGAGCGTGAAAACGATCTGTCCCGTAAAAACGCAGAGCTTCTCGCGTTACAGAGCCAGATCAATCCGCATTTCCTGTTTAATTCACTTGAGAGTATCCGTATGCACAGTATTCTGAAAGGTGAGGATGAAACTGCGGAAATGGTAGAAAAACTTGCGGTTATGACCCGACAGAACGTGGAGTGGGGAAATGACCTGGTTACGGTCAAGAAAGAAACGGAATCGATCGAAGCCTATCTTTATCTTCAGAGTTACCGTTTTGGTGACCGTCTGTCATTTGATGTCGATGTGGATGAGGATTGCGAAAACTATCTTATCCCTAAGCTGACGCTGGTTACATTTGTTGAAAATGCCTGCGTGCACGGAATTGAATCAAAGTCTTCCGCGGGCTGGATCTTCGTACGTGTATATGAAAAGAACGGTGATCTCTGCATGGAGATCGAGGATACCGGTGGAGGTATGACAGATGAGGAGATCAGCAGCCTTCTTGAAAGTATTGAGAATGTCAGCATCGACCAGATCAAGGGTAAGAAGCATGTAGGTATTCTGAATGCCTGCCTGCGCCTGAAACTGCATACGAATAATAATGTAACTTTTTCGATAGATAGTGAAGTCGGAGTCGGAATGTGCGTACTTATCCGTATTCCGATGAAAAAACTTCATAAGAGTGTGTAAGAAGAGGGGATGCGCTTATGTTAAAAGTAATGATCGTAGATGACGAACCTTATATCCTTCAGGGGCTTCAGTTTCTGATCGACTGGAATAAGGAGGGCTTTGAAATCGATGCTCTGATGAGCAATGGTAAGGATGCTCTGGATTATCTGGCAGATCACAAGATCGATCTTATCATTTCCGATATTAAAATGCCGGTTATGAATGGTCTGGATTTTCTGGATGAAGTTGAGAGACAGCATCTTTCCGAGGCAAAGTTTGTATTCCTTACAGGTTATGATGATTTCTCCTTTGTACAGAGAGCGATCCGTAATAACTGCCTGGATTACATCCTGAAGCCGGTCAGTAAAGAAGATCTGATTAACCTTCTGCACCGTGTTTCGAATCTGAATGATGAGAAGGAGAAGGTGCGTGAGAATCAGAAGACGATGGAAGATGCGTATCTTGCGACCAATCTGATGTCGATCATCAAAGGCAAATATGATGAGTCGAATATTGATTACGTGAACAATCATCTTCAGCTCGCCGGCGGTATACGGTTTGTTGATATCGAGATGATGACCGAACAGGTATCTGATGATGAGGATGACTATGATCTCCGCATGCTGCAGAAACAGATGTTTTCAGCATGCAAAGATATTCTGAAGGAGAATGCAAGTCATTTTATCTTTGATGTTTCTTATGATAAAGACAATTATGATGTCGGATTCATCTATTGTGAAAATATGGCCACCAGAAGAGATATGACTGAACGCGAATTTTTCGAGATGTTTCTAAAGAAACTCGACGTTCTTCTTGCCAAACCGGTCCGTATCATGTGCGGTAAAACAGTTCCGGATGTAGCATCTCTGTCCAAGTCATATAGTTCCTGCATCCGTATCAGCAGTATCAAGGGTTTCCATAAGCAGAAGAACCTGTATTTCTATGAAGAGGATATCCAGTTCAGTCAGAGCGGTATTGTTCTTTGTAAAAACAGTCTGGATGAGGTCATCAATGCGATACAGTCCAATAATGAGGATTCAATAAAGAAAGCCGTGCTTGACCTTTATGAGGAAATGAATAAATCCGGTCAGAATAATAATGTAATAGATCTGAATATCAACTATCTGCTTTTCCAGCTGATACATCTTGCTTCAGAACAGGATGACAACGTTAACCAGGAGGAAGTGATCCAGTATATATCCGAGAAATCGTTTGAAAACTCGATCAAACGTGGTTCCCGCCAGCATATGGAACGTTTCGCGATCGAGTATGCTGATTATCTTATGGGCCTGCGGAAAAACGTCTCAAGAGGTATCCTTTCCAGTATAGAAGCAGATATCCGCGATCACTATGCCGAGAATATCAGTCTCAGAAACCTGGGTGAGAAGTATTTCATTAACAGTTCTTATCTGGGACAGATCTTCCGGAAAAAGTATAACCAGTCCTTCAAGGATTACCTGACAAATTACAGAATTAATGAAGCGGCCCGCCAGTTGATCTGTTCTGATAAAAAAATTAACCAGATTGCCGCAGATGTCGGCTACCGTGACTGTGATTATTTCATCAGGAAATTCATTGAAACCATGGGCTGCACCCCGTCAAAATACAGGAAGACACACCCCGAAAAATAGGGACTTTCCTATATATAGAGGCATCTAGCATAAAACGCGTATCATTTTGCGCGTTTTTTGTTGTGAAACATGCCTAGACTTTTTCATGAATTAAGTAAGAGTTTTTCGGGTTGTTTGAAATAATATGGAAATCTAAAATTAAAAAAGAATAAGTTGCAACAAGCAACTCAATTTGAAGGAGGTTGTATAATGAAATCGAAGAAGATTTTTGCTGTTACATTGGCTTGTATGATGGCAGTAGGTTCTTTTGCTGGATGCTCTAAGAAGAAGAGCGACGAGAGCAAGGATTCTAGCGCTTCTGATACTACCGCAAGTGCAGCAGACAGTTCTGCAGAATCTTCTGCAGATGGCAGCTCTACAGAGAGCTCCGCAAGTGTAGCTGAGGAAATCGATGACTACACATTCCTTGCTTTCATGGCTAACAAGGAAATCAATGATGGAAACGACATCCAGGAAGAACTGGCTAAGCGCACAGGAGTCCGTATTAAGGAAACTTGGAATGCTAACCAGGACGCAGCTGAGGCTGTTGGTACCATGATCGCTTCCGGTGATCTGCCGGACTTCATCGATGGTGGTAACGGATGTAAGATGCTTGCTGAGAATGATTGCCTCGTTGCTTGGGACGATTATCTTGCAGATCCGGCTTACGGACAGCTCAAGGAAATGTTCACTGATAAGCAGTGGGAGCTCTTCCGTCAGGCTGACGGTCACATCTACTGGGCTAACGTTTTCGGTAAGACATACGGCGAGCCGAAGACAAGAGGTCACAACGACGAAGCTTTCTGGGTACAGGTTCGTGTTCTTGAGGATGCTGGCTATCCGGTAATCGAGACTCTCGACGAGTACTTCGCTCTTCTTGACAACTATGCTAAGAAGTATCCGAAGAACGAAGACGGCACAGAAGTTATCGCTTACACAGCTCTCTGCGAAGGCTGGAGATATTTCTGCGTTGAGAACGCACCTGAGTTCCTCGATGGTTATCCGAACGATGGTTCCGTTATCGTTAACCTTGATGATCCGGAACATCCGAAGATCGAAGACTACAACGTTACACCTACAGCTAAGATGTACTTCAAGAAGCTGAACGAAGTTTACAACGCTGGTATCATGGATCAGGAGTTCGCTACAATGGACTACGATACATATATCGCTAAGTTGGCTTCCGGCTCCGTTCTCGGTATGTGCGACCAGAACTGGGATTTCGCTCAGATCAACAACACATTCATCGAGAAGGGCTTCGATAAGAAGGGTTACAACTATGTACCTCTCGGACTCGTTGCTCAGAAGGGTCAGACAAAGAACCAGTGGCACGCTTATGCAGACGTACCGAACGTTTCTTCCGGTATCTGCGTAACAACAAAGTGCAACAACCCGGATAAGGCATTTAAGTTCCTTAACACTTGCCTTGACCAGGATATCCATGACCTCCGTTTCTGGGGTATCAAGGATGTTGACTA
>CAMYWO010000052.1:0-15374 GCA_947302815.1 uncultured Clostridia bacterium | reverse complement strand
CCGGCACCTGTTTCAGCTCCTGCACCAGTGGCTGCACCAGTTCAGGCTCCGACACCTGCACCAGCTCCGGTCGCGGTGCCCGCCGCTGCTCCTGTAGCAGCGCCAGTTCCGGCACCCGCTCCAATGGCGGCACCGTCACCGGCTCCAACGCCTGCTCTGGCACCGAGCGCTCCGGTTGCGCGTCCTCAGACGCCTCCGACTCCGGTAAACGCAGCACCGGCACCTCAAGGCGGTTACGCTCCGTCCGGCGCGTATGCCCCGAATTATCAGACGCCGGTATCTGCACCGCCGATGGCCTCGTCTTATGCACGTCCGAAATCTTCAGGAAATAATAATCTCGCAATAAGGATTACCGGAGCGGTAGCTGCACTTTTCATCATGATTTCTATGGCGATGCCGTACATGAAAGAAACCTTAAAATATGGATCTTATTCCGAAAGCCAGTCTTACTCATGGTCTAAGATCTGTGATGTGAAGGACCTTTCCAGTTTCTTCTCTCCGACGTTTGTGATCGTCCTGTCTATCGCGGGGCTGATTCTGGCTATCTTTAATCTTAAGGGTACAAAGATCGCCTATTTCGTGTATTCGGTCTATACAACGATATTCGCTTTCTATTCTTTTTCGAAAGTAAACGATATCGTTTCGGATCAGAAGAAAATCAGTCGTTACTACAGTGGCAGCGGCTACAGTATCGGCATGGCAATTGGAATGTATTGCATGATTTTTAGTGCGATTGCGATCCTTGTTGCCGGAATTGCTTTCCTGGTTCATCTGAAAGACAGTTCCAAGCCGGCATATCCGATGGCGAATAATGCATATATGAATCCGAATCCTTATGCGTATCAGCCCCAGTCTCAGCCTACAAGTTACAATCGTATGCCGACTGCAAATGAGTGGCGCTGCACTTGCGGCAGGATCAATCCGAACTTTACTGGAACCTGCGTCTGCGGACTGAGAAAGAGCCAGACTCCGGCTGCAACTCCGCCGCCGGTCTCTGAGACGAACCGCGCGAAGCAGATGGCAGCGCAGGAAGATGCGAAGATTGGCCTTCTCAAGGATTATAAGGATCTTCTCGATGGTGGCATTATTACCCAGGAGGAGTTTGAGGATAAAAAGAAGGATCTGCTCTGATTTAGCATAAACTCGAATTAGGGGGATTGGGTGTATGTTTTGTCATATATGCGGAAAACAGGTCGAAGAAGATTCGAAGATCTGTATTCATTGTGGAACAGTGCTTTTAACGGATGACGACGATCAGTACGGGATTCCGGTGGCTATGAATCCTTCGGCGGAAACAGAACCCGTGTCGGTAGAACTTCCGGACTTTGCTCCGATGAAGTATGTGGCACCGGGTACTGCACCGGCATCTAAGCCGGCTCCGAAAGCAGAGCCTGTGAAGCCTGTGGCTACACCTGCCCCGGTTCAAAAAGCGCAGGCTGCACCGAAACCACAGCCTGCATCGGCGCCTGCTCCGGTTCAAAAAGCACAGGCGGCGCCAAAGCCTCAGCCTGTATCAGCGCCTGCTCCTGTTCAAAAACTACAGCCGGCTCCTGTACCGAGACCGCAAACTGCGCCCGCGCCTGTCCCGGCACCAAAGCCGCAGCCGGTAGTTGCGCCTGCACAAAAACCCGCTGCACCTAAGCCTGCAGCGCCGATGTCTGCAATGGCACAGCGTCAGGCGGCCATGAAACCCGCGACTGTGGATCTTGATGCGACTGTTCAAATGGATCCGCCATCTCCTGTAAAAGTAGCAGAAGCACCTGCGCAAAGCGCACAGGCTAATCGTCCGATGTCTTCGCCAGCTCAAGTCCGGGCAGCTGCCGCACGTCAGAGTGCGCCTGTAAAAAGACCTACGCCGACACCTCGTGCCGTGCCATCCGGCGCGTATGTTCCGAAAGACCAGGTCAGAACAGCATCCCAACTTAACTATCCTTCGTATTCCAGTTACTCCGGCTCGGATTATTCCGGCAACTGGTCCACACCGGGAAGGATCCCGGCAATCATTGGCGCCATTTTGATGGCGATCTCAATGTTCCTTCCGTGTGTTTCGGCAAGCGGATTCGGCGATTCTATATCCTATTCGTGGATCTCAGCCGGACTTGAAACAGATAAACCCGCTGCCTTTATCGTCCTGTTTGCTTCGGTTATGGCCATTATTTTTGCTGCTATCGATATTAAAGGAACGAAGATTGCGTATTTTATTTACTCGTTGTATATCGGTTTTTTCTGCATAGCAAATATGGCAGATATGAGCAGGTCGATGAGTCAACTCGGTTATTTCAGTAATTACATCAATCGCGGTATCGGTTATTATTCGATGATCATGTCAGCCATAGTGGTCGTCATCGCGGGTATCGTGCTGCTAATAAATCTGAATTACGGAGAAAACGATACATCGTACTATCATTCGCCGAACAGTGCCTACTTGAACCAGGATCTCTATAAACCCAATGACTTCGCACGTACACCTTCCAGCTCCGAATGGCGCTGTAACTGCGGCAGGATCAACCCGAACTTTACGGGGACCTGCGCATGCGGCCTGAGAAAGAGTCAGGTAGCGCCTATGGAAGCGCCACCGGTCTCTGAGACGAACCGCGCAAAGCAGCAGGCGGCGAAGGAGGACGAGAAGATCAGCCTCCTCAAGGAGTATAAGGAACTTCTCGACAGCGGCATTATTACCAAAGAAGAATTCAACGAGAAGAAAAAGAACCTGCTGGGTTAATCTGCTTTCCCGAATCTTCGGGTATAATAGGAAGGTAGATTGTACCCGGGAGGTTTGGCATGACCAGGCTTTTTATCGACACGAAGATAGATGAAGGTGTGAGCACATGGGAGATCGGGGGCGACAGTGCCCGGTATCTTTCGGATGTGCTGCGCATGCGTGCGGGTGAGGAGCTGATCCTCTGCGACGCGGGAAGGATCGACCATGTGTGCGAGATCGTTTCTGTGTCAAAAGCACTGGTGGCCGTGTCGATCCGTGACCGACATCCCAACGGCAATGAGCCGATGTTTGAAGCGACGGTATACCAGGGCCTGGCGAAGGGCGAGCGGATGGATCTGTCGATCCAGAAGTCCGTCGAACTGGGCGTGACAAGGTATGTGCCGACCGCGTGCAGCCGATCGATCGTGAAAATCAAGGACGGGAAGGACAATAAGCGTGAGCGCTGGCAGGCGATCGCCCTCGAGGCTGCAAGACAGTGCGGCAGAGGGATCGTTCCGGAAGTAGGCGCAGTGTTGAGCCTGGAAGCCGCCCTGAAAGAAGCGCAGGAAAACTGCGATCTAGTGCTTTTCCCATGGGAAGAGGAGAGAGAGGGAAACCTCGGAAAGATCCTCAGGGATGTGGATTTTGAAAAGCATCCGAAGATCGCGATATTCATCGGGCCGGAGGGCGGTTTTGCCGAGGAAGAGGCGAAACTTGCTGAGGACCATGGCGCGAAGCTTGTCACCCTTGGGAAGCGGATCCTTCGCACGGAGACGGCGGCGCCTGCGGTACTGGCGATGCTGGTATATCGGAGCGAGCTTGAATGATATGACCGTAAATAGACCGAAGATGCCGAATTTCGGGCTTCGGACTATCGAAAAGCACTGTTTTAGTGTATAATAAATTGTTTAGATGAAAGAGAGTGAGAAACTTTATGAAATACAGTTGTCAGAAGGGCACCAAAGATATTCTGCCGGAGGAAGTCTACAAATGGCAGAAAGCGGAGAGTGCTTTTGCAGAAATTTGCGGACAGTACGGATATAACGAGATCCGTATCCCGACATTTGAGCAGACGGACCTGTTCCTGAGATCCGTCGGCGACACCACCGATGTGGTACAGAAAGAGATGTATACCTTCGAGGACAAGGGCGGCCGTTCGATCACGCTCCGTCCGGAGGGAACCGCGGGCGTAGTCAGAAGCTTTGTCGAGAACGGCATGTCTTCGCTTCCGAGCCCGGTCAGACTTTTCTATAACATCACGGCTTTCCGCTACGAGAAGATGCAGAAGGGCCGCTATCGTGAATTCCACCAGTTCGGCGTGGAGGCTTTCGGTGCTGAGGGACCGGCAATCGATGCAGAGATCATCAGCATCCTGGTCGCGTTCTTCGAGCGCATGGGCTTAAAGAAGACGAAGCTGTGCATCAACAGCATCGGCTGCCCGACCTGCCGCGCTGAATATAACAAGATCCTGAAGGATTATTTCCGTCCGCACCTTTCCGAGCTCTGTGAGGACTGCCAGTCGCGTTTCGAGAAGAACCCGCTGCGCATGATCGACTGTAAGGAAGAGAAGTGCGGTGCGATTGCTGCCGGTGCACCCCGCCTGATCGATTATCTTTGCGATGACTGCAAGACACATTTTGAAGGCCTGAAGGCGAACCTTGAGGCACTGGGCATTAACTATGAGATCGATTCCGGTATCGTCCGCGGTCTCGACTATTACACACGTACGGTATTCGAATTTAAGTCCGAGAACGTCGGCTCGCAGGGTACGATCTGCGGCGGCGGACGCTACGACGGACTCGTTTCTGAGATCGGCGGACAGCCGACTCCGGGTATCGGATTTGCCATGGGTGCCGAGAGATTCCTTCTTGAGATGGAAGCTCAGGGCATCGAGATCGAGAAAGATCAGAAGGTACAGCTTTACATCGCAAACCTTTCATCCGAGACACAGATCGAGGCACAGAAGATCGCGTTTGCTCTCCGTAAGCAGGGCATCGGCTGCGAGATCGATCTGATGGGAAGATCTTTCCGTGCGCAGATGAAGTACGCTGGTAAGACGGGCATCCCATTCCTGCTGGTACTCGGTGATGACGAGATCTCTTCCGGCAAGGCCAAGCTCAAGGCGATGGCTGACGGCACAGAGAAGGAGATCGAGCTTTCCGGACTCGCAGATGCGATCCGGTCATGGGGCAAGTAAACTGAACGCGCTTCGGCGTATGAAGAATAGCGCTTTGTGGCGCTTGAAAAGATGATTTTAACTGTCTGGAGGAACGAATGAAAAAGCACTTTTTCGGACATAAGGATAAAGAACCAGAGAAGGATGTAGTTTCGGAGGTTGAGGAAACAGTCGAGGAATTCACCGAAAACGTCACCGATGAGGCTGCTGAGGTGAGTGAATTGGTGAACTCTGAGGCAGAAACAGTGCTTTCTGATGAGAATCTCACCGAAAGTATCACCGATGAAGCTTCTGAGGTGAGTGATTTGGTGAGTTCTGCTGCTGATACCGAAAAAATCACCGAAGACATCACCAATGAGGGTTCCGAGGTGAGTGATTTGGTGAGTTCTGCAGAGGTTGCTGATACCGAAGAGCCTGTTTCCGATCTGAAGTCTATTGAAGAGTGCCTGGCTATCATTCCGGATGCGAAGGAAGACGATCCGCTCGACAAGTTAACGGATAAACTCGAAGTCGACAGTGCTTTTGAAGAGACGAAGGAAGAAGTTGCTGCTGTTACGGAAGAAGTTTCCGAGAGCGCTGAAGATGTAACTGAGGAAGTCACCGAGACGGCAGAAGAAGTCACCGAGACGGCAGTAGAGGTTGCCGAGGAAGCTGAAGAGGAAGACTCTGAGGCAGAGGAAACCGATAACGAAGCGGACGAAAAATCCGATGAAGAGTCTGACGAAGAAACCGAAGAAGAAACTGAAGATGAATCCGAAGAAGAAACCGAAGAAGAAACGGTAGCTGCTGTTGTTGCCGAGGAAAAGGGCAAGAAGAAAAAGAAGAAGTCGGACGACGTTGAGGAAGCATCTGAAGAGGTTGCCGAGGAGTCTGACGAGTCGGATGACGAGAAGAAAGATAAGGAAGAATCCGAGAAGGAGAAGAGCGCGCTTTACATGTTCTTCGACACCATTAAGTTCGTGGCGATCGGCCTTCTGATCGGTATCCTGCTTGTCGTATTTGTTATCCAGAGAAACGACGTATACGGCAGTTCCATGGAGCCGACGCTCTATTCCGGAGATGCTGTTTTTGTTGAAATGATCTCCATCTACACCGGCAATCTTGACCGCGGCGACATCGTCACGATCGATGCGAAGGGTATGGAAGGTTATTCTCACGATGAGAACCTTATTAAGCGTATCATCGGTCTTCCGGGCGAGACGATCAAAATCGAGGACGGCAATGTTTACATCAACGGCCAGCTCCTTGACGAGTCCGATTATCTGCCGACCGGTACGATGACTTATGTCGGTATGGAGGGACAGAGCCGCGGTTACGCTGAGGTCACACTCGGACCGGACGAGTACTACTGCATGGGTGATAACCGTGGCGGAAGTAACGATTCCCGCCGTATGGGTCCATTTAAGAAGAAGCAGATCGAGGCGAAGGTCCTCATGCGCATCTATCCGTTCAATAAGATGAAGTTCTTCGGATAAAAACGAAAAAGAAACATAATAGGAAACACAAGAAACTGAACATGGAAAGACAGGAAAAAATACGTAATTTCTGTATCGTCGCTCACATTGACCACGGTAAAAGCACTCTTGCTGACCGCTTGATCGAGAATACCGGTGTGGTCGAATCCCGCGAGATGCAGAACCAGATCCTCGATAATATGGATATCGAGCGTGAGCGTGGTATCACGATCAAGTCCCAGTCCACAAGACTGTGCTATAAGGCTAAGGATGGTGAGGAGTATATCTTGAACCTCATCGACACTCCCGGTCACGTCGACTTTAACTATGAGGTAAGCAGAAGCCTCGCGGCATGCGACGGCGCGATCCTGATCGTTGACGCAGCGCAGGGTATCGAGGCGCAGACGCTTGCCAATGCCTATCTGGCCGTTGACGCCAACCTGGAGATCCTTCCGGTCATTAATAAGATCGATCTTCCGTCGGCGCAGCCGGAGGAAGTTAAGAAAGAGATTGAGGATGTTATCGGACTCGATGCTTCGGAAGCACCGTTGATCTCCGCGAAGAATAATACCGGTATTGACGAAGTTCTTGAGGGCATCGTCAAGTTCCTGCCGCCGCCGAACGGAGACGAGAACAAGCCTCTTCGCGCGCTGATCTTTGACTCGAAGTACGACCCGTATAAGGGCGTTATCGTAAATGTCCGCGTCAAGGAAGGCTCTGTCAAACTGGGCGATAAGATCCGCATGATGAATACCGGTGCGGAGTTTGTAGTTACCGAACTGGGATACTTCCACCCGGGTGAATTTGTTCCGTCAAAAGCACTTCTGACCGGCGAGGTAGGTTATATCTGCGCGTCGATCAAGAACGTAAGAGATACCGCTCCGGGCGACACCGTCACGCTGGCAGATGATCCTGCCGACGAGCCGCTTCAGGGATATAAGCCGATCCAGCAGATGGTATTCTGCGGACTTTATCCTGTAGATGGCGCGAAGTATCCGGACCTTCGTGATGCACTTGAGAAGCTCCAGCTCAACGATGCAGCTCTCTCTTTTGAAGCGGAGACATCGGCTGCTCTCGGATTCGGATTCCGCTGCGGTTTCCTGGGCCTTCTCCACTATGAAGTTATTCAGGAAAGACTGGAAAGAGAGTTCAATCTCGACCTCATTTCTACGGCTCCGTCTGTAGTGTATAAAGTGTATACGACTGCCGGTGAGTGCATCCGCATGGATAACCCGACAAATATGCCGGATCCCGCAGAGATCGACTACATGGAGGAGCCGATCGTTAAGGCGACGATCATGACGCCGAAGGAATACGTCGGCAATCTCATGGAGCTCTGCCAGGACAGACGCGGCGAGTACATCAACATGGAGTACATGGACGATATCCGTGTTATGCTCCACTATAAGATGCCTTTAAATGAGATCATCTACGACTTCTTCGATGCGCTGAAGTCCAGAACACGCGGATACGGTTCTCTTGACTACGAGCTGGAAGGCTACCAGAAGAGCGACCTCGTGAAACTCGATATCCTCTTGAACGGTGACATCGTCGATGCGCTTTCGTTCATCGTGCATAAGGATAAGGCCTATGCGCGCGGACGTAAGATGACGGAGAAACTGAAAGAGAATATTCCGAGACAGCAGTTCGAGGTTCCGGTACAGGCGGCGATCGGCGGCAAAGTTATTGCCCGTGAGACGATCAGAGCTTTCCGTAAGGATGTTCTCGCGAAGTGCTACGGCGGTGATATTACCCGTAAGAAGAAACTCCTCGAGAAGCAGAAGGAAGGTAAGAAGCGCATGCGTCAGGTAGGTTCTGTCGAAGTGCCGCAGGAAGCCTTCATGAGCGTACTGAGACTCGACGAGGACTAATCCCCATCACTTACTGGTGACACTCGTTTCTGACGGCCTGCATCCGCAGGTCGAGTTCTTCTATGCGCTCGGCGCAGTCACGAAGCTCGTCGGCCAGTGCTTTTGCGCGCTCCGGCGGAAGATCGTGCTTGTAGTGCAGCTTGTGCTCAAGGCTCGCCCAGAAATCCATTGCGATAGTCCTGAACTGTACCTCGACCTTCATGTTGCGTTTCTCGTTCTTAAGGAAGATCGGCACCTCGACGATCAGGTGAAGACTGCGGTATCCGCTCGGCTTCGGGTCCTTGATGTAGTCTTTCCGTGAGATCAAGGTGATGTCGTCCTGTGCGAGAAAAGCACTGGCAATCTCGTAGATATCGTCCGGGAATGAACAGATGACACGAACGCCGGCGACGTCATTGATGTTCTCCTCGATGGCCGCAAGGTTCAGAGGAATGTTCTTCTTTTTAATCTTTCTGAGAAGACTGTCCACGGACTTCACACGTGACTTGATGCTCTCGATCGGGTTTCTTTCGAGTTCGACAGAGAGAGACTCGTCGAGAACTCTGAACTTTGTCTCGACCTCCATGATCGCGCACTGGTAGTAGGCGAAAAGCTGGTCGATCGGCTTGGTGTTTTCTTCTACGAAATCGAGGAAAGAGTCCGACATCAGGTTCTCGCGGACAAAATCCTCTCTATAAGTTGCTAAACTATTATCCATTCCCACCGGGAACAGCATATTTTCTTCTTCGTTCATTTCTTTCTCCTTTTTCCTTCAGACCGCATATCCGGCAAAGCAAATAAGCGTGATGCCGCAGTGTGAAGAAATCTCATGTATCTATTGTAATACATGACGGGCCGTACTTCGCTAAGAGATTGTAAAGATTTCGGGAATACCTTAGGGAATAGCGAATGAAAGGGCTCGGATGTGATATAATTTTCGTATACGGGCGTAGACAAGACGCGCGGAGGTAAATTGGGTATTATCGGGGTGCTTTTTCAGCATTCGCAAGGAGAAAAAATGAAGAAATTAGTATCGTGTGCACTGGTTCTGACTATGGTTCTGAGCCTTGCCGGCTGTTCGAAAGGAAGCGCGGGCTTTAGCGGCACTGTCAAGAAGGTAACGAAGGCGGCCGAGAATGTATACGGCGCCGAGGAAGCTACAAAGAAGCAGAAAAAGAAAATCATGGATGATGATGATTTTGATTACGGCGATTCGGATTTCCAGGACGGTGTTTATGTAACACTGGACGAAGGGGATATCGAGGAAATTGATTTCGGAGAAGATGTAGACTTTGACCCTGAGGAGATCCGGAATATTTTCCTGTTTATTAAGTCGGAGAGATCAAGACCCTGCACGATGACAGAGATCTACGAGATGTCTGACAAAGCTGCAGTTGATGATCTTTTCGAATACATGCTGGATCGTTATGGCACCACAGAGAAAAAACTAAAGAAACTCGCGAGGAACCAGGACGCTGAATATGGCTTTGAAGAGGATGACAATATGCTGGCGGCAATTCTGTATTCTGAAGAGAAGAATGCACTCCAGAGCTGTTATATCAAGAAGGACGGGAAAGTAGTTATCGTTTCCCAGTACACCGGAAAGTACGATTCAGATGTGTGTGAAGAGTTCTTTGATTATGCAAGAGAAGCCGGTTTTTATGATACCGAGACGCTTATTGAAGAGGAGGAAGATGATTGATGAAGAAGTTAGTATCGTGTGCATTGGTTTTGACCATGGTTCTGAGCCTGGCCGGCTGCTCCAAGGGCAGCGGCTTCGGAAGCATTAAAAAGAAAACGGTCAGTGCTTTGGAAAAAACCTGCGACGCTGAGGAAGCCAGTGAGAAGACGAAAAAGAAGCTCATCAAGAACAACATGGAAACCGCCGATAATCTTCTGAGTGATGGTAAATATGTTGTCCTGACCGCAGAAGATCTGGAAGATATCGATGTCGATGATGATGTCGAAGATGAGTTTGATTTCAATATGGAAGACTGCAAGAACATTCTGTTCTATATAAAAGAAGAGGGAAACGAACAGATGCATGTTGCCGTGGTGGAAATGAATGACAAGGAAACCGCGCAGGATTACTTCGATACTCTCGAGGACGGTCTGAGGATAAAACAAATGAAGAAAGAGTTGAAGAATGCCAAGGCGGATTACGGCATCGTTTCGGAAGATGATCTGGTTGCTGTGATGTATCAGATGGCTTCTGAGAGAGGAGGCCGCCGGCAGACGTCAGGATGTTATCTGAACATCAAGGGAAATGTGGTGACCATGACACAGTATATGGGGAGTGGTAAGGATGATGATATTCTAGATGAGTATTATGCATTTATGAATGAGGCCGGCTTCTATGATATGGAAGCGCTGATGGAAGATAGCGAAGAAGATTAAGATTAAGACAGGAGAGAAAAGTATGAAAAAGGTATTATCGGTTGCATTAGTATTGTCCATGGTTTTCAGTCTCGCAGGCTGCTCGAAAAGCAGCGGTTTCAGCAGTGATAAGAAGAAAATGATCGCTGCTCTGGAAAAGTGCTGTGACGCAGAAGAGATGCCTGAGAAGACAAAGAAGAAACTTCTCAAGAACAATATGGAAGAACCCGGGAATTATTTTAAAAAGAGTTATTATGTAACTGTGACGGCGGATGATATTGAGGGTATGGATTTTGATGAAGATGATGATCCCGAGATCCCGTCTGATAAGATAAAGAACATGTTTATGTTCCAGAAGTCTGAAGGTAAATCCACGATGCAAATCACAATGATGGAACTTGATGGCGAGGAGTATTCTGAAAAAGCTTATAAGTCTACGAAAAAGTCCATAAAGAATTTGAAAAAACAATTCGGTGGAGATGATTTTACGATTGAAGAAAATGACGGCAAGATGATGTACTACTACGATATGTATAACATTTCTGCATATGGCTATAGTTTTGCAAACGGAAAACAGTATATAGCATTAAGTTTTTCGGGAAATCTCAAAGATGATCTCTACGATGAGTTCTGTGAATTCTTAAGTGAAATGAAGTACACGGACTTGGAAGAATTCATGGAAAATGATTCGGATGAGGAAGAAGAGGACGAAGAGGAAGACGACGAGGCAGAGGACGAGGAAGATTGATCCATGCTTAAACTGAGGACTTCCGGAGGAAAAAACTTGAAAAAACTTGCTGCACTGGCGCTTGCGGTCATGATGACCGTGGGCGCTGTGGGCTGTTCTTCTTCCGGAAAGAAGTTTAAGAAAGCCGAGGAGAAATTGATCGCGGCGGCAGAGAACTGCTGTGACGCGGCAGTGATGGGCAAGTCGCTGAGAAAGAAATATACAAAGAGAAATCTGAAACTCTCGGGCAGTACAGACGGAGAAGGCATCTACGCAACTTATAATTCGGATGACCTTGAGAATATCGAGTTTGACGAGAGAGATTATGGTGAACTCGATTCGGAAGATGTAAAGAACATCACGGTCTTCCTCAAGTCGGATTCATCAAATATGATCACGGCCCGTGTGCTCGAGTTAAAGAATAAGGACGCAGCTCAGGAACTCTTTGATTACTATAAGGACATGATCGATCTCGACAGCCAGAAACACAAATGGAAGAGATCTTCGGACGGTGAATTTGCTACGGACGAAGATAAGGATGATACACTCGCGTTTATCGCTATGGTGGACGGTTACTGCAAGTCCGGTTACTTCCATGTGGACGGAAATCTCTTAACGGCAGTTTCGTTCACTGGATATCCTGAAAATGATCTTCTTGAAGAGTACTATGACTTTATGCGAGAAGCGGAATATACTGATATGGAAGCACTTTTAAAGGGGGATCTTGAAGACTGATCCTTGGGGGATAGTATGAAAAAGTTAGCTTCATTTTCTTTAGTCATATTGATGCTGCTGAGCACCGTCGGATGCTCGAAGGCCCAGAGTTATCTGGATGCGAGTAATAAAATGCTCCAGGCGGCGGAAGATGTTTTCGGCTTGGAAGAATTGACAGGAAAAGAGAAGAAGAGTTATCTTCGCGATCCCGCTGACTTTTCAACTCCTGGCTATTGTCTCACGCTTGATTCAGATGAAATCGATAGATATGACTATTGTAGTTATTATGAGAGCGTAGATTCCGAGCAATTCCGTAACGAAACTAAAGTCTATATCTATGTGAGCAAAACTGATTTGAGCGCTTACCTTATGGAACTAACAAGTTCGCAGGCAGCACAGGACCTTTTCGATGAATTGCGAGAAGGCCATGAACATGATGTTCTGATCGATGGTAAGCAGGAGTATGCAACTATATACGATCACTCGGAATACAGTGGAGTTTATTATCTGGTTCGAAATGGGAATCTTGTTACCGAAGTTTGGTTCTCCGGCATGTATGGTGATCTGGATGATTATCTTGAGTTCATGCGTGAGGCCGGTCTTCGCGATCTTCAGGATCTGATCGATGATTATCGGGAAGATCCGTCCAAATACTATTCCGAAGCAAGACAGAAAAGTGCCGAAGCTTATAAGGACGAGTCAATGAATGTTGCGAAGACAGCTGAGCGATGCTGTGATGCGGATGAAATGACGGATAAAGAGAAGAAACGCTTCATCAATGGACATCTCCAATCGGGAGTTAAGTTTGATGATGGTAAATATGTCGATCTGGATCATGAAGACCTCGTGAAATCGGAAATCGATGAGTATACCGGAATAAGAGGCGGATCCGGTTCGCTCGAGAACATGTTTATTTTCAAAAAAGAGAAGACTCGAAATAGGCTGGAAGTAAATGTTTATGAGTATAATGAAGAGCGGTTTGCGAACGATCATTATCAGGATGTAATCAGTGACGGCGAGGACTATACTGGTGATTACAGCCAATATCGCAGAGCGGAATATGGTTCGCAATACAGGGGTGAAAACGAATACGCCTACATGATCGAATATGACGATTCACTGTTCGGAGCCTATGTGAAAATCGAAGGAAGTGTGGTCACCTATGTTTCGTTCAATGGCGAATCGGGAAGTGATCTCTCCGAAGAATTCTATGACTTCATGAGAAGAGCCGATTTCATGGATATGGAAGAAGTCCTCTACGACTGATCCTTCGTGAAAAGCACTAGAACTTGCAGCGGGTGAGCATGAGCACGACTTTGGTCCGATCATGCTCGCCGAGTTTATCGTAGATCGTCGACACGTAATTCTTTACCGTTCCCTCACTGATGAAAAGGATCGATGCGATCTGTGAATTGGTGCAGCCTTCTGAAATCAGGCGGCATATCTCTTTTTCACGCTCTGTCATGCCATAGTCATCCAGATTGATCGTCTCTGCGTTTGCGCGGGATCCTGCGCCGGAAGATCCGGATGCGGCGTCAGTGCTTTCGGTACCGCCGGAAGAATATGTTCCGGAAGAACTGCCTTCGATAGTTCCCGAAGCGAGCATGGAATTTAACTTCTGCATGACCTTCAGATCGAGGACGCTCTGACCGCGGAGCGCCTGAGAAATGGCATCGAGGATCGCATCCTTGCCGGAGTCTTTAAGGATGTAGCCGCAGGCACCGCCCGCAATCGCGTGGGCGATGCTTTTTTCGTCGTAGAAGGTCGTCAGAACGATGATCTTGATCTGCGGATGATCGGCATGGACCTTCGGGATCAGCTCGATGCCGCCCATGCCCGGCATATTAAGATCGACGAGCATCAGGTCAGGCGTTTCCTTCGACAGGAGCTCCAGTGCCTCGACACCGTTGCCGGCCTTGCCGATGACCTCATAGTCCGCGGAAAGTGTGAGGATGATCTCCAGGCTTTCCAGAAGAAGCGGTTCATCATCCACAAGAAGTATCTTCGTCATGCATTTTCCTCCTCAAACGGCAGGGACAGGTTCACGGTGAATCCATCCTCGCTCTCAATTTCGAAGCTGCCGCCGCAGCCCTCGGTATAATCTCTTATCTTGCGTAGCCCGAAACCATTGTTGAGCCGCAGTTTTTTCTCGTTGAAATCAAGTTTGCCCCAGCCCGAGCCATTGTCTTGTACCTTCAGACGGATATGTCCGGTATCCAGGATAAGTGTAATCACGAAAAGATCGGCGTGTCCGTGCTTGACACCGTTCGTGAGAAGCTCGGAAAGGGAAGAGGAGAGAAACGATGCCGTCTGGATCGGGATCCTCGTCTTCGATTTGATCTGCGAGAAGTTATGGTAGACCTTGTAGGCCGTGTCGGATTTGAACTCGTCGATCAACTTCTCCAGAGAAAGAAGATAGTCATCGAGGGCGATACGGTCATCCTCTGCATCCAGTGTGCGGACGACGCTTCTTACCGAAGAGATCGCCTCGTGAACACGGGAATTCGCAGAATCAATCTTCTCCAGTGCTTTTTCCTTATCGGAAGGAACCAGAAGAGAGGCGGCATCCAGTGTCACGGTCGCCGCGGAAAGCGTGTGCCCGACGTAGTTGTGGATGTCTCTCGAGATACGCTCACGCTCCTCGAGACGTGCATTATTCTCGTTGACCTTCTGATTCTTCGCAATCTCCTCGCGGAGTGATCTCTGCTCGAGCGCCTCGACCGCCGCGGCAGTCAGTGCCTGCCGGAGCTTATCACCGGTAAGTGCGGACCGGCGGAGAAAATAGAAAAAGCTTTCCCAGATCACATAGGCGGCAATGACGGTACAAAGGAAGAGAACTGCCATAAGCGGCGAGATCTCCGTGCGCGTGATCTGAAGGATCCAGCCGCCAAGTGCAAAAATGAGGTTAAAGAAGTGGCAGAACTTCAAACTGAAAATCCAGGTGCATGAGACCGCAGGAATGGCGAGAAGTCCGATAAACCAGTAGGGACAGATGATCGCGGCTGCAACTTCCAGAACAATCATCAGGACTGCAAAGATGCGCTTATATGTGCTCCCGGAAAAGCAGGAGAAGTTCAGAAGAATGAGTCCTGCCGTCATGATCGCGACGCCGGAAAACATGCTGAACAGGATGGTAATAGCGATGCCCTGTGCGATCAGCGACAGCATGGCAGCACCCCAGATCATCCGGTATTCCTGTGAATCGATCCTCATGAAACGTCTCCCCGAAATTCGTTCTTTTCTTATTATACTACGTTTGACCAAACCCCTGAAAAATGGTAACATCACTTCATGCTTTTTTCTTGCGGATGTGGTGAAATTGGCAGACACGCCAGATTTAGGTTCTGGTACGAAAGTGTGCAGGTTCAAGTCCTGT
>CAMYWO010000051.1:0-16200 GCA_947302815.1 uncultured Clostridia bacterium | reverse complement strand
GGTGAATCCGCCTGTTCAGCAGCCTTTTGCTCAGCAACAGCCTTATGTTCAGCAGCCCATGCAGCCGATGCAGTCTACGATGACTTCGGCGGCGCCTGTTCAGTCCGGATACGCACAGCCGGTGACTCCCCGGATGCAGCCGGCGCCTGCAGCAGAACCGGATCCGGCAGAAGATCAGCTCGGACAGGTACCGTTTTTTCTGGATAATACCGTGGAAATCGAAAAAGCGATCAGTTCATCTCCGAAAAAGCCTGCTGCCGAACAGCCGGCTGAACCTTCGAAGGAGCAGGATGTGATGATCGAGGTCGAGGTCCCGGACGGACCCGAACCGGAACAGAGTGCGACCACAGTCAGTTCTGTGGCGGATGAACTGAAGAAGGTGTCTTCCGACTACGGCGGAATGACGGTCGGATTCTTCAGCGCACCGAAGAAGAACCAGGAGCGGACCGCATCGGAATTCCGGACGAACACGGACCCGGTCGTCGGCTGGCTGATCTGTCTCCGGGGCGAGCATTTCGGTGAGAGCTTCAATGTTTATTCGGGCAGGAACTCGATCGGCAGAAGTCATAGTAACCGGATCTGTATTTCGAGAGATGTCTCGGTTTCCCGCGAGAAACATGCGTGGATCGTGTATGACCCGAGAAAGAGAAGCTTCCTGCTTCAGCCCGGTGAAGTCCGGGGACTTGTATATCTGAATGGAAATATACTTACAAAACCGGCGGAGATCCGCGGCGATGAGCGGATCGAGATCGGAAATACAATACTGAAACTGGTACCGCTGTGCGGTGAGTATTTCTCTTGGGAAATGGTCAACCCGGACGGCGAGTGATCTTGGAGGAACGTAAGGAATGAAAACGCGGTGCCTAAACTGCTTTGCCGAATATGATGACAGATTCGGCCTGTGCCCGATCTGCGGGGAGATGGAAGTCGAAGCGAGAGAAACGATCGACCTGACTCCCGGCACTGTTTTGGCGGACAGGTATCTTGTCGGACGCTCTGTCGGCGCGGGCGGATTCGGTATCATCTACAAGGCCTGGGATACTCAGCGGCAGACAGTCGTCGCGATCAAGGAATACTATCCGACGCGGCTGGTTACGCGTGCTTATGGGCAGAAGAACCTGAGCCTTACCGGTAAGTCCAGAAATGAATATGAATACCGCAAGTCCCGCTTTCTGGCTGAAGCCCGGACCATGGCCCGCTTCGGATCCCACAGGAATCTTCCGAGAGTGTACGAATACTTTGAAGAGAACGATACTGCCTACATCGTGATGGAATTCCTGGATGGTATTTCTCTGAGCGAGTATATGATGCAGGAGAAGGGTGCTCTCGATCCGGATTTTGCTCTTCATGTAACAAAAGAAATCGGTAATGCCTTAAGTGATCTCCATGCCAAAGGAATTATCCACAGGGATGTAGCTCCGGATAACATTTTCCTTTGCTCGGACAAGGATATGAGCATTAAGCTTCTGGATCTCGGTGCGGCAAAGCTGGCCGGCGATGACAGTGATGTGGTCGACATTGTCCTCAAGCCGGGATACTCTCCGATCGAGCAGTATGACGAGAAGGATACGACCCGCAAAAATCTCGATGAGCGAACAGATATCTATTCGCTGGCGGCGGTCTTCTATGCCATGCTTACGGGACTCAAGCCTCAGGAAGCGGTCAACCGTAAGGTGAAGGATTCACTGAGGTCGCCATCTGAGATCAACCCGGATATTCCGAGAAATATCAGTAATGCCACGATGAAAGCACTTGCCGTGGATAAACGTGCGCGCTTCTCTTCGGTGGAGGCGTTTATCTCCGCACTGGATGGTAAGAAGGCGGTCATGGATCCGGGACAGGAGAAGATGCTCCGCCTGGGAATCAAGATCGGCTGTATCGCGGCAGTCCTGGCTGTTTTAGGTACGGGAATATTCTTCCTGGTACGTTTTATCAAGCATAAGAAAGCACAGCCGGATCTGGATGCATGTAAGATCGAGCTCTGGTATGTCGGAGAATCGGGATCGGCGAAAGAAGAAGCCATGGAATCGATCCGCAAAGATTTCAAGAAACAGTATCCGGATGTCCAGCTTAAACTGGTATCGTATACGGCTTCGGAATATGAGACAAAGATCAAGGCAGCGGCAAAAGACGGAGAACTCCCGAATCTCTTTGAGAGTTCGGTTCTTTCCGATGATTTCCTTTCCGACTGCGAAGATCTCTCCGATATCCTGAAGTCGGATGAGGCAGAGGCCTGCTCACTTCTTAAATACTATGGAGACTGTTATCCGGATGGAAAGCAGATGCCTGTAGGTGTCAGCTATCCGGTAGCGTGCATCATCAATAACGGATATACATCGACAGATTACCGGAGCGATTACTTTATGAGCGCTGCGGATTTCCCGCTGGACAGTCTCGTCTCGTATGATCCGGAAGCTAAGGGACTTGTTTCGAAGAACAATGATCTGTCACAGATTGCGATCGGGGACAGTTTCTTTGATCAGGAAGGAAACAGAAGCTCGGTGCTTCTTACCTCGACCATGAACCGTCAGAAAGTGACGGAGGCAATCTCGAAGTACGGATGCCAGTTCGCTTACTGTGATTCCAACGAAGCATACGGCCAGTTCGTATATGAGTGGAGTGTCGGCGGTGGAAGCAAGGAAGAAATTGCAGCTGCCAAGAGAGTCCTGACATTCATGCTCGGCAGTAAGTATCAGGGATATCTCATGGATTCTTCTGAACGTTCCGGAGCTCTTCCGCTCTGCGATGATGCATTGTCAAAACTGGCCAAGGAAGAAAAGGATCTGGAGCCGCTTCTTGAAATTGAACCTTATGAGAAATTCATCCAGTATGAACCGGAGAATGCAAAAGAACTGTCGGAGAATGAGCGTCTGGTCTATACCTGCTTTGAGACAGTGCTGTTCCGTGATCCGACAGAAGATGAAATGAATGTCTGGCTTGTGGAGATCGCGAAAAAGCAAAATGGTCTTATGCTTCTTGAGAAGGAACTGCTGCTGAGCGATGAATTCAGCAAGCGGATATACACGGATGAACAGTTCGCGAAGACATCGGCCCGTATGGTCCTTCGCCGTGATGCGGCTGAAGAAGAGATCGAGGAGGCGCTCTTGATGTTCTCGAACGGAAAGTCGCGGGAAGACTGGCTGAATATCCTCTTTGCAAAAGAAGAGTGGACATCATACAGTACTGCCAAAGGTTTTTCCGGTCCTGATGCTTAAGGCGAAGCACTTAGAGATCGATGAAACGGAACATAAAGTGAGGAATTCATGAAAGCTGCAGTGGTTTTAATACATAATAATCGCTTGTACAGAAAGATCTTCGACGTCGGAGAGGAGATCTCTTTCGGCTCTTTTAAGAAAGATGATGTTGTTGTTCCTGACTTTATTAAGAGACAGATCGTGCTCGAATATAAGAAGACCGGAATCTCGCTGAATGCAAAAGAAGCTTATCAGATCTATCTGAAAGCCGTACCGATGGAGAGTGTGGTCCTTCTTAATCAGCAGGATCACACATGCATGTTTTTTACCAATCTGACCGCCACTAGCACTAAGAGCCTGAAACTGCCGTATCAGGGTATCTTTAAAGTCGGCAGAAGGATGACGAACGATGTGGTGATCAATATGCCTTTCGTATCGGGACACCATCTTACGATTAAGGTGGAGGACGGAAATGTCCGTATCGAGGACAATCACAGTACGAACGGCATATACTTTAACGGCCGCCGCGTGGATATCGCCAGGATGACAGCGGGAGATACGATCTCGATCATGAGCATCAATATTACGCTGGTGAATAATGAACTCTTCTTCGAGGGAGTGGGCGATAACCTGCTGATCAGAAAGTCCGGAGATGTGAAGAAAACGCCGGACAGTGTGCTGTCGACAAATACAGATAAGAGCCTGCGTTACCATAAGTCTCCGAGAATGCAGGAACAGCTGCCGTCTGAACCGATCGTGCTTTCAAATCCGCCGAATCAGGGGCAGAAATATGAGAAGAGCAGAGGCATGGGATCGATGCTCCTCGGTACCGGTGCGATGGCAGGTGCGAGTATGCTGACCGGTGTTGTTTCGCCGGCGCTCGTTGCAGCAAGAAGTGCCAGTATGGTATCTCCTGTGGCAAGTGTATCGAATAATGCCCGCCTGAATAAGCGCAGGAAGAAATCCCTGGAAGAGTATATCCGTGAGCGCGCAGAGCGTTACGGTGCGTATATTGAGGATCAGAAGGCAAGGATCGACTCGGTTGCTGAAGTGCAGAGAAGGATCCTGAATGTTGAGAATCCGACACCGGCTGAGTGCATGAAGACGGTCTTCAAGCTCCGTAGAAACCTGTGGGAACGTATGCCGGCCGACCGTGATTATCTCGATGTCCGTGTGGGTATGGGCTACGAGGATCTCTGCGTTGAGGTAAAGACCCGTGCGGATGCCAACGGATTTAAGATGGAAGATGATGAAGCGGAGGAACTGTGCGAACAGATCGTTGAAGAGACAAGGATCGTGGATAACATCCCGAGAAGGATCCCGCTTCTGAAGTATAATTCCGTCGGCTTTATCGGACCGAGAGAAAGAACGACCTCGGTGGTCAGAAACATGCTGATCTCCCTGAGTGTTACACATAGCTTTGAGAACGTGCGCATCATCGGTCTTTTTGACGAGAGTGAGCGCGAGACGTGGAGTGCGCTGAAGTGGCTGCCTCATATCTGGGATACCGATATGGAGACCCGTCACATCGCGTTTAATGATACTGCGGCGGAACCGATCCTGGATTTCCTGGTCGATATGCTTCAGATGCGGACCCGTGACCTTTCGGATTCCAGTACTCCGGGACCATTTCCGGATCCGTACTATATCGTAATTTTCGGCTCGAAAAAGATGATCGAGAAGAACATGGTCATGAACTATCTTTTCTCGAATAATCCGTACGTCGGTGTTACCTCGCTGTTCCTCTTCGACGATATCTACCAGCTTCCGCCGGAATGCCGTTATATCGTCGATCTTAAGGACATGCCCTGCTGCTATGAGCGCGATAAGGCAAATGAGAAGAAGTTCTTCACTCTTGATCAGGACGTCAGTGTCTCGAAGTTCGACGGATTCGCAAGACGTATGTCTGCAATTCAGCTCGAAGGATTTGCGACGAAGACCGCGCTTCCGAAATCCCTTACCTTCCTGGAAGGTTTCGGTGTTCAGACAGTTGAGGAACTGAATATCCTTGCCCGCTGGCAGGCAGCTGAGTCTTTCCGGAGTCTTGGCGCACCGATCGGAAAGCTGGCAGGTGATCTCACATTCTATCTGGATATTCATGAAAAAGCACATGGACCGCACGGCCTTGTTGCCGGTACCACCGGTTCCGGTAAGTCAGAACTTCTGCAGACATGGATACTCTCAATGGCCTGCACCTATCATCCTTTCGATGTTTCATTCGTACTGATCGACTATAAGGGCGGCGGTATGGCTAACCTTCTGGAACCCCTTCCGCATGTTGTCGGAAAGATCACGAATATCGGATCGAATATTAACCGTTCCATGGTTTCTCTTATGAGTGAACTGAAGCGCCGTCAGGTAATTTTCGATAAGTACGGCGTCAACCATATCGATAAGTACCAGAAGCTTTTCAAGCAGCATCAGGCAGATGAACCGCTGCCGCATCTGATCATCGTGGCAGATGAGTTTGCCGAATTGAAGAAGGAAGAGCCGGACTTCATGGCCGGACTGATCCGTGCTGCCCGTATCGGCCGTTCCCTTGGCGTACATCTTGTTCTTGCGACACAGAAACCGGGCGGCGTGGTCGATGACCAGATCCAGAGTAACTCGCGTTTCCGTCTGTGCCTGAAGGTGCAGGATACCGTAGACAGCCGTGAGATGATCAAGCGGCCGGATGCTGCTTATATCCGTCAGGCAGGACGCGCATATATCCGTGTCGGTGAGGATGAGTACTTCGATATCTTCCAGTCCTACTGGAGCGGTGCTCCGTATTTCGGACGACAGGAAGTTGTGAAGGAAGATGAGAACGTTGTCCGTCTGGTATCTACGACCGGAAAGAGGATCAATCCTCTGGAAGGAAAGAAACAGAAGAAAAAGTCGGATATGGATGAGATCACGGCGATCACAAGCTATATCGCGGCGGTCGCAAAAGATGCGAAGATCCCTGAGGTGAAGGGGCCCTGGCTTCCGGAACTTCCGGAAGACCTGCATCTTTCCGGTCTCGGCCTGAATATCGGATTTAACGGGACTTCCTGGGAAGGACGCTTGCCCTGGCTGTCGGTCCCGGTCGGTATGTACGATCTTCCTGCCAATCAGCAGCAGGGTGTACAGACCATTGACTTCGCACTTAACGGTCACCACGCGATCTACGGTGCCCCGGGCACAGGAAAGACCACCTTCTTAAAGACCATGATCACATCGATCTGCACATACTATACGCCTGAGGACGTCAATATCTATGTGATCGACTGCGGCGGCTGGGGCCTGAGTGTTTTCGACAACATGCCGCATGTGGGCGGAATCGCTCTCGACTGTGAGGAAGAGAAGATCACGAAGCTCTCGAAGATGATCCTCAACGAGTTTGATACCCGTAAGAGACTCTTCGTCCAGAATGCGGTAAGCTCGCTCGTCGCATACAGAGAAAGCGTAGACTCGAAGCTGCCGGCGATCATTCTCGTGATCGATAATATCGTGCCGATCTTCGAGATGTATCCGGATCTCGAGGCATTCCTGCTGAAGGTAGCCAGTGAAGGTACTACCTATGGCATCTATATGACCTATACGGCAAACAGTACGACAGGCGTTCGCTATAAGATCGTCCAGAATATGAAGGGTGCCGTGGCATATGACCTGACGGACAGAGGTGATTTTGCCAATATCGTCGGACGTCTTTCCTCGGATATGGCACTTCCGAAAGTTATGGGAAGAGCATATGCGAAGGGAAATCCGCCTATCGAATTCCAGACGGCGATCTACGCGGATGGCGCGACGGACAGAGAGCGAACCGTTGCACTGAAAAAACTGTGTGAATCGATGAACCATAACTGGACAGGACGCCGTCCGGAACCGATCCCGGTAATGCCGGATGTGGTCGATATGGAACTTATGCTCCAGCGTTATGAGAAGAGAGATAAACTGCCGATTGCGATCGACCGTACGGATGTGAAGACCTCTTATGTGGATCTGTCGCAGTTCCTGGCAATGCTGGTCGCGGGTAATCCGAACAGCGGAAAGAGCAGTTTCCTTCTGACTCTGTCGAAGATGATCAGGACAAGATATTCAGATACGCTGTTTTATGTCTTTGATTCGGATAATACTTCTCTAAAAGAACTGAAGGAAGGTTCTGTCTGCTATGCAGGAAGTAAAGACGATCCGGGCGTGACGGACGGAGTACAGAAACTCATCGCCATCTTAACGGAAAGAAAGCAGAAGAAGGATGAGGCCGCCCGTTCCGGTGCACCTGATCCTGTCTCGGAGATGCCGATGATCTGCATCGTAATAGACGATCTGGTCGAGTTTGTCACGGATATTTCCGATGCGAACCGCGATGCGATGGCCCGTATCTGCCGCCTTTCGAAGGGGTACGGCCTTATCCTCCTTAGCGCAGCCAGGATCAACGATGTCGTCAAAGCCGGATTTGACCCGCTGGTCAAGACCGTGGTCGACTGTCAGAATGCCCTTGCAGTGTCGGGTACACCAAAGCAGCATATCTATCTGGCGAACGATCTGGCATATAATGAGAAAGATAAAGAACTCGAAGAAGGCAGCGGATACCTGTATTATCAGGGTTCCTGCAAGACTGTAAAGTTTATGAGATAGGGGTGAAGCAATATGGAGATTCATGTAAATCTGGATGAACTGGAACATCTTTCGGATGTTCTTCACCGGATCACACAGGATACCGAAGATCTACTTGCAAGAAGTAAGGCGCTCCGTTCGGAGATGGAACTGGACGTCGGCTTTATGGCGCTTCCGCAGAGCGTATCGATCTGCGAGATGCTCGATGAAGCGATCACCTCGCTTGTACAGACGAATGAGACATCGATCTCGCTTCGCAATCTGATCGATAAGACACCGGAGCTTTTCCACGATCAGGAGAAGGCTATTATCGAGCGCTTCCGTGAACTTACGGCGAGACTGGATGTCTTCGGAACCCAAATGAATTCGCTTATGGCATCGCATCAGATCATTCTTGAAGAGAAGGATGAGAGAACGCATGTGGCGAATAGTATTGAGCGTCTCATCGCGGATGAAGCGATGCAGATGGAGATCGTCAACACGACGGCCTGCATGAAGGCGGTAAGTGAAGACTATCCGGTAACAGAAATCAGGGAATTGGAGAAATAACGTGAATAGCACATACCGAACCAAACTTACGTCAAAAGACCTGTATGTTCTGGCCTCTCTGCTGAAGAAGGAATTCATCGTCGGAGTGGAAGGACTTACGCTGGTCCAGGAGATTCCTTTCCAGAGAGAGGGAATCAGTTTTGTCGTTCGATCCTTAGAGGAAAGAGGACTGATCAAGTACGACTTAAACGGGATCCTGAAGGTCGATCCGACGATCCGGTATGTAATAGATATGATCAGTGATCCGAAGAAAGTCGGTATGCTCCATGAACGCGGAGGTCAGGAGAAGAAGCAGGTCGAGTACCGATTCTACGATAGAGAGGGTACCGTATCACTGGTACGTGATCCGCAGGCGGGCTGCTATGAGATCTCCGTGGGAGAAGCGGTGTCTCCGGAAGAGGATATCAAGAGCCTGTCGGAATCTTATACCGGTGGCCGGGCACTTGCCTTCAAGGAGAATATCCTTCTTGAAGAACTGATGCTGGTCAAGGACTATATCAAGGAGTTCCGTGAAGCCGACGGGCGCGAGTATCTGAAGAGGACCGTACATAACGGGGCATCACTGGATGTGATCATGGACATCCTGCGGGGACGGGGAGAGACCATCGTCGTCCGGCAGTATGACCGAAAAGGCTACCGGCTGGAACTTGAGGGGATCTTCATTCTGGCGGAAGCCGGCGGCTATGGCGTAAAGATGAATTGTGAAGATAATGTGATCGTTGAGATCAGTATCTACGGAACATGAAGGAGGATGAAAAATGAAAGAGTATTATTCGATGGAAGATACACTGAGCCATTATTATCGGAAACTTCATGAACTTAACGATGAGGTCCTGAGCCTGAAGACAAAACTTCAGGATGCGCGGGGCATCGTTGAAGAAAGCTGGAGAGGACTTTCCGGGGAAGCCTGTGAAAGACAGCTCGAACAGAGTAAAGACGAACTTGGCCGCGTGGAGAATAAATTGTCGGATGCGATACTTGCTCTTTCGAACATCGACGTTGAAGGAGGAAATGTCTAAATGCGCGGTGAAGGAAAGAAAATCCTGGCATTCCTCATGGCCGGAACGATCGCTTTCGGTGCTTTCGGATGCAAGAAGAAAAACAAGAATACTGCCGGCGGGGAAAGTGAGCCGGAGGATACCGGACGTCACGAGCAGCATATCAGTCTTACGCAGACGACAGTCAATGTGAATCAGGTGCAGCTTTATACCTCCAGGGAGATCAAGCTGGATCCGGTCCTTAACTACGACAAGGAGCAGCTCGTCGAGGGAACCGATTATATGGTTACTTATACGGACAATACGCTTCCCGGTATCGGAGAGATGACGATCAGCGGTATGGGAACGTTTACCGGAGTAGTCAAGATCCCGTTCCAGATCGTCCTGAACGAGGAGTTCTGTGATGATCCGCTGCATGCGGACACGCTGTACTTCGTGAAAGATTTTTACGAAGAGTTCCTGGGACGCCTTCCTTCCCGCGATGAGTGGGTGAATTACACGAAAGGGCTCGGAACAAAGAGCCTGACCGTAAGTGATTTCTTTACGGCAGTCCTGGAAGAATCAAAGGAGTATTCGACCAAGAATATCAGCGACTTTGACACTATTGAGAAGGCATATAACCTCATCCTCGGAAGAGGTATGACGGACGAGGAGAAAGCCGACTCGAACAAGACCCTGCAGTCGAAGAGTGAGACAGCGATGACGATCCTGAGGGAACGCTTTAAGTCCCAGATGATGATCGATGCCTGCCTGAAAAAGAATCTTTACTCGGTCAAACTGGATCTCAGTGAACAGGAACTTCTGTCGGCGATGGATCTGAAAGAAGATTTCAAATGGGTCGGTGATCCCGTTATTGAGGACTTCGACGGTGACGGATTCAAGGAGGCCGTCCGTCAGGCAGGAAGAACAACCGGAAGCGGATATGAGACGGTATTCTACCATACGGACGGATACCACACTTACGAATTTACCAGAGAATCGGGCTTAGCAGAGCCCTATATCTCCAGCTGGGTCATCATGAACGACAGCGGAAAGTCTTTCGTATACCGTCTTGCATGGCCGAATGGTACTCCCGGACAGGTGAACTATAACGGCCGTATCATCGGGTTCTCCAGAGAGACCTTCACGGTGCAGCTCCATGGAGAGTTCGGAGATGTCGTAAACCCGGATGTGAATTCAGTTGTGCTTGTCTACTTCGATCATGGCGGAACGGAATACGCGAGAAAGACCTTCCAGTTTAAGGATGGAAAATATCAGCCGGTAAGCTGATCGATACGGAGAGAAGAAAATGCCGGAAAATTTTGCAATTAACTATTCCTGTATCACGGATAAGGGCCCCTGGAGAAAGTTCAACCAGGACAATTTCCTGTGCGGGAAAACCTACAATAACCTGTTCGTGAAGGTGACGGAATACCCGCTGACCGGAACACTGTCCAGCGCTGAACCTTCGATCCTCGGAGTGTTCGATGGTATGGGCGGAGAACAGGACGGAGAACTCGCGGCGCTTTTTGCGGCTGAGACCGCTGCAAAGAAAGTGCTTTCACAGGAGCAGGAGAAAGACCTTCTGGATATCTGTTTTACTGCCAATAAGCGCATCTATACATATGCGCAGGAAAATGAGCGTGGCTCGATGGGCTCTACGGCGGCGATGCTCGCCTTCGGCACAGACCGCATCAGTCTTTGCAATATCGGTGACAGCAAGATCTTCCTGATCCGTAACGGAACGATCACGCAGATCTCCGTTGACCACCTCTGTGATGCGCCTCCGGGCAGGAAGCGGATGCTCTACCAGAATCTCGGTATTCCGGAGACTGACTTGAAGATCGATCCGAATATCGGATATATCAATTACAAGCCTGAAGACAGATATATAATCTGTTCGGACGGACTGACCGATATGGTTTCCCAGGACCAGATCCTGTATTCCGCTATGGCGTGGGATGTGGTCAATGCTTCGAAGGATCTGATGATGCGCGCGTTGCAAAACGGCGGAAAAGATAATATAACATTAATAGTGGCTCACGTGTCACGAGGGGTGAATTAAATTGAGTAAAGTAATTAAGAATTGGCCGTGGCCGGCGTGGATTCCGGTGCAATTGATCGGTAAGGGATCTTATGGTTCCGTTTATAAGGTAGAGCGGGATAACCCGACACTCGGCAAAGAGTATGCCGCCGTAAAGATGGTCTCCATTCCGAAGAGCGAAGAGGAGATCTCCGCACTTCGCGCGGACGGCATGTCGGAGCAGACAGTCGTCGAATACTACGATAATATCACGAAGAATTTCGTAAAAGAGATTCAGATGATGACCCAGTTCAAGGGCCTGAACAATATCGTCAGTATCGAGGATCACAAGGTATTTAAGAAACCGGAGGGTATCGGTTCGGATATCTTTATCCGCATGGAACTGCTGTCTACGATGGAGCAGTACACGAAAAGCCATACCCTGACGCAGGATGAAGTGATCAAGCTCGGCTGTGATATGTGCAGCGCGCTCGAGAAGTGCTCGGAACTGTCGATCATTCACCGCGATATCAAGCCCGCGAATATTTTCGTCAACCGTTTCGGCGATTTTAAACTGGGAGATTTCGGTATCGCGAGAACTCTTTCCGATACGACAAATGCTCTTTCCCAGAGAGGTACCTTCGACTATATGGCACCGGAGGTCTATAACGGTACTCACTACGATTCCCGCGTAGATATCTATTCGCTGGGACTGGTTCTTTATAAGTATCTGAATAACGGCTTTATGCCGTTTATCTCGGATAATGCCCAGCTTGCCAACCCGACGATCCGTACCGAGGCTTTTAACCGGAGAATGCGCGGAGAGGCATTTGCCGGACCGTCTCAAGCCGGAACAGAACTTCAGAAGGTCATTCTGAAAGCATGTTCGTACAATCCTGACGACCGTTATGCTACTGCTCTTGAGATGCATCAGGCACTCGAGAGAGTAAAGAGAGGACAGCCGGCGGAAGTGGCTCCGCAGCAGTCTTCCTATATGCAGACCGCTGCTATGCCTGCTGCCATGGGTGGTGCGGCAATCGCCGCCTCACAGGTACAGCCGTACGCGGCTCCGTCATACCAGACACCTTCGAATCCCATTCCGCAGTATCCGGCATCTCCGAACCCGGCTTCACCTTATCCGGCAATGAATGGAGCAGGACAGGCATATCCTTCCCAGAATGCGCCCCGCCCGTATCCGCCGCAGGGATATCAGGCACCGCAGCAGCAGTTCCGTCCGGGTTACGGTGCGGCAGCCGCTTCCGCTCAGGCTGCTCCTTCCGACATGTACGCAGGTGAGAAGACCTCATATGCCGGAGGTCCGAGAAAACCTTCTGAACCTTCCGAGAAGAGCAGCAGCCAGGGTAAGAACAAGCAGAAGCTGATCGTTGCGATCTGCAGTATTGCGCTGATCGTTGCGCTTGGCGCAGGTGTGATCATCTGGCTTGTGAAGTGGAATCCGAAGGATGATGCAAAATCATCAAAGAAGACCACGAAGCGTGATTCCGGTGAAGTCGAAGATACAGTAGATGATACAACCAGAGAAGACTTCGAATTCCAGCTGACAGAAGACTATGTCACCATTTCCTTTGAAGGTTATGAAGGATACGGTAAGGCAAAGGCAGAAGTGAACTGGGCCGTCCTCGAGAAGGATCTTTTCGAGAAGGATCCGAATTTTAATGTCGAAGAATTGAAGAAGTGTATTCAGGAAGGAAAGATCGATCCGAGTTCAAAACTGAAGAACGGCGATATCGTCCAGTATGAATGGCTGGTCGATAAGGGTGCCGCGCAGAAGAACTGCGGAGTTATCCTTGATTCTTCGATCTATGTGCACAGAAAGGTCGAGGGATTAGCTCAGGTTACGACTTTTGATCCGTTTGACGGAATCAGCGTCTCTTTTGATGGCGTAAACGGCTTCGGACAGGCAAAGGTCGTCGGAGCACCTACAGTTGCTGCGGCCCAGCAGTTCTCATATACGCTTTCCAAGTCAGATTCCCTTTCCAATGGCGACGAGATCACTATCGTATTTAACTGGAACGATTCCCAGTCCGATGCTTTTATCGAGGCAAACGGATGCTATCCGGCTACCCGCGATAAGAGGATCGTCGTCAGCGGACTTCCGGCGGCATACATCGGAAAGTCGACCGAGATCACCTCGCAGCAGTGGGCGGATATGGAGAACTTTGCGATCAATAAGCTGAAGGATTCGATTACGAAGAAGAAGTCAAGCAACCTGACCATCGA
This sequence comes from uncultured Clostridia bacterium, assembly GCA_947302815.1. GTDB lineage: Bacteria > Bacillota > Clostridia > Saccharofermentanales > Saccharofermentanaceae > Scatonaster. The sequence continues at coordinate 2,638 of CAMYWO010000051.1, read as the reverse complement.
GATGACGAATCTTCTCGGATACTATACGCTGATCCCGAGATCGAACCCGGGACAGAACCAGAGTCACGTCTGCCTTGTATATCAGGTCTGGATCAAGGAGATCGTGAACGGCTATGAGATCAGAAGAGAATTCTTCCGCTGCATGACTTTCCATAATGTATATGCAGACGGAACGATTGTCCTGGATGACGAGCATTCGGATGTATCCGGTGATGCGATCTCGTTCGGCAGCTGGAAGATCAACGGATTCTATAACTACGATTCGCTGTATAAGACGGTCGTCGCGAAGAACTCGAATGATTATTACTGCGAGATGAATGTAAATGAAGACTTCATTAAGAAATACCCGCAGGTATATTCCAGAGACGGCATGTTCCTTAAGGATTTCGATATGTATGTGGTCGACGAGAACACGCTTCATAACTATACAGATAATGAACTTCAGTTCGCGATCGACGATATCCTTGCAAGTTACGGCTTCATCTTCAGCAGTAAGAGACAGAATAAGTTCGATTACTACATCCAGTATCCATGGTATCATCCGTGCATCCCGGGCGATGAATTCAATGCACATCCGGACAATTACATCACGGATCCGATTGCGAAGAAGAACTTTGATAATCTTGTCTATGAGCGTGATCACACACGTAAGAACGGCTGATCCGGGCAAGCACAAATTGATCTGAAGAAAAGGCATGCTGAATATTCCGCAGCATGCCTTTTAATTTCATGAAATTCCTTGACAAAATCCTTATTAGGATTTATTATCAATAATAGAAAAGCACTTGGACGCACGATATGCGGTCTGATGTGACTGTTTCAGGATCAATAAACCGAGTAAGGAGTTCCCGAAGATGCAGGAGAGGAATACGCTTCAGAAAAGAATCGTTCACGAGACTCTGATCCGGATGTGCAATCATCCTACCGCTGACGAAGTTGTCGCGGAGGTGCAGGCAGATTATCCGTCGATCTCGCGTGCGACAGTGTACCGTATTCTCAATAAGCTTGCCGATTCCGGCGAGGCTCTCCGCATCCGTATCAACAACGGTGCCGACCATTTCGACCACCAGACCTTCCCGCACTATCACGTGCACTGCAGTGAATGCGGCAAAGTCGCGGATGTCGCGATGCCGGTGGAGGAACTGGCCGATATGCTCTCCGATACTTCCGGCTACACGATCCTGGGATATTCACTTCAGTTCGACGGACTGTGCCCGGAGTGCAGTAAAGAAGCAGAAGAGCGCGGCGCGTGAGCGTAGAAGTGCTTTTCAAATCTGATTAGACAAGGAGTATCGATTATGACAAAGTTTGTATGTTCAGTATGTGGTTATGTTTACGAAGGCCCTGACGCACCGGATGAGTGCCCGGTATGCAAGGCGAAGAAGGCTGCTTTTAAGAAGATGGAAGAAGACATGGGTCTGGCTGCAGAGCACAAGTTCGGCGTATATGCACAGACTGTTAAGAATAATCCTGACATTTCCGAGGAGGATAAGAAGTATATCTTCGACCAGCTGAAGGCGAACTTCACCGGTGAGTGCTCTGAGGTCGGCATGTATCTTTGCATGGCCCGTATCGCGTACAGAGAGGGCTATCCGGAGATCGGCCTGTACTGGGAAAAGGCTGCTTACGAAGAGGCTGAGCATGCGGCGAAGTTTGCTGAGCTCCTCGGTGAAGATCTCGAGCCGAACATGAAGGAGTCCACCAAGGCGAACCTTAAGTGGCGTGTAGACTGTGAATTCGGTGCTACAGCAGGTAAGACCGAGCTCGCTACATGTGCGAAGAAGAACAACCTCGATGCGATCCATGACACCGTGCATGAGATGGCTAGAGACGAGGCCCGTCACGGTAAGGCTCTGAAGGGTCTTCTCGACAGATACTTCGGCTGATCTGATTCAGGCGCCGGATGGGGCGCTACCCGAAAAGAAGCATGAGGGGCGTCCGCAGAAGAGATGCGGACGCCTGTTCTTTATCAAGAAAGGAAAGCACTTATGTTTATCAGTAACGACATTAAGTATGTAGGCGTAAATGACCATAAGATCGACCTTTTTGAGGGACAGTATGATGTGCCGAACGGCATGGCGTATAACTCCTATGTGATTGCGGATTATAAGGTCGCAGTCATGGATACGGTCGATAAGAATTTCACACACGAGTGGCTCGATAATCTGGAAAAAGCACTGGCCGGCAAGGAACCGGATTATCTTATTGTCCAGCACATGGAGCCGGATCACTCTGCAAATATCGTGAACTTCATGAAGAACTATCCGAAGGCGGAGATCGTTTCTTCGCAGAAGGCTTTTACCATGATGAAGAACTTCTTCGGTACGGAATTCGAAGACCGCCGCATCGTGGTCGGGGAGGGCGATGAGCTTCCTCTCGGTAAACACGTCCTGAAATTCGTGGCCGCTCCGATGGTCCACTGGCCGGAAGTCATCATGACCTACGATACTTTCGATAAAGTGCTTTTCAGTGCGGACGGATTCGGAAAGTTCGGCGCACTTGATGTAGAAGAGGACTGGGCATGCGAAGCCCGCCGCTACTATATCGGCATCGTCGGAAAGTACGGCGCTCAGGTGCAGGCTGTCCTGAAGAAGGCGGCAGGACTTGAGATCAAGACCATCTGCCCGCTGCACGGACC
>CAMYWO010000050.1:0-17326 GCA_947302815.1 uncultured Clostridia bacterium | reverse complement strand
CCGCCTGAATACGCAAGTAAGAATTTTTCCTTTGCCATAAGGCACCTCCATGAATGAATAATTATTAACAATTTTGCATAAAGGCATTTTAACAGACGATATTCGCTGCGTCAACCGATATTTCGAAATTCATTTTATTTATGTTTACTACTTTATACAAGCATATAAATGTTGTGCAATTAACGAATTTATCTTTGTTTACTAAACATCTGTTAAAGAGTAAAATTATACGGTATGCGGGGGCTTTTGAAGCGAAAGCCTTCCGAAGTTGAAAGGGGACCGGATCATGGCGTATCCACTGGTGGAAGGAAACATCGGATCATACTGCACGTTAAATGGCGAAAAAGTCGCTTTTGACGCTCCGGAAGCAAGCCGTCTATTTATTCCGACTGAGGAGATCACATATTACGAATCTGTGCGGTTTCAGCAGGGGATCCTGCTTTTCTGGGAAGACCACATGCAGCGTCTGAAGAAATCCGTTGAGGCGAAAGAGGATTTCCCCATCGATCCCGATACTTATCACTTTGCGGCCGAGTCCATGATCTGGGAGAGCGGTATGTCCGACGGAAACGTCCGGATCGTCATTACCAAGTCTCTCTGGCTCGTATATTTGAGCAATATGACCTATCCGACTGAGGAGATGTATAAAGAGGGTATTGTTACCACAAATCTTCAGTGGGAGAGAGTCGAACCGCATGTCAAGGTTTTCCGCGGTGACTATAAGAAGGCGGTGGCTGAGGCATCTTCCAGAGAAACAGCTTTCGGAATGCCTTATGAAGTCATTCTTTCCGGTAAGGACGGGAAGCTGGTCGAGGGCGGCCGTTCGAATTTCTTCGTTTTGTATAAAGATACGGTTTATTCGCCGTCAGAGGATCTGATCCTGATCGGTATTACCCGTAAATATGTTAAGGATGCGATCGCCGAATCCGGACTTGCTCTGGAGGAAGGTGCTTTCAGCCTGGAAGAACTCGTAAGAATGGAAAAGGAAGAGGATGACGGCCCGCCGGAGCTGGCGCTTTTCGTAACGAGTTCGCCTTTCGATATCCTGCCTGTGCACAGTGTGGAAGATTACGAGTTCCGTTCGTCAGAATGCCCGAAACTTCTTGGTCTGATGGAGAGCTATCAGAAGATCGTGCACCGTTATATCGAACTGCATAAATAATCAAGCCCGGATCATACCGGACTTTCTGGATATTAACTGGAGGAAAAAAATGGCTAAAAAAGGAACGATTTCAGTAACTACGGAAAATATCTTTCCGATCATCAGAAAATGGCTTTATTCGGATCAGGACATCTTTGTCCGCGAACTGGTAAGTAATGGTTCGGACGCGATCGCGAAGTTCAAGCGTCTTGTGGATCTCGGCGAAGCTGTGAAGGAAGATTCCGATGATTATCAGTTGCATGTCAATTTCGACAGTGAAGAGGGAACGATCGAGTTTACGGATAACGGCATCGGTATGACCGAGGAAGAAGTCGATAAGTACATCAACCAGATCGCTTTTTCCGGCGCGATGGATTTTGTCGAGAAGTATAAGGAAGAGAGCACAGATGCCAGCGGCATCATCGGCCATTTCGGTCTCGGCTTTTATTCCGCTTTCATGGTTGCGGATAAGGTAAGGATCGATACGAAGTCCTTCCGCAAGGATGCTCCTGCGGTTTCCTGGGTATCGGATGACGGTATGGATTACGAGATCTCCGATTCTGAAAGAACTGAGCGCGGTACGACGATCACGATCACGCTTTCCGAGGAAGCGAAGAAGATCTTCGATGCCGGTAAGATCCGCGGGATCCTGAAGAAATACTGCTCATTCATGCCTTTTGACCTTTACTACAGTGATGTGGTCGCGGACAGAAAGCATGAGGCTGAGGAAGCGAAGAAGAGAAAAGAAGCTGAGGAGAAGGGCGAAGAGTATAAGGAGCATGACCACGAGATCATGCCGATCAATGATACCGAGCCACTCTGGAAAAAGTCTCCGAAGGACTGCACGGAGGAAGAGTACAAGAACTTCTATAGAACGGTTTTCCATGATATGAAGGAGCCGCTGTTCTGGATCCACCTCAACATGGATTATCCGTTCAACCTTCAGGGTATCCTTTATTTCCCGAAGACGAACAATGTCTATGAGACCCTCGAAGGACGCATTAAGATCTACAATCACCAGGTCTTCGTTGCCGATAATATCGAGGAAGTCATTCCTGAATTCCTGTTTCTCCTTCGCGGATGCCTCGACTGCACGGATCTGCCGCTGAATGTTTCCCGTTCCGCACTCCAGCAGGACGAATACGTCAAGAAACTGTCCTCTCATATCATCCGTAAGGTCTCCGATAAGCTCAATGAAGTCTTTAAGAATGACCGTGAGGGCTTCCAGAGCTACTGGTCCGATATCAGTATCTTTGTGAAGTACGGCATGATGAAGGATGAGAAGTTCTACGAGAAGGTGAAGGATATCTGCCTTTTCAAGACTGTCGATAACGAGTTCTTCACGCTGAAAGAACTGACTAAGGACAGAGAGAAGGATACTGTCCGCTATACGAAGGCACCTGACCAGCAGGCCGCCTACATTGCGATGGCGAAGGAGAAGGGTTTCGATGTTGTTGTCCTTAACGAAGAACTGGACAATAACTTCATTTCCTTCCTGGAGTATAAGAATACCGATACCAAGTTCAAGCGTGTCGACGCCGAGCTTGAGGGTGAAAAAGCTTCTGAAGATGAGGTAAAAGCACTGAGCGACCTCTTTAAGGCGGCAACCGGCGAGGAGAAACTTGAGGTCTCTGCAGTGGCGCTCGGTGCCGATCAGCTTCCTTCTTTCATCCGCGAGACGGAGGAAGCCCGCCGAATGGCAGAGATGAGAAAACAGTTTGAGGCGATGCGTACCGGTAAGGAAGATGACCCGTACAAGAACCTTGACGATATGTTCCCGGTGAAGATGGATCTTGTCCTGAATACCGATCATCCGCTGGTGCTGCGCCTTCGCGGCATGGCCGGAGTCGCATCCGAGAAAGAAAAGATGGATGCTCTCTGTCAGCACATCTACGATCAGGCAAGACTGGCTCACGGGTCACTCGATGCGGAGGGGCTGAAGCGCTTCCTCAAATATAACAGCGAACTTCTCACGGAAGTCGCTGAAAAACTAAATTAATGGCACAAAAACCTTGTTTTCTATAAGAAGGAGACAAGGTTTTGTGATACCATAGAAATGTTTGAAGGATACATCTTTTTGGAGGTAATTTATGAGTAATCAAGTTCGAAGAATCTTTTCGGAGAAGAAGAAGGAATTCGCTGTCGAGGCGGCCGGCGTGATGAAGGACGTTAAGTCCGATGTAGGCGTCAAGACGATCGAGAGCGTGAGGATCTTCCACAGATACGATGTATCCGGTCTGACGGATGAGGAGTACGAGCTGGCAAAGAACGTCGTATTCTCCGAGCCGCCGGTAGATGTGGTCTATGACGAGACGATCGATGTTTCCGATGCCGCTTATGTTCTGGCGATCGAGTCCCTGCCGGGTCAGTACGACCAGCGTGCAGACTCTGCCGCACAGTGCTGCCAGATCCTGACACAGAAGGAAAAGCCGCTCGTACGTGTTGCTCGTGTAATCGTTTTCTACGGATCGGTTACTGACGATCAGAAGAAGGCAATTGCCAAGTATCTCATTAACCCGGTTGAAGCCCGTGAAGCTTCCATGGATAAGCCGGAGACCCTCGAAGATGTATTTGATGTTCCTTCCTCCGTTCCGACGATCGAAGGATTTACTACTAAGTCGAAAGAAGAACTCTCCGAGCTCAGAAAGACATGGGGCCTCGCAATGTCCGATGCGGATATTGCATTTACCCAGGAGTTCTTCCAGTCCATCAAGCGTGATCCGACCATGACAGAGATCCGTGTTCTGGATACTTACTGGTCTGACCACTGCCGTCACACCACATTCCTTACTGAGCTTACCGATGTAAAGATCGACGGTGACAGTGCTTTTGCCGAAGAACTGAAGGGTATCTATGCTGATTATCTCTCCACAAGAGAAGATGTTTACGGCGAGCGCATCTCCAAGAAGCCGGTCTGCCTCATGGACGTAGCGACTATGGCAATGAGAAAACTCAAGAAGGACGGCAAACTTGCTGACCTGGATGAGTCTGAAGAGATCAACGCCTGCTCCATCAAGATCCAGATCGATGTCAACGGCAAGAAAGAAGACTACGTTCTCATGTTTAAGAACGAGACACATAACCACCCGACCGAGATCGAACCGTTCGGTGGTGCGGCTACCTGCCTCGGCGGCGCGATCCGTGACCCGCTCTCCGGCCGTTCCTATGTATATCAGGCTATGCGTGTTACCGGTGCCGGCGATCCGACAGTTCCTGTTTCCATGACGCTGGAAGGTAAGCTTTCCCAGAAGAAACTGGTTCGTACGGCTGCTGCTGGTTACAGTTCTTATGGTAACCAGATCGGTCTTTGCACAGGTCACGTTGATGAGATCTATCATCCGGGTTATGTTGCGAAGAGAATGGAGATCGGTGCTGTAGTAGGTGCTGCTCCGGCTGAAAATATCGTTCGTGTACGTCCGAGACCGGGCGACATCGTTGTTCTCCTCGGAGGACGTACAGGCCGTGACGGAATCGGCGGTGCGACAGGTTCTTCCAAGGCACACGACGAGAAGTCCGTTCTGACCTGCGGTTCTGAGGTCCAGAAGGGTAATCCGCCGACAGAAAGAAAGATCCAGAGACTGTTCCGTATTCCGGAAGTTTCTAAGATGATCCTCCGCTGCAATGACTTCGGTGCCGGCGGTGTTTCCGTAGCCATCGGCGAGCTTGCTGACGGCCTTGCGATCGATCTCGATAAGGTACCGAAGAAGTACGAAGGACTTGATGGTACGGAGATCGCGATCTCCGAGTCTCAGGAGAGAATGGCGATCGTTATCGATCCGAAGGATGAGAAAGCTTTCTTCGAATATGCTGCAAAAGAAAACCTCGAAGCAACTGTAGTTGCTGTTGTAACTGAGGAGCCGGTCATGAAGATGACCTGGAAGGGCAACACGATCGTTGAGCTCCCGAGATCCTTCATTGATACCAACGGTGCTTCCTCTTACGCGAAGGCAGAGGTTACAGAGCCTGACTTCAATAACGGTGTCATCGATAAGACAGTTGAGTCTTATGTAGACGGCAATTTCGCTGAGTCTGTAAAGGGTACGCTTTCTTCTCTGGACGGATGCTCCAGAAAGGGTCTGGTTTCCAGATTTGACGGTACGATCGGTGCCGGCACAGTCCTGATGCCTTTCGGCGGCCGCTATCAGCTGACACCTGAAGAAGGTATGGCATGTAAGATCCCGGTAGAAGAGGGCAAGACCAATGCGGTTTCCGTCATGGCTTACGGTTTCGATCCTTACTTCTCCGCATGGAGCCCGTTCCACGGTGCTTACCACGCAGTAACCGAATCTCTCCTGCGTCTGGCTGCGATGGGCTGTGACCCGTTCAAGGCAAGACTGACATTCCAGGAGTACTTCGAGCGTATGGCAGGTGAGAAGTCCTGGGGCAAGCCGCTGTCTGCACTCCTCGGTGCTTACAAGGCTCAGCTTGACTTCGGTACAGCTTCTATCGGCGGTAAGGACAGTATGTCCGGTTCCTTTAATGAACTGCATGTTCCGCCGACGCTCGTATCTTTCGCAGTCGGTATGACAACGACAGATAAGGTCGTTTCTTCCACACTTTCCGCTACGGGCAAGAAACTCTATGCAATCAAGATCAGACGTGATGATAACGGATGCTATGTTAAGGATCATGCGATCCGCGTAATGAAGTGCATGACACAGATCCAGGATCGCGGCCAGCTCCTCACAGCCGGCGTTGTAAGATCTGCCGGTATCGCGGCAAGAGTTGCCCAGATGTGCTTTGGTAATAAGCTCGGTTTCAGCTTCTCCGATAAGTTCGCTATGGAAGATCTCTTCAAGCATTCCTTCGGAACAGTACTCCTCGCAGTCAGCGACGGAAATGCAGTTGAGAAGATCGAACAGGTCGGCGGTAAGCTCCTTGGTGTAACCACTGATGACGGTAAGCTCACATACGGCGATCAGTCCATCGCAATCGACGATGCAATCAAGGCATTTGAGAGTAAGCTCGAGCCGATCTTCCCGACAGTCGTAGATGAGGGTGCAGCTGTTTCTTATGAGAAGGGCAGCGTTGAAAAGAATGCAATCACGGCTCCGACGATCCTGACAGGCGCGAAGCCGAAAGTATTCATTCCGGTATTCCCGGGCACAAACTGCGAATACGATACAGCATTTGCATTCTCCCGTGCAGGCGCAGAGCCGGATGTTATGGTCATCCGTAACAGAAACTCCCAGGAGGTTGAGGATTCCTTCAAGGAGATGAGCGAGAGAATCAAGATGGCGAACATGATCATGATCCCGGGTGGCTTCTCCGCTGGTGACGAACCGGAAGGATCCGGTAAGTTCATCGCAGCTGCTTTTAGAAATGCGGCTGTTACAGAGTCTGTCCGTGACCTCCTCTTTAACAGAGACGGTCTGATGCTCGGTATCTGCAACGGCTTCCAGGCACTCATGAAACTCGGACTTCTGCCGTACGGCGATATTCTGCCGCTTGAGCACGATGGTCCTACGCTGACATTTAACCGTATCGGCCGCCACCAGAGTGCTTATGTTTCCACAAAGATCGTTTCCAATAACTCTCCGTGGCTGTCCTACACCAATGAGGGCGACACCTATGAGATCGCTATTTCCCACGGTGAAGGCCGCTTCTGCGGATCTGAAGAGCTCCTTAAGGAACTGTTCGCTAAGGGACAGGTTGCTACGCAGTATGTTGATGCTGAGGGTAATCCGACCATGGATACAGCCTTCAACCCGAACGGCTCCATGTGTGCGATCGAAGGTATCATCTCTCCGAACGGACGTATCCTCGGTAAGATGGGCCATAGTGAACGTCTCGGTAACGGTGTTGCCAAGAATATCCCGGGTGAGAAGGATCAGAAGATCTTCGAGGCCGGCGTAAGGTACTTTATCGGATGAACAGGCAGGAAGTACTGTCCATACTCGATGAGTACGGCTTTCAGGCAAAGAAAAGCCTAGGGCAGAACTTTCTGTGTAATGAAGATGTGATCGGGGATATCCTCGATCTGGCGCAACTTGATAAAAATACGACATGCCTTGAGATCGGACCCGGTCTCGGGGCATTGTCGGAAAAGACCGTTTTACTTTCAGGAGATTATGTCGCGGTGGAGATCGATACAAGGTTTCAGCCGAGACTTACCGAAGTGATCGACAGAAACGGCGGGAAGGTCGTCTTTAAGGACTATCTTCAGCTGACCAAAGAGGATCTTCCGGATCCTTCCTTTGCTCCCGAGGTGATCCTTTCGAACCTTCCGTACTATGTCATGACACCGATCATGCTGAAGGTCATGAAGGATTTTCCCTCGTGCCGGAAGATGGTGTTCATGGTGGAAGAAGAGGCCCTTGACCGGATCTTCGCGAAACCCGGAACCAAGCAGTATGGTCCGCTTTCGGTCTTAACGGATCTTTTCGGAACGAAGAAGAAATGCTTCAATGTCGACGGCGGAAGTTTTTATCCGGCGCCGAATACTATATCTTCCGTCATCGAGATCGATGCGGGAGGTGATAATGATACATGGGATCCGGCCTGGATCGGATTTGTCGAGAGTGCTTTTGCATTACGGAGAAAAACACTGATCAACAGTCTTTCTTCGAACGGAAAATACAGCAAAGAGGTTATTCTTTCTGCTCTGAAAGCACTTGGAATCAAGGAAACGGTGAGAAGTGAGGAACTTCTGCCTTCGGACTTTGTCAGGATCTTTATGGCCCTGAATGAAAGAAAGGATGAGAACGAACATGGCGTATGAGCGTATATCGGATTCACTTTTCGAGAAGTATTCTTCTTCCGGAAGTGAGACGGGAAAAGCGAAGTCGAAGAAGAGCAAGAAGCAGGAAAAGGCTGCGCTTGCCGAGTATCTCCAGCTGCCCCGTGAATCTGAGCCGAAGGTGAAAAGAAAGTCAAAGAACCCGGCGGAAAAGTATCCGCAGACGCTCATGGTCAGGATTGCCGGTATGAATTACCGCTTCCAGGTGGATTCGGATATTGAGAAGGCCAAGACACTGTACTGTGCCAAGATCGCCAATGATCTTCTTCAGGAGACTCTGGATGAGAACCCGCTGATCCCTACCAATCAGGCTTTGATCCTTGCTTATATGGAGGCTTGCTTCCGCTGGCAGAGTGAGGTTCATAAGACCGAAGAAGAAAAAGAGAAGGAAGCTCCGCTTCTTCCGCTGGAGCAGTATTGTAAAGAGAACAATATTCCGAAGGAGATATTATGAAAAAACCGGAACTCCTGGCCCCGGCGGGCTCAATGAATATGCTCCGCGCGGCGGTGGATGCGGGCGCGGATGCCGTATATCTCGGACTTGACCAGTATAATGCCCGCATGCATGCGGATAACTTTACTCTCGAGACATTAAGAGAAGCGCTGGAATATGCGCATCTTCGTAATTCGAGAGTGTACATTACGCTTAATACGCTTATCGAAGATGATGAGATGATGGATGCGGTAGAGCTTGCGCTTGCGGCATATAAGCAGGGTGCCGATGCATTCCTGATCCAGGACAAGGGTCTTGCTTCTTATCTTGCGGAGTATCTTCCGCAGATCCCTCTTCATGCGAGCACGCAGATGAATGTGTTCTCACTGAAACAGTGTGAGGAAATGAAAAACCTCGGTATGCAGCGGGTGGTACTGCCCAGAGAGCTTTCGCTCGACGAGATCCGTGCCCGCGCAGAGCTCTTCCATGATAACGAGATCGAAGTCGAAGTATTTGTGCATGGCGCTATGTGTGTATGCTATTCCGGTCTTTGTCTTTTCAGTGCGATGAACAAGTCCGGTTCCCGATCCGGAAACCGCGGTTCCTGCGCACAGCCGTGCCGACAGAATTATCAGCTCTTTGAGGGAAACCGGGAAGTAGCTGTCTCCGGAAGACCGATCCGTGAAGGAAAGCTTCTTTCCCCGAAGGATCAGTCCGCGCTCCCGTATCTTCGTGAACTGATGGAGATCGGTGTGGATTCTCTTAAGATCGAAGGAAGAATGCGCGACGAACAGTACGTGACTGCTGTTGTTTCTGCATACCGTAAAATGATCGATGCAATCGCCGGGAACAGGGATTCGAAAGAGATACTCGAGGAAGTAAAGAACGATCTTCTGATCACATTTAACCGTGGCGGTGCTTTTACCACACAGTATATGCAGGGGAAAAAGGGCCCGGATTATCTGTCCGGAGAATATGTCGGAAAATACGGACTTTTGTGGGGCGATATCGTTTCCCTGAATGCGAAGGCGGGAACGATCTCCGTTCGCTCGTTCCTCCCGGATCCTCCGCAGAAAGGCGATTTCCTGTCGATCCGTGATAAGGAAGAGGAGATTGCAAGCTTCCCGATCGGTAAGATCGATGTGGATCGAAATGAGTCCATCGTAAAAGGACTTCATCCGGATGCGATTGCAAAGCTTTCCCGAGGTATGACGGTCTATCGCATGAGTAAGAAGATCGATGTCCCGAGAGATCAGGTCCGCCGCGCACCGATCAAGGGAATCTTCCGTAAGAAGGGTGAAGAGTACGAGCTCGAAGTAAAGGTGGCAAAAGGTGCTTTTGCCGGAGTATCCGCCTTTGCGAAAACTGAAGTTCAGGATCTTGGGGACAGCGAGCCGCTTTCCTGGGAGAGAACCGAGGAGCAGTTGAAGAAGACCGGCCAGACGCCGTTTGCTTTCGTAAAGCTCACACAGGACGGTGATTTCCCGATCCAGCTCCGTATCTCCAATATCAACGCGCTTCGCAGAGACGCGATGGCATTCCTCGCAGAAGCAATCCTTGATAAGCAGGTCGAAGGAAGAACTTCCGATTTTGCTTCCGGAAATGAGACTTCCAATGAATCGGAAAGACCGGAAAAGATGCATATCACGATTGCTGAATACGTGGATATGAGAAGGATCACCGGCGGGTACAGCTGCGGTGCGGATATCTATGTTTTCCCGGCGCTTCAGATCGGAAGATCCGGAAGGATCATGTATATTGACGAGCTTTTGGGCAGTGAGCCGGAAGCCCGTGTCGCGCTTCGTCTCCCGGGTGCGTATAAGGACGATATGCTTGAGGTCATTTCAAAAGCATATCAGCTTGTTTCATCACACGCAGGTGACCGCTTCGTAGGATTTTTCGGGACGAACGCGGATGAAAAGACCAGAGGCCTTACCGCCGGTGCGAATATCTTTAACCATTTTACGGCCCGTTATGAAGCGGCAAAGGGACTGGATTATCTTTATCTTTCCTATGAACTGAATGATGATCAGGTGAGAAAACTCGCTCTGGCGCTCAGTTCCGAGAATTTAACTTCATATCTGGCCCTGCACCGCTATGGTCCGATCGAGTGGATGCAGTCAGAGTTCTGTCCGCTCGGCCGTCATCAGGCGCACTGCACGGTATGCCGTGATCATCCGGAAGTTTCTCTCGGTGAGAAAACAGCGGAGAAGAACGACCACCACGATGATCGTGTCGATATTGTATGCTATCCGGGCTTCTGCCGCGCAGACCTGTTCGGCAAGGCGAGAAATGTTATTTCCGGAGCGACTGTATCTGAGCTGCTTTCAAACAATATTCCGGTCGCATCTGTTGTCCGCTTTATGAATGAGGATCAGGATGAACGGAGAATGATCGTCGACTCTCTTTTCGACGATGATGTAGATGATGAAGGAGAAGATTGGTATGAGTACTGAGATATTTGTTGAGCGCATGCAGGACGATGCCGTGCTGCCGAACTATGCACATGACGGCGATGCCGGAATGGATCTTTACAGCGTCACGGATGTTGTGATCCGCCCCGGTGAAACTGTTCTGATCCATACGGGACTTAAGTTTGCAATCCCGGTAGGCTTCGAAGTGCAGATCCGTCCGAGATCGGGTCTTTCACTGAATACTCCTCTTCGTATCCCGAATGCTCCCGGAACGATCGACAGCGGCTATAGAGGAGAGATCTGTATCATTATGGAAAACTCTTCTTCAGAAGCATATAAAGATGCTCCGGAACTCTTTTTGACGGATAAAGGGAATAAGAAAGGCCCGTATCATGTAAAGAAAGGCGACCGCATCGCGCAGATGGTTGTTGCCAGATACGAAAAGGCTGAGTTTACCATGACTGAAAGCGTTGAAACTATTGGTATAAACAGAGAAGGCGGTTTTGGTTCGACCGGCGTGTAAGTCTGTGGTAAAATAACATAATTCTAAGGAAAGGCGTACAAGAGAATGCTGAATATATACATTTCGGAAGATGTTAAAACGAAAACCGACAGAACCGTCAGCAAAATCCGCAAGACAGATAAGATCTGTGATGATTGCTGGATCAATCTTATCGCGCCTACTGATGAAGAAATCGAGCTTCTGACTGAAAAACTGGATGTTCCGGACGAATTCCTGAGAAATCCGCTGGATGACGATGAGAGACCGCGTATCGATACGGATGAGGATTCGAATTCTCTTCTGATGATCGTAGATATTCCGTTTGTAGAGGACAGCGGTCATCCTGATCTTCTGGAGACAGTTCCTCTTGGAATCATCATTAAAAAGAGACAGATCATTACGGTATCGCTTCGTGAAGTGAAGATGCTGAATAACTTTGCCGAGAATCAGGTGAAGGATTGCAAAGTCGGGTACAGAAACCGCTTTGCAATCCAGATCATGTATGCTGCGGCAGGAGAGTTCATTCGACTTCTGCGACAGGTTGACAAGAGCATACAGTCTTCTGAAAAAGAACTTGCGAAGATCACGACAAATAAGGAACTCTACAGACTTCTTGACCTGTCGAAGACCCTGGTCTATTTTTCGACATCTCTGAAGGCCGATGAGGCAGTTCTCGAGAAACTGAATCACGGACCGACGACGATCCGTCAGTATGAAGAAGATGAAGAGCTTCTGGATGATGTCATCATCGAGTTCAAGCAGGCGATGGAAATGGCGGATACCTATATGTCCGTTGTCAGCCATACGCTGGATGCGTATGCTTCGATCATCAATAATAATATGAACGATATCATGAAGATCATGGCTGCGGCGACGATCGCACTTTCTGTTCCGACGATCATTTCCAGTTTCTTCGGACAAAACTGCCCGATGCCGTGGGATTCCAACTTTTCTTCGAATCCCATACCTTTCTTCATCCTTTTAGGTTCCGGTGTTTTCAGTATCGCAGTTGCTGTTATGATCCTGCGGAAACACCGTATGCTGTAAGAGGTCTGTATGGGAAGAGGTATTACAAAACGTGAAGGAAAAAGGATCTCGCTTTCCGGACTTATTGTCCGTGTTGCGCTGGTCCTCAGTATCCTTGCTGTTGCTACGATCGCGGTAATTGTTATGACTACATCTACTGCGAATAGTCTGATGAGTATCGATAAGAAGGAACTTCCCAATATTCCTTCCAACGTTCTTCCGCCTTATTCAGCGACCAGTTTTACTTCTGCGGATGAGCAGACTCAGCTGTCCGGATGGTTCTTTAAGACCGATGATCCGATCAGTACGATCATTGTTGTGCACGATACTCAGTCCAACCGTCTGCCTTTTAACGTGGCGATGGTCCAGATGATCGAGGACTTTCTGAATATGCACTATAATGTGTTCCTCTTTGATCTTCGTAACTCTGGAGAGAGCAGCGGTACGATCTGCGGATACGGTTATCTTGAGTGGCAGGATGTACTCGGTGCGATCAAACATGTTAAGAAGATCTCTGTAACAAAGGATGTTGTGCTCTATGGCATCGGTTCAGGATGCAGTGCCTGCCTTCTCGGCATGGATAAACTTCCGCCGTCCCTGGACAGTGAAGTTCTGGAGGATTATGATCAGAAGATCGTTTCTCTCGGTTTTGATGTACACTATATTTCCGGCATCATTCTGGATTCTCCGGCGAAGAACTCGGATGATTACATTACGCCTTTTGTTAAGAAGAAGTCGAAGATGTCATTCATCACGAAGTACTTTGTTCCTTACGCGATCCGTGTTTCATCCGGTGTGGGCGGAAGTGTAAACCTGGCGGCAGAGATCTCCAGACTTCCGATCCCTGTATGCATTATGTACGGTGGCCGTGATACTTTTGTCGGATCTGACAAGATCGGGCAGATCGTTGAAGAGAGAAAGCGTCTAAACCCGAATACGACGATGTCCAGTATGATTTCCGGTGCGGGATACTGTGAAGCTTACATGATCGATCCGAACGGATACAGGCAGACCCTGAAGGAATTCCTGGAAACATACTTTAAGAAAGGCTCCTGAGATGGCAGTGTTAACATTAGGAATTGAATCATCCTGTGATGAGACAGCATGTGCAGTAATTGAAGACGGCCGTATTGTACGTGCGAGCATGATCGCGTCTCAGGCAGATCTTCACAGCCAGTACGGCGGTGTCGTTCCGGAGATTGCTTCCCGTATGCATGTTGAGGCGATCGTTCCCGTCATTTCCGAGACCATGAAGCAGGCGGAGGTGTCATTTGATGATATTGATGCTGTCTGTGTCACCAAGGGCCCGGGTCTTGTCGGTGCGCTTCTTGTCGGAGTTTCCGCGGCAAAAGCACTGTGTGAAGTGAAGAAGATCCCTCTTGTCGGAGTGAATCACATGGCGGGACATATCGCCGCCAATTATCTTACGGATACTACGTGGGAACCGCCGTTCCTCTGTCTGGTTGTTTCCGGCGGTCACAGTGAGATCCTTCTCGTGAAGGATTACTCGGATATGGAGTGTATCTGCAGCACGCGTGACGATGCGGCAGGCGAGGCTTTTGACAAGATCGCGAGAGTGATCGGTCTGGGTTATCCCGGCGGACCGAAACTGGATAAGGCAAGTAAGTCCGGAGATGCGAAAGCGTATTCTTTCCCGTCTCCGAAGATCACGGATTCTCTCGACTTTTCATTCAGCGGCATCAAGACGTCCGCTCTGAATACGATCAATCAGGTGCGTCAGAGCGGTGGAGAGGTAAATATCAATGATTTCGCCGCGTCCTATCAGGATGCGATCTGCTCGATCCTTTGTGACCGACTGGATCAGGCAATCAAGCTTACCGGAATGAAGAAGATCTGCCTCGCAGGCGGTGTGTCCGCGAATTCCTGTCTGAGACAGAAAGTCGAGAAACTGGCGGCAAAGAGAAAGTGTTCGCTTTGCCTTCCCAAGATGGCTTACTGTACGGATAATGCCGCAATGATCGCTTCTGCCGGATATTATGATTTCCGTCGCGGTGTCCGGGACGGGATGGATATGAACGCGTATCCTTCGCTGGAATTAGGAGGAGAATATGGCAATTAAGAAGGGAATAAAGGTCATCGCGGAGAACCGGAAGGCTTTCCATGACTATTTCATAGATGAGAAGTTTGAAGCGGGAATAGTGCTTTCCGGTACGGAGGTAAAGTCTCTTCGCGCGGGAAAAGTGAATCTGAAAGACAGTTATGTGCAGGTCAAGGAAGGCGAGATCTTCCTGATCGGCGTGCATATCAGCCCGTACGAGCAGGGTAACCGCTTTAATCTTGATCCGATGAGGACCAGAAAACTGCTGATGCATAAGAGTGAGATCATCCGGCTTTTCTCGACGGTCAAGCAGGACGGTCTGACGATCGTGCCAACGAAATGCTATTTTAAGGATGGAAAGGTCAAATTCGAGATCGGTCTGGCAAGAGGTAAGAAGAACTTCGATAAACGTGATTCGGCTGCGGAGAAGACGGCGAAACGTGATATTGACCGCGCCATGAAAGATCAGAGAAACCGTTCCTGAGTGCTTTTCACTAATAATTTTGAGAAGTTCCTCTGTTTGTAGTATACTTGAATTTGTAAATTCTGTAGGAGATGTGCAGTATGGGACTGACGCAGGAAAAAAAGAAGAAAGCGGTTTTTCATCCCTTATATTTCCTTTTTGCGTTCATCATGTGGATCCTGGTGGTCGGCTGGCTGGCGGTAATCTTTTCACTTTCCGCCGAGTCCGCGGATGCTTCCACGCTCCGTTCCCAGGATCTGATCCGCCGCATCTCCGACTGGTTTCATTTTACGGCCAGTGAAGAAGTAGTAAGAAGCTGTGCGCACATTATCGAGTTTACGATCCTTTCCGTTTTAGCGTATATTGCGATGTTCGCGACGAACCACATCCAGACGAGACTGGATCAGCCCGGAATAAGATTACTGGATAAGATTAAGAATGATAACGAGGTATACATTGCCGTTTCTTTATGGATCACCGCGCTTTCCGCATCGGCGGATGAGTATCACCAGATCTTTGTAGATGGCAGATCGGCAAGTCTTTTCGATGTGTTCCTGGATCTTTGCGGCGCAGTCGTAGTCATGCTGATCATCCGAATCGTTGTATCGATCTATGTGTATGTGAAGAATAAGAAAGAAAGCGGGAACATTATCGCATCAGAGACACAGATAGAGGAGTTGTGATATATGGGCATTTTTGATCGTAAGAAAGATAATGATAAAGAGATCAGCCAGTCTCCGTTATGGAATAACGCGTATACACCTGCCTACAATTACCAGTGCGACAGCAATGGTAATCCTGCGGGATCCTTTGCTTTGAATGAAGGTATCGCGACAAGACTTCTGAAGAAGCCCCGTGATTTCTATGAGGAGACGGATCGTTTTATCCTTTTGCTGATCAGTTCTACGGATAAGAAAATCCTCGGTTCCATTCCTTATGAAAAAGCACTGAAACTGCTTGATCCGTATAAACTCGAGGAGACCAAGGATGAAGTGATCATCCGTCCGTTGACATATGCTGAGATCACCGGTGTGATTAAGGGCTGAGTTTCAAAATGATGTTACAAAAAAAGGAGCGGTGCATGAAGTGAACCCCTGAAGTTGGACGGTTTAAAACGAGTATAAGGACTGATTCCTTGCTTGGCAAGGAGTCAGTCCTTTCAGTTTGACCTGAATTCTCTTGTTATTGTAATAATCAATGTATTCTTCCATAGCTTTCTGCAACTGTTCTAATGTTTCAAAATCGAACTCGTGTCCGTAGAACATCTCATTCTTCATCTTCCCGAAGAAGTTCTCCATAGGACTGTTATCTAAGCAATTTCCCTTACGAGACATAGATTGTGTTATTCCTCTTTTTTTCAATTCTTTACGATAGTGATACATCTGATATTGCCACCCCTGATCTGAATGAAATATGAGATTGCCGAGGTCGTCGAATTTGTTGAATGCCTTATTCAACATGTCCGTTATCTGCATGTATCCAGGATGCTTTGAAATGCTATAGGAAACTATCTCTCTGTTATGCATATCTAAGATCGGAGATAGATACAGTTTGCCAGCAGCTATATGGAATTCAGATACATCAGTAGCCCATTTCTCGTTGACATCAGATGTGCTGAAATCCCTTATGTATTCTGTTTTGTGTTTCTTGGTATCTACGCTCTTGTGCAGGAGCTTGTTGTCTACAGTCCCATTGAAACCACCTTTATAGGACTTGTATTTTGATCTTGGCGTAATTCCATATATCTTCAGCTTAGACATAAGTCTCTTTACGGTCTTATGGTTTACTTTCCAACCTTCGTTTTTGAGTTGCAATGTGATTCTGCGATAACCGTAACGCTTATGGTTATTTGTGTATATAACTGCTATTGCTTCCATAAGATCCGTATTCTTCATATCCGGATCGATATGGTTCTTCCAATAGTAGTAGTCCGACCTGGGAAGGTCCGGCAGTGAATCGTTCGTGTTGATTGTATCCAAGATAAAATCCAATGAACACTTTAATTCTTGCCTTAGCTCAGTCACTGCCTTGGTCAGTAGTTCTTTTCCTTCTTTTCTTCCTCTTGAGCTAAGGCTTGCAGTTTTTTTAATAATTCGATCTCGATAGTCTTCCTCAACAGTTGCTCTCGAAGTTCTTTGTTCTCCTTCTCCAGCTCTTCGATCATCTTCTTTTCCTTTGCCACGGGTTGAAGGCCTGCCTTTCTTCTTTGTAATGACATTATACCCGTTCTCAATGTAGGATTTAATCCATTGGTCCAATATACAGCTATTGGTCAACCCAAGATTGAGAGCAACAGCTCTAACAGCCTCACCATTTACTAATACGCGATTAATTGCAGCCAATTTATAAGCCGAAGAATGCTTAGTAAACTTATGTCTAATAGCATCTATTCCGTGCTGATCTATTAAACTGCACATATATCGGATTTTGGATGAATCAAGACCGTATTTCATAGAAAGATAGTCACTTCCGTATCCTTCACAATATTTCTCATAAATCTCTTTCTTTAGTTCGAAACTGTATTTCATATAAAAACCCCCGAAGTTTGT
>CAMYWO010000049.1:0-17493 GCA_947302815.1 uncultured Clostridia bacterium | reverse complement strand
TAGTAAATTTTAGTTGCAGATTTCCCCTTGAGTTAGTAGAATATATATATACTTTTTCGGAGGCACCGGGAATGAAGATTGTTGTTATGGCTGATAATCGGAAGAATGAGCTTCTTGTAAACTTTTGTATTGCGTATCGTCAGCTCCTTTCAAAACACACTCTGATATCGCTTCATAACACAGCTACCTTATTGGAATCAGCTGCTGATCTTAATGTGGTCGGCTTGTCGACAGATTATTCCGGTGGTTTTGATCAGCTTGCTTCCCGTGCAGAATATAACGAGATCGACTCTGTTATTTACTTGAGAGATACACAACTGGCGAATTATAATGAGATCAATCCGCTTCTCAAGGCGTGTGATTACAATAGTATTCCGTATGCCACGAACCTTGCTAGTGCCGAGATCCTGATCCTTGCTATTGACCGCGGTGATCTTGACTGGCGTGAACTTGTTCGGGATTCTTCATTCTGATATTCATGGATATCCTTTCATTTTCTTATGGCCTTGCTTGTGCCAATATGTATGTCATCCGTTTCGGTAACGAGGCGCTGGTGATTGATCCCTGCTGTCCGTGGGAAGAGACGGGGCTTTCTGATATTGATGTAAAAGCTGTTTTCTGCACGCATGGACATTTTGATCATATCGCTGAAGCAGAAGGTATTGTTTCGAAGTTCGGCTGTCCGATCTATATCTCCGCTCAGGATCAGAAAATGCTGAATGATCCTTATCTGAATCATTCAGCGAGTTTTGGTATTAATGTTTCCGTAAACGTAAAATCTGAGATTCTTCCCGGGACAGATATGTCATCAGCAGATCTGGATATGTGCGCTGAACCGGTATTTTCGATTAAGACTGTCTGCACTCCGGGTCATACTTCGGGATCAGTTTGTTATCTTTTTTCTTTTGAATATGGGAAAAAGATCATGTTTACCGGTGATATGCTTTTTAAGCGGAGCATTGGAAGGACGGATCTTGGCGGGTCCCACTCGGATATGATTGACTCGATCCGTCTTCTTCAGACGATGGATGATGATATTGTCTGTTATCCAGGACATGGTCCGTCAACAGACTTAGGTTCCGAAAAGAGATTTAATCCGTTCTTTTGACATATTTCTCCCATTCGTAGTACTTTTGCTACTTTTTGTCGAATAAATCTGCGTATTTATTTTTTGCTTCCTGCTATATTGAGGCAGGAGGTGACGAACATGCATACAACGCAGACAGCAATTGTCTTTACCATTGTTTTTTCAATACTATGTGTGACTTTATCCATGTGTCCTGTGGTCTATTCGAGAACTCATGAGATAGCGTCTTTGTCAGTAGAGTGTCAGGAAGAGGATAACCGCAAAGGGGCTATTTATCATGTACGATCCAAAAGAAGCGAGAATAATCAATGGGATGTACTGATGAGCTGCCCCGAAAAAGCCTACAGATTCGGAAAAGGTGTACGTGATTCATTGCGTATTCTCCTGAATTAGGAGGTGCGTCATGAAAATAAGATTTAAAGGCCGAAAAGGTACGATTACTCTGTTTCTATGTATCATTCTTTCTGCTGCGATTATTCTGGAGAGCATATATATAAAAGGTGCGTACCGACGGAAGCAGGAAGTTATTCTTACAACTGCGGTATCGCATCAGGTCGAACAGATCCTTTCCCAGTTTAACCGTAATTATCAGGATTGGTATGGTATCTATGTTCTTGATTCGGTAGAGTCAGATCATGCCGTGTTCGATGAAATGACGAAAAAATATCAGGATATGTCATTTCAGTATGAATTGACGGACGAGTTTACAAATGATGATCTGCGTAAATCAATTTCAGAATATATGCGTCTCCGTGGGCTTGCATTTGAGGGATCTGGGATCATGGATCGACTCGGGTTATCAATTTCCAAACTTACAGGGACAGATGCGATAACCGGATCCGGTATTAGCTCATGGCTTCCGACTTTTCAGGATTACTTTCTGAACAGGGAAGAATTCTCTGAGATGTGGGAGAAAGTAGAGGAAAAGTGTGCTGAGAACGGTTTAGAGGACAAACTCACGGATTTCTATTCGTTTGTGGATGATCTTGATGAGGTTTGGAAAAAGAACGTCAGTGCCGTAATGGAAATCGGTGATACGACAGTCCCTATTTCATTGTTTGATACGTCATGCGTGGGTTATATGACCTCTGCGATGGATAAATACATGGATTATCAGCTTCCGTCGATCGTCGACAGGCTTTTGATCAACGAATATGCCGCGTTTTCTTTTGATTCCAGAGTGAAAGAATACGAGGAAAATAGCAGAAGCGTTGAAGAAGCGAACATTATCGGCATCCCTTTTTCGGAGATTCATGGCGAAAATACCTGTGATCTGGAATATCTGCTGGTTGGCAGTTCCTCATCCGGGACGAACAAAAATGTCTCTTACGGTATGATCCTAGGCACAAGATTAATACTGGATTTCAGTGCTTTTCTCATGGATGAATCGAAAATGGAACTTGCATTTGGAATTGCAGAAGTAATATCAATTCTTGTATTTGTTTCCTCGTTCTTTACTGTTTATGTTGACCCGGTTGTGATTCAGTACACCATTATCTTTTTTATGGCCTTTATGCGTGCTGTCTCGGATACCTCTAAACTTACCTCGGGAAAAAAGGTCCCCCTTTTTTACAATTATGCGATCGATGATTACCTGCAGACGACATATCGTGACTATTTCCGTGTTTTTCTGCTGTTTGTGCCCGAGGATGAACTTCTGGATCGTATGAATACCGTGATCCGGCGTGACTGCTCGGAACATCTCTATACAGGCGTCAGTGCAACGGGAAAGCTTTCTGATGATCCGTACTCGGTGAAAAGGAGGTTTGAATTGTATGAGAAGGGGACATAAGAAGATAAGGTCTGAAATTGGTTCAATCGTTTTGGAAGCATCTATTGCTATGTCTTTGTTTCTTGTGCTTATCTGTGCAGCAATTTCGTCGATAACATCCGTTAACGCTGAGCTTTATATGCAGAGAGCATCAGAGAATGTTGTTTCAGAGTTGAATGTAGCAATACCATTTGCCTCAAACGGTATACAATGTGTCGATGATGTTGTTTCTGTCTTTGGAATTGCAGATAAAGCGTCTATTGATACAGACAAGCTCGATGAGACCCTTGGAATGTTCGGAACTGCTGCCGGTCTTACGGGCGTGGATATTGAAGATGTTATTGGAACAGCATTGTTCGGGCGATATGTTCGTGACCGGATCGTCGAGGAATACCGAAGTCTGATCAATAAGGACTGGATTTACGATAATCTGGTACAGAATGTCTCCGTATATCTTGATTATGAAGGTGCTGACAAATGCGTATATGTTTGCGTTTATTATGATATTGAAGCCGGAAGAATAAAGATTCCGAGGTCTTACTGTACTTCGTTTTCACTTTATGCGGATGCGATACCACTGAGAACAAAGGCAGACGATGATGATGATAAAGAAACGGATTCTGTGTGGGATCTTGATAATTTTGAAAGAGGTACAGCTATAAGAGAACATTTCGGCGGTAATCTTCCGAGCAGTTTTCCTACAATCAGTTCATATTCGGATAATGAGATCGTCTCTATAAAAAGTATGGATACAACGGCACCATATTATCAGGATGGTGGAAATGTAAAGAAGAAAATGAGGTCATATATTAAGGATCTTGAGGAGTTTGAAGGCGCTGAGTATTCGGGAACAACGGTTACTGTTTTACCGGATACACGGAAGACGCTGCTTCTGGTCATTCCGGAGAACGGTTCCGAGGAAAGTCTACGATATATTAATGAGATGAAGTCTTATGCATCGGAGAAAGGTGTGGATCTGAAGATCGAAAAGTACGAAAAGTCCCATCATTACGATAATATAGATACATCTGACAGTTAGTGCATTATATATAATTTATATATATAAAAAAGTTATTGTCACATTTCTTTCCTTGCGGTATAGTATTAGGAGCTGATATTTTGAGTTGCTATGTTTTCGGAGGAAAGAGATTGAAACAGAATATCGAGCAGGTTAGAGAAGTCGGGTCAACAAAACAGGCATCTTCCGGCAGAAATGGCGAAATGTCCATCGGTGATGTTCTCCGTGTTGCCAAGAGAAAATTGATGACGAAGCGCATTCTGATCGCTATCGTCGTGATTCTTTTGGTAACGCTCTGTGTTTTCTTTGTGTCTACCGGCTATCTTGACAGCTTTATTGATTATCTGATCAGTCTCGCAGAGTGAAACGATGGTTAACGACAAGTTAAAAGATGAGCATATGGATGATCTTTTCAAAGCAATCCTGACTTTGGAGACGACAGATGAGTGCTATTCTCTTTTTGAGGATCTCTGCACGATCTCCGAAATCAAGTCGCTTGCGTCCAGGTTTCAGGTTGCGATCCTTCTTGCGAAGGGTTATACCTACACGGAGATCTTCGAGAAAACAGGCGTCAGCACAGCAACGATCAGTCGTGTTAAGCGTTGTCTGGATTACGGTGCAGATGGGTATCGGACAGTGCTTGACAGAATGAATATACAGGCTGAGAAGTCAGAAAAAGGAAAAACGGAAGGAAAAGGAAAGAAATGAGCATTATTACCAAGATCTTCGGTACGCACAGCGATCATGAGATCAAACACATCATGCCGATCGTGGAGGAAATCGAGAGCCGGTCTGATAAGTACAAAGAAATGTCTGAAAAAGAATTAAAGGGCATGACAGATGTCCTGAAGAAGCGTCTTGCTGACGGTGAGACTCTTGATGACATTCTTCCGGATGCATTTGCAACGATCAGAGAGGCTGCACACAGAGTTCTTGGACTTAGACCGTATCAGGTACAGCTGATCGGTGGTATCATTCTTCATCAGGGCCGTATCGCCGAGATGAAGACCGGTGAAGGTAAGACCCTCGTGGCGACTCTTCCGGTTTACCTCAATGCTCTTACCGGTCGCGGTGTTCATGTCGTAACCGTCAACGATTACCTGGCAAAGCGAGACAGTGAGTGGATGGGTAAGGTTTACCGCTACCTCGGCCTTTCAGTCGGACTGATTGTTCATGACATGGATAATTCTGACAGAAGAAAGGCTTACAATTCCGATATTACTTACGGTACGAATAATGAATTCGGATTTGACTACCTCCGTGATAACATGGTGGATAGAAAAGAGAAGATGGTGCAGAGAGATCTCGTTTATGCGATCGTCGACGAGGTCGATAGTATCCTGATCGATGAAGCAAGAACACCTCTTATCATTTCCGGTATGGGTGGAGAATCCTCCGATATGTATACCAAGGCGGACCGCTTTGTTAAGACACTTAAGAAGTTTGTCGTTGTTGAGACAGATGAAAAGGTCGATATCGATGATGTCAGCGGAGACTGCGACTACGTAGTTGATGAGAAGGCAAGAACTGCTGTACTTACTGCCAAGGGTATTGAGAAGGCAGAGAAGCACTTCGGTGTTAATAACCTTTCTGATCCGGAAAACTTCGATCTTCAGCACTATATCAATAATGCTCTTAAAGCGAACGGTACCATGGAACGTGACCAGAAGTACGTTGTTACGAATGGTGAAGTTATTATCGTTGACGACTTTACCGGCCGTCTGATGTATGGACGCCGTTTTAGTGATGGTCTCCATCAGGCAATTGAGGCAAAGGAAGGCGTTAAGGTCGAAAGAGAATCCAAGACTCTGGCTACGATTACTTTCCAGAATTACTTCCGTATGTATGAGAAACTCGCCGGTATGACCGGTACTGCTTATACCGAGGAGTCTGAGTTCCGTCAGATCTACAGTCTCGACGTTATCCAGATCCCGACAAATAAGCCGATTGCACGTATTGATGAGCATGATGCGGTTTATAAGAACCAGAGCGGTAAGTATGCAGCAGTTCTCCGTCAGGTAAAGGAAGCTCATGAGAAAGGTCAGCCGGTACTTGTCGGTACTGTTGAAGTAAGCAAGTCCGAGTTCTTGTCTAAGATCTTTACCCGTGCAGGCATCAAGCATGATGTATTGAACGCTAAGAACCATCTCCGTGAGGCGGAGATCGTTGCTCAGGCCGGCCGTTACGGTGCAGTTACTATCGCTACAAATATGGCTGGTCGTGGTACCGATATTCTGCTGGGTGGTAACCCGGAGTTTATGGCGAAGCAGGAAATGAGAAAACTCGGTTATACTGAGGAACTGATCGATGCTTCTACTGCATATAACGAGACCGATGATGAAATTATTCTCGAAGCTCGTGAAAGATTCTCTACATTGGAGAAGAAATTTAAAGAAGAAATCAAGGAAGAAACAGAGAAGGTTAGAGAAGCTGGCGGTCTCTTTATCGTCGGTACAGAGCGTCATGAGTCCCGCCGTATTGATAACCAGTTAAGAGGTCGTGCCGGCCGTCAGGGTGACCCGGGACGTACGAAGTTCTTCCTTGCACTTGATGATGATCTGATGCGTCTGTTCGGTGGTGACCGGGCAACATCCGCATTTGAGCGTCTCGGAGTAGATGAGTCCGTTGAGATCCAGTCCGGTATCCTCTCCAAGCAGATCGAAAGTGCCCAGAAGAAGGTTGAGGGCATGAACTTCAGTACAAGACGTCACGTTCTCGAATACGATGATGTTATGAATGTTCAGAGAAATCTTATTTATGAACAGCGCCGTAAAGTTCTTGATGGTGTGGATATCCATGATACGATCAAGAAGATGCTTACTGCGGTTGCCGAGCGTATTGTTGACCGCGCAGCACTTGATGGCGATGTCGGAACTGAAGAGTGCAAGGGCCTGAAGGCTAATATCGCCGATGTTTTCGGTGATGTTCCGGTTCTTGAAGATCTTTCTAAGACGATCAGCGAAAAGGAAACTGCTGATGCATCTGAAGTATCCGAGAAACTTGTTGAACAGGGCCTTGAAAAACTTGAAAAGCGTGATGAGGAGCTTACTCCGGAGATCTTCCGTGAGGCTGAGCGTCAGATCCTGCTTTTCAATGTTGACCAGAAGTGGATGGATCATATCGATGCTATGGATCAGCTCCGTAATGCAATCGGCATGAGATCTGTCGGCCAGAAGGATCCTGTTGTTGAATACCGTATCGAAGGTTCTGAAATGTTCGATGAGATGAATATGCTTATTCAGAACGATACAGTCCGTCTGATTATGAAGGCTAACATTGAGGCCGGTCAGCGTATTGAGCGTAAAAACACCGTGAAGAAACTTCAGGAAGGTCACGGAAGTGCCCAACTGGATTCTGTTGCTAAGCGTGCGCAGTCCGGTGTGGATGCAAAAGCCAATCAGCAGGCAGGTATTACACAGAACCAGCCTGTAAAGCGTGACTCGAAGAAAGTTGGCCGCAATGATCCGTGTCCGTGCGGAAGCGGCAAGAAGTATAAGAATTGCTGTGGAAAGGATTCCAATGACTAATTCTGATTACTATGCGAAGGTAGTTGAGGCATCTGAGTATATCCGTTCTCAGATAACGGATATTCCTGATGTCTGCCTTGTGCTGGGCTCAGGTCTGGGGCCGCTAACGGATCGTGTAGAAACGATCTCGGAGATTGCTTATGAAACTATCCCTCATTTTCCGAGGACAACTGTAGCCGGACATGACGGAAAACTCCTGGTTGCCATGCTTTCCGGTCGTCTTACATTCATTATGAAGGGCCGTTTCCATTTTTATGAGGGCTATTCCACACAGGAAGCAACTTTCTATGTTCGTGTGATGGCGAAGCTCGGTGTGAAGACTCTGGTTATGACCAATGCGGCCGGTGGAATTAATAAGGATATGCATCCCAGCGAACTGATGGTAATTACCGATCATATCGGACTTTTCTGTGATTCGCCGCTTCGTGGTGCTAATTTGGACGAGTTCGGACCTCGTTTTCCGGATCAGACATGTGTCTATGATGTTGATCTTAGAAACAAACTTATTGATTCGGCAAATGAATTAAATATTCCTCTTCATCAGGGCGTATATGCATATACCCGCGGTCCGCAGTATGAAACTCCGGCTGAGATCCGAGCTCTTCGTGTCTTAGGCGCTGATGCTGTCGGTATGTCGACGGTTGCAGAGGCTATAGCGGCAAGTCATAGCGGATTAAAGGTTCTTGCAGTTTCATGCATTACGAATTATGCTGCTGGAATCTCCGGACAGCCTCTGTCACATGCGGAGGTCATGGAGAATGCAAACGCTTCTTCGAAGAACAGTATTGCGTTAATGGAGAAGTTCTTCTCCAAATTATAAGGAGGATATACTATGAGTGAACTGCCTCGTTACGAGATCAAAGACATCGCATTAGCCCCTGAAGGGCATCACAAAATCGACTGGGCATATAGAAATATGCCTGTTTTGCGTATTATTGAAAAAGAACTGAAAGAGACACGTCCTTTTGAAGGACTTAAGATCTCTGTAAGTGTTCATGTTGAGGCGAAAACCGCCAATCTTGCACTTGTTCTCCGTGAGGGCGGTGCGGATGTTGCTCTTACAGGCTGCAATCCTCTTTCAACTCAGGATGATGTTGCGGCAGCACTTGTTGAGCGTGGCATGAAAGTATACTGTATCCATGGAGCTGATCCTGAAACGTATAGAAAGCATCTTGAAATGACGCTTGCTTTCGGTCCGGACATTGTTATTGATGATGGCGGCGATCTGGCTATGCTCCTGCATTCCACGCATAAGGATCTTGTAGCAGGAATGCTTGGTGCCTGTGAAGAGACGACAACAGGTGTTCACAGACTCAAAATCCTTGAAGAAGAGGGAAGACTTGCATATCCTGTCATTGCTGTTAATGATGCACGCTGCAAGCATCTCTTTGATAACCGTTTTGGTACAGGTCAATCCGTATGGACGGCAATTATGGCGACAACTAATCTGATCGTTGCCGGAAAGTATGTTGTTGTGGCAGGTTTCGGTATGTGCGGTAAGGGTGTTGCACTTCGTGCCAAGGGAATGGGTGCGCGTGTCATCGTAACCGAGATCGATCCCGTTAAGGCATGTGAAGCCATTATGGAAGGCTATGATGTCATGACGATGGACGAAGCTGCTCCGCTGGGAGATGTTTTTGTAACTGTCACCGGTTGCAAGGATGTTATTACGAAGCAGCATTTTGAAAAGATGAAAGATGGAGCGATCTGCTGTAATGCCGGTCATTTTGATGTAGAGATCAATCTGGTTCAGCTCGGTGAGATGGCAAAAGAGAAGAAGGAGCTCAGAAAGAACATTGAAGGATATGTAATGCCTGACGGACGTACGATCTGTATTCTTGCAGAGGGCAGACTGGTTAATCTGGCCAGTGGAGACGGACATCCGGTTGAGATCATGGATATGAGTTTTGCTCTTCAGGCTCAGAGTGCACGTTATATTGCCGAGCATGGTAAAGAACTCGATAAGCATGTTTACGATACTCCGACAGTGATCGATGACCGTGTTGGTGAGTTTCTCCTTCAGTCAAAGGGCTATTCAATCGATAAGCTGACTCCTGAGCAGGATAAATACATCCACTCTTGGGATCTGGAGGAATAATATGACCAGATCAGTGCTTTTCTCGGATATAACGATCGTAACGGCACACGATAACGCACCGGTTTCTATTATCGAACATGGATACTGTTCCGTTTGCGGTAATAAGATCGAATACGTCGGAACATCGAAGCAGGAAGCGATAGCAGCTTTTGGTGAATCCGGTGATTACTTTGAGTATGACGGCAGAAACAAGATCCTCTGTCCGACTTTTGCAAACGCTCATGGACATACTCCAATGTCGATCTTCCGTAATATCGCGGATGACCGATCGCTTCAGGACTGGCTTTTCGGTCAGATCATCCCGCGTGAAGATAAGATGGTTGCGGATGACTTCTATTACGGTAATCTGCTGACGCTTGCCGAGATGATTGAAGGCGGTACGGCCTGTGTTGCCAATATGTACGACGGTGCGCTTCTTATTGCAAAAGGCGCTGTGGAGACAGGATTCCGTGTCCAGCAGACCTCTATGGGCAAGAAGTGCGTTGACGGCAATTGGTCGATCGACAGAACCAGCGTTGATGAACTGAATGCTTTTATCGCTTCCGAGGGAAAAGGACTGCTTACGCACAGTCTTCTCGTGCATTCGATCTACCTGTATCCGGAATACTTCTATCAGCCGCTTGCGGAACTGGCGAAGGAATATGATCTTCCTGTCAGTGTACATATTTCAGAGACGATCACGGAGAATGAGAACTGTCAGAAGAGTTATGGAATGTCTCCGGTACAGAAGCTTGATTGGGCGGGTCTTCTTAATGATAAGACCGTAGCTGCCCACTGTGTCCACTTAAGTGAAGAGGACAGAAAGATCCTTGCTGAGCGAAAAGTCTGGGTGGCTCATAATCCTTCTAGTAATATGAAGCTTGCTTCCGGATTTGCGGATATGGTTGAGATGATGAATGACGGTATCCGTCTGTGTCTCGGAACTGATGGTGCGGCCAGCAATAACAATCAGGATATGTTCATGGAGATGCGTCTTGCTTCCTTCATGGCGAAGGGAAAGACTCTCGATCCGACAGTGCTTGCTGCAGGAGACATCTTTAAGATGGCGACCCGAAACGGCTATCTGGCATGTGGCTTTGATAGTTGTGGTATTATAGAAAAAGGCATGACGGCGGATATACAGATTATTGACTATGATTGTCCGCAGATGTGGCCTCTCGGTAATCCGCTTTCCGCACTGGTATATTCATGTGGCCCGAAGTGTGTCGAGTCCGTGATGATCGACGGACAGTTTGTACTTTATAAGCACGAGCTTAAGACGATCGACATGGAGAAGGTGAAAGCCGAAACGAAGAAGACGATGACGCGTCTCCAGTGATTCTCGTGTGAAACAGCCATAACGGCGATTTCATATGTCCACGTAGCTCAGCAGGATAGAGCGACCGCCTCCTAAGCGGTAGGCCGGAGGTTCGAATCCCCTCGTGGACGCCAGAAAAACTCCCGATTCCGGATCCGCTGTGATCCTCGGTCGGGAGTCTTTCTTTTTTATCCGCTGTTGATTTATAATGACGTTAAGTTTTGACATGATGGAGGGTATCTTATGAAAACACTTATCGTCGTTGATATGCAGACGGATTTTATTGATGGCGCTCTCGGTTCTAAGGAAGCTGCTAAAATCGTCTCCAATGTAGTGAAAAAGATTAAGAAATACGTGAAAAACGGTGATCGCGTTATCTTTACGCAGGATACCCATAAGAAGAATTATATGAAGACAAGAGAAGGCAAGTATCTGCCTGTGCCGCACTGTATCAAGGGTTCTGACGGATGGCAGATCCCGGTTAAGATCAGAAATGCCGCGCCGGAAGATGCTCTTGTAATTGAGAAGCCTTCTTTCGGCTTTACCGGATGGAAGAACATTCTCAAGGGCGATACGGATCCGATCGAAGTCATCGGACTCTGCACAGATATCTGTGTTGTCTCCAATGCGCTTACGATCAAGAATCTGTTCCCTGAAAGAGATATTCTCGTTGATGGTGCCTGCTGCGCGGGTGTTTCCCCGGCATCTCACGATGCGGCGCTTCTTACCATGAAGTGCTGCCAGATCGATATTCTGAATGAGGGAAAAGAACCCTGGAGGGAGTAATATGAAACTGCACAGAATTATCACAAGTCTTCTGGAGACCGATATGTACAAGTTTTCGATGGGACAGGCGATCTATCACCAGTTTCCGTCATATAAGACCACGTGGACATTTCGCTGCAGAAACACGGATGTAAAGTTCACTTCCGAAATGATCGAAGAGATCAAGGAACAGCTTCAGGCATACTGCGAACTTCGTTTTACTGAGGAAGAACTGATGTATCTTGATGAGATCAAGTGGATCAAGGGATCCTATGTGGATTTCCTGAGACTCTGGCAGCCGAGATACGAAGATTTCGAGATTACTACGGATGCCGAATGCGGACTGTCGATTGAGACACGCGGAACATGGCTGAATACGTCTATGTATGAGATCCCGACGCTTGCTATCGTTAATGAAGTGTATTTCCGTATGGCTTACGATTATAACGATCTTATAAGAAGCTTTAAAGAGCGTCTGGATGAGAAGATCGGCTGGATCAAGAGCGGAAAGTACTGTCTTTCCTCTTTCAGTGAATTCGGTATGAGAAGACGTCTTTCCGCAGAGGCTCAGGATATGGCGGTAAAAACACTGGCAGATGCTGATCTTTCCGGTACCGGCAGCACTTTTGTGGGAACGTCGAATGTATATCTTGCTATGAAATATAACCTGACTCCGGTAGGTACTATGGCGCATGAGTGGATCATGTGTGTCGGTCAGGGCGATCACAAGCATAATCCCGCCTATTCTAACTGGTACGCGCTCCGTGCATGGGTGGAAGAATATGGTGTACTTAATGGTACGGCGCTGACAGATACGATTACGACAGACTGCTTCCTTCGTGACTTCCAGCTGACATATTCGACGCTCTTTTCCGGCGTCCGTCATGATTCGGGAGATCCGGTCGAGTGGGGCGAGAAGATGATCGCGCACTACAAGTCCCTTGGTATCGATGCTACGACGAAAACACTACTTTTCTCCGACAGTCTGAACTTTGAAAAAGCGAACGCGATTTACCGACACTTCCAGGGCCGTGCGAGAGTGGCCTTTGGTATCGGTACGTATATTGCGAACGATACGTGTGTACCGGCACTCAACATTGTCATGAAGACAACACTCTGTAATGGCCAGGATGTTGCAAAGATTTCCGACGTAAAAGGGAAGGGCATGTGCAAGAATCCGGACTATGTCCATTATCTGCAGCGTTGCATCGACTGGCGCATGGAGCATGAGTAATCTCTTGACATATCTTTAAATAATCGGTATATTTGTTGTGCTCTAAAAGCGCAATGCCAATGTGGCTCAGGGGTAGAGCAATTCACTCGTAATGAATAGGCCGTGGGTTCGATTCCCACCATTGGCTCCAGAAGAACTGTCTCAGAAGAGACAGTTCTTTTTTTCTTCCGATTTATTGTATAATGAAAATGATAAAGAAATGAGGATTTTGGATCGGTATGCTTTTCTCAAACACCAAAAGAGATAATGTCCGGCATTCACGGATTTTCGGATGTAGAAGAAATCTGGCTCTGGTTTTGGTCGTTTCGATCCTTTCGTGCTTAACTTTATCCTCATGCAAGAAAGTTAATAATGAATTCCCCGAGATCCCGTCTTCAGAGTCGACAGAGACTTCACAGACGACCACGTCCGAGAGTACTCCCGAAGTAAAAACGATAGAGCTGACAATTGCTTCACCCCTTTCATATGACACATGCCAGTACCTTGCCAAGCTTTATTATGCAAAGTCCAGAGGCCTTCTCGGAGAGGGTGTGACCGGTGAAACTGTTGATCTTGATTATCTTTCTTCAATCGATATTCCAATCGTTATTTCCGTGTACGGTACGTCTGAAAACGGCTGCAGCACATCGACGCTCGAACAGTGGAAGAACAGCGGAGATATGCCGGATATATTCCTGACGGACAGTTTTGACCAGGTGGTTAATAAATCGTTTGCCAGACCGATCACCGATGAACTTGCGGAGAATCCTCTCTTGTCTGCTGATCGTGTGTATTCTCAGCTTCTTCAGAATTTTTATGTGGACGGTCAGCAGTACGGTATTCCGTACCAGACATCTGCCGCAGTTCTTTATTGCGATATGGAAGTGCTTCAGCAGGCAGGGATCACTTCCGTCAATTACCGTCAGACCAGAGGCTCACTTATCAGTCTCCTTTCTGATCTTGAAAAACTGAATGAGGAAGAGCAGACGGTGCTTCCGTTCTACCTTGCAGGTAATATGATGCCCTATCTGCCGTGTTCGCTGTTTGATCATGAGTATCTTTCCGCTTCGGATAGTGATGACCGTTCTATCCCGTCTTATCGCGATGCATTTTCCCTTGTGGAGTCAATCATCCGATTAGGCTATTCCTACGAAAGCCTTTCCGAGCAGCGTATCGAAAAACTATTCTCCGGTGTTTCTCCGATTCTTTCACGAAAACTCGGTATCTGGTCCGGTACCACGGATGAACTTATGATCTATGACAACTATATGCCGAATACACTGACGATGATGCAGCTTCCGTCATCCAAGGATGATGAGTATTCGTCACCGCTTCTGATCAGTTATCCGCTTTGTGTTTCCGGTACATGTAAGTATCCGAAGGAGGCTTGTGATCTGGCATGCTTTATGGCACTTGACGATGATGCGCTGCTTCTTACTTCGCGTCTTCAGAAACGACAGGGATATCTCCCGTCTGTATCTTCTCCAAGCGTGTGGAATTATACTGTTAAGAGCCAGAAATACGGAGATTATCTGATACAGTTCCATGATCTGATGGATCGCTCGATCATGATCCCCGCAGTTTCCGAGAGCGAACAGTATACGAAGGATATTGAATATATCCAGAATCATATTGAACAGTTGAATATCGAGAAAAAAGAGGACATTACTGACGAAGATTAGCAACGATAAGGAGTAGGCACGTGTCGGATATCAGATTATCGCCAATACGTATACTGGATTCCGGAAAGATACGCGATCAGAAGATTCTGGAGCGCGTTACGGATGATGTGCCCGCTTTTATCCGCGCTGTGCTGGCAGATGCGAATCGCAAGTATTTTACCGCCTCGGTTATTCCGTCAGGAAAAGAACTCGTATTCGGTGTTCTTGGTCTCGAGAATTACTCTGAGAAGAACAGAAGTGCTGATGCCGTGATGTATTTTACATCTTCCGTTTTAGACGGCGAAGAAACGGTCAGTATATCTATAGAAGATAGGAAGAGTTCTTTTGACAGCCTCTTAAGATATGCGTTCTTTGACCTTCAGATCCATAGAATTCAAGTGCTGATCCCGGTTACCGATGAAGCTTCCGATCAGGTGCTTCTCGAATGTAATATGAAACAGGAAGCGATCCTTGAAGAGGCTCTTTATGTAGACGGAGTGTATTGTGATGCTGCTTTATTCTCGCTTCTGGATTCTGAGTATCCTGACTACTCGGTTGGTTTTGTTCCGTTCCGAAAGGGTGTTGTCGCAATTCGCGGAGATAATGAAGTGATTGAAATGACGAAGTTTTTCTCCTATGGTAAGCCTGTAGAGGGGAATCTTGAGAGAAATGTAGCGATCCGTACCGGTATTGCGGATAGTTCCGGTGTTTTGAAACCGGAAGGATCTCCGGAATATAAGGATCTGATCAATATGGAGTTTCCAAAGGAAGTCATGCGCTGTATGGTAGAACTGAATGAGTATTTTCTTAAACGCAGGACAACGTTTACCATTCATACGAAACCTCTTCACGGCAGTGATTTTCAGAAAAAAGTATGGGATAAAGTCAGCACGATCCCGTATGGTGTGACAAAAAGCTATGAAGATATCGCGCTCGAACTGACCGGCGGAGATAAGGTCTCGGCCAGAAATCTTACCCGTGCGGTTGGTTCTGCATGTGGTGATAACCCGCTTCCGATCCTCGTGCCCTGCCATCGTATTATCGGTAAAGACGGTAAACTTGTCGGATTCTCCGGCGGGCTTGAGATCAAGGAATTCCTGTTGAACCACGAGATGTTTGGTATACACGCACTTGTTTAATTGAGAGGAGTCTGAATATGAAAGTAAATATGCCGCCTTCAACTATGCTGAATCCGGTTCCTGTCGTTATGATCTCTTGTGCCGGTAAAGACCCGCGAAAAATCGATAAAAGACCGAATATCATTACGGTGGCCTGGGCGGGAACGATCAATTCCGAACCGCCGATGGTATCAGTTTCCATAAGGAAAAGCCGTCACTCCCATGATCTGATCTGTGAGACTCAGGAATTTGTGGTCAATCTTGTGACGGAGGATCTTGCAAAAGCCTGTGATTACTGTGGCGTAAGAAGCGGTTCGAAAGAAGATAAATTCGAAAAGACCGGACTTACGGCGATTGAGGCTGAAGGCCTTAAATACGCGCCTCAGATAAAGGAGGCTCCTGTCTCACTTTCCTGCAGACTGAAGGATATCATCGAACTCGGGTCTCATGATATGTTTCTGGCTGAGGTGATCGGAGTTTCGGTAGATGAGAATCTTATCGATAAGAAGGGAAAGATCTGTCTTGAGAAGGCGCATCTTGTAGCGTATTCACACGGCGAATACTACACTCTCGGAAAGATGCTGGGATTTTTCGGCTACTCGGTTGCATCCAAGGAAGCTCTTAAGAGAAGGATGCCTGCCAAAAAGACAAAGAAATCTAACAAAAACAGCAACAAATAGGCCGATTAAGTTGACAATCGAACTATTTTATCATTAAAATTATATGGGTTCGACTTTTCGAACGTATTTTTGAATCTTGAAAACTAAATATTGGAGGTGAGTACCATAGAACTTTGGTTAGCAATTCTATTGATTGTAATTGCTTTTGTAGTCGGTGCTCTCATCAGTGTATGTTTTTCCGTATTATATTACCGCAAGGGTCTGTCCGCGAAACAGCAGAAGCTGGAAGCTGATGTGGCTAAAGCAGAAGAAGATGCAGAAAGAGTGATTGGTGAGGCGCAGAAGAATGCTGAAAGCAGAAAGAGAGAGCTTCTTTTACAGGCAAAAGAGGAGATAACTAACGCGAAACTCGATCTTGAGAAAGACGTTAGAGAGAGAAAATCCGAGATTGCCAGAGAGAGAAACCGTCTCGAGCAGAAAGAGGAATCCCTGAACCGCAAGATCGAAGCGATGGAACAGAAGGAAAGTGCTCTTGAATCCCGTGTCAGCGATGTAATGGCTCTGGAAGAAAAGGCAAAGGAACTGGAACGTCAGAAAGTGATCGAGCTGGAGAAAGTTTCCGGATTGTCTGTAAGTGATGCTCGAAATCTTGTTCTTGATGCTGCACAGCGTGAATACAGCCATGACATGGCAGTAATGCTGAAGCAGATGGAAGAACAGGCCAAGGCTGAAGCCGACAAGAAATCGCGTGAGATCGTGGTTAATGCGATCCAGCGTTATGCTTCAGACTATGTGTCCGAAGTGACCGTTTCGGTCGTGTCCCTGCCGAATGATGAGATGAAGGGACGTATTATTGGTCGTGAAGGTAGAAATATCCGTGCGATCGAGACAAGCACAGGCGTTGATATTATCATCGACGATACTCCTGAAGCTGTTATTCTATCGAGTTTTGACCCGATCCGGCGTGAAATCGCCCGATTGACAATTGAAAGATTGATTTTGGATGGCCGTATCCATCCTGCGAGAATCGAAGAGATGTCTCACAAAGCCCGTAAAGAAGTCAACCAGACGATCAAGCAGGAAGGTGAGAGAGCTGCTTTTGATACCGGCATCGTCGGTCTGAATCCTGAGATCATCAAGTATCTCGGACGTCTGCGTTATCGTACGAGCTACGGGCAGAATGTGTTGCAGCATTCAATTGAAGTCGCCTGGCTGGCAAGCATGATGGCGGCAGAATTAGGTCTGGATGAGATGCTTGCTCGAAGAGCAGGCTTGTTGCATGATATCGGAAAGGCTGCTGACTTTGAACTTGAGGGTT
>CAMYWO010000048.1:0-17615 GCA_947302815.1 uncultured Clostridia bacterium | reverse complement strand
GCCGCCTTACGGATGCGGATAAATTCATTCTTATCGTACTTGCTCGGGAGTTCTACCCAACCAAGGAAGTCACTGCCGGGGCCTGTCTTCTTGTGGAGCATGTTGTGTGCCACTTCAACCTGCGGCAGCATCTTCTCCATCTCACCTTCGGCAATAAAAGGCATAATGTTGGAAGTATCAAGACTAATCATAAAAGTTTCTCCTCATTCTCATTTATGTCAGATTCGGTGTCCTCAACACCGCGTATAGTATAGCATTATTTTCCCGTTTGAAATGTTAATATCTTGTCAGAATCATTCAAATTATGCGATATTTCAAACGAAAACTAATGCTTTTTGACTTTTGTCAAGAAAAAATGAAATCGAAATCGGTTAAGATTTCAGTGCTTTTTTCGATGTGAAAAATAGCGTATAATGAACTACATCTTTTTCCAAGGAGCACCTCATGGCCAACACCGATCTTCCAAATGCAAAGATCATCATCCTGTTCATTCTCTCGAAGGTAAGCGGCATCCCGTCTTCGCAGCTGATGGACTGTGCCATGGAGTCTCTGTACATGGATTATTTTCTCTACACGCAGGCCAAGAGCGAGCTTCTCGAGCAGCGTCTGATGACCGAAGCCGAGCGAAAAGGCGAACTTCGCAAGGACGCCTCCGGAAAAACTGTCCTAAGCTGTGACATCACACCTTCAGGCACTGAGATCCTCGAGCGCCTTCTCCCTTCCGTCCCTGCAGGAATCCGCGCCTATCTGACTTCCGCATCCCGCAACTGGCTTCATGATACCAATGAGTCGCAGAGCGTATATGCCGAGTATGCCCCGGATGACGAGGGAACATGGTACGTCGATCTTCGCCTGATCGAGCGCGGTTCAACTACGTTCGCGCTCCGTATGGCGGCTCCGTCCGAGGAAGTCGCCGAGAGGACCTGCAAGCGCTGGGAATCTGCCACCGCTGAAACATACATGCAGATCCTGCGTCTGCTGTCAGAGGAAAAGTAATCCCCACATTTTGAATAAACAACTTCGCCCACCCTCTGCTATTACGAGCGCGTGCGATGCAATAGCGCTTCTTGCTCTATGTTTCGTTCTATTTTGAACACTTTTTTAGAACCAAACCTAGAACATCTCCTCTTTGTTCTATGTTTCGTTCTATTTTGAGTACTTTTTTAGAACAAAACCTAGAACAGCAAAAAGACTGTTCTTTCCTCCCACAAGGGTGATATGATGTATATATGCTCGACTTTTTGTTGTGGTATTAGATGTTGATTTTATGATTCGGGCAAATATCACTAATAAGAGGTACAGCATGATTTCTTCTCGTATTATTGAATCCGCGATTCATCTTCGAAAGAGCGCCATTTCGTCGCTCCAGCTCATCGACCAAAACTTCCCGAAACTTTCGCTTGGCAAGCACAATGTTCATGGCCGGACTGTTCATGTCATCCGTATTTTCAAAACCGTCGACGGCAAGCAAAAGTGTTTTGAATATTCGATCACTTCCCCCAGAGGCAAGAAGCTTTTGTCGGCGAACCAGAAAGTTTTTCTTGTTAGAAAAGCACTCGCTGCACTTTCGTCAGACGAATTTTTCGTTACACGATCCATCAGAGGCAATTCCAAGGCTCCTGAAAACCGTCTTGGCTGAATCCTTATCCAAACGCAAGTTTCCCCAACTCGCCTGTTCTCTCCTTCTCCTTGGACGAATGGCTTTCGCTCAGCGAGTGGAACGATCCAACGATCACTAACGGATATCGTCACAGGGATCACGTGTTCCGCTCTAAATCTGAGCTTTTGATCGCACAATTGCTGGAATCGCTCGGACTTGAATATAAATATGAACCTCTGATTATGATCGGCGAAAAAGAAAGACGACCGGACTTTGCGGTCTTCTGTCCGGAGACCATGCGCTACTTCTTCATTGAGCATCTGGGTCTATTGAGTGATGTGCGGTATCGCATGGACGCAGTAGCAAAGATGGAACAATACGACAAAGCCGGTTTGCGCGACGGATACGACATCATTTACACAACAGAATTCGGCCATGGAAGCTTTGACATTGATGCCGCCTATGGCAAGATCGCAGGTGCCATTCTGGCTCAAAGCAAAACCGTATAGCAGTTCTACTCTTTCAGCCAGCCTTTTTCTACACCACGGTCGATATTCCTGATGAGCCACTTATGCACTTCCGGCATGAACTCCCGGACGATCTCGATCCTTGCTTCGACCTGGGATCTTCTGGCGCCGCCGTTTCTCCAGGTGTGGCCCTCGGTCAGCGTATTATGCAGGAGCGGCTGCGTGCGGTCAAGGCATGCCGCGTATTTCGCATCCACCGTTTCCATCGCATCGAATTCTTCCCAGAGTGCACGAAGCTCGGCACCCTGTTCTTCCGGGAGCTGGGCATAGAGTTTATCCGCAGCGGCAGCTTCACGCGCTGCTTTGCTTTCGTTGCCTTTCACATCGTATGCGAAGGTATCGCCGGCATAGATCTCGATAAGGTCATGGACAACACACATCTTGATGGCGCGCTCCACGTTCGGTTCCTCGACACAATACTCCTTAAAAAGCAGCGCCATCACGGCGATGTGCCAGGAGTGCTCCGCATCGTTCTCGTGACGCACACCGCTGATCAGCATCGTGCGTCGGTAAATCTCCGTCATCTTATCGATCTCCGCGGTGAACTTCAGCTGCTGATCAAGTCTCATATTTCCAGAACTTAAGAAATCTTCAATACCCATTTTTATCTCACTTTCAAATAAACAGATTCAAACATATTTTGCCAGAATAAATCCAATGGCTACCAGAGATACCGCAACGATCATTCCCACAAATTTGAGGACCTCTTTTTTGTCCTCGGCCTTCTGGCTCTCGGAAACCGGATGCCCGCAGCTGGGGCATGCACCCTTACGCGAATCAAATTCCGTCATACATTTTTCACAGTGAATGATCATACCCCGGCCTCCTCATTTCAATGCTGTTTTTATTATACACGAACTGCATGGATGTTCCTGCAGTGAATGAATAGATTAGACCTTCAATCAAGAGATTTCTCAACACAAATATGGGTTATTGACCTTATGGGTTTTATCCCCTATAATTAAACAAAAAGGAGAATGAATATGCCGACAATCAGTTGTTTCTACGGGATCATCATCGTGATGTATCTCAGGGACAAAGAGCATAATCCTCCGCATATTCATGCCATCACACAAGCTTTTGATGCACCATTCGATATTCGCACAGGAGAACTCCTTGAAGGATTCTTTCCTCCCAAGGCTCAGGCACTGGTAAAAGAGTTTATTCAGAAATACAGACAGGAACTCATTGAAATGTGGGAAACCGAAAAGTATCGGAAGCTGCCGCCATTAGAATGATATTGGATTTATGAGGAGGAAACTATATGTTTCACAAAGCTTTAAGTGTTAAGTTTTTGGAAGGAACGGCATTGATCGTGGCATTTAAAGACGGGACCGTCAAATACTTTGACATGAGTGCTCTTTTCCCGAAGTACCCTCAGTTGAAAGCGCTCCAAAACCGTGATCTATTCTTATCCGGAGAACTGATGGGTGAATATGGAATCATTTGGAATGAGGATCTGGATATTGAAGTCGAGACCATCTACCAAAGCGGAAGAACGATAGAGATCCATAAAGTGTCCGTTCACGAAGCGTCTGCGCGTGCAGTTGCATACGCTCGTGCGATCGCCGGAGTTACACAGAAAGAACTGGCCGCCTCTTCCGGCGTCGATCAGTCAGATATTTCCAAGATTGAACGAGGAATTGCAAATCCCTCTGTTGGCACGCTGGAAAAGATTGCCAATGCTCTCGGCGGAACCTTGTCTATTGAGATCAAGATGCCGGCCGGAACATAACGGTTATTTTTTCCCAGTTATGTAATACACCGCAAGCGCGGTCCTGTGTGACAGACCCTCTTTGGCAAGGATCGAGGTGATATAGTTTTTCACTGTACCCTCGGAGATGAAGAGTTTGCTCGCGATCTCTTTATTGGAAAGTCCGTCGGCGACGGCACGAACGATTTCGAGTTCACGCTCGGTATAACCGCTCTCATCAAACCCTTTTCCGGCCGTCGATGCATTAGCTGATTTGCTGATCGACTCGAGGAGGCTTTCTTCCATAACGCTCGTGCCATTATAGACGGACTTAATCATCTGCTTGAGATGGTCGGGTGTATGATTCTTGATCAGGTATCCTTTTGCGCCGTTGCCCAGTGCCTTCCGGACGAGATCATCATCATCGAAAGTCGTCAGGATCAGAACTTTTCCGAGGTCCTTCTCCACGATCTCTTTTGTCGCTTCGATACCATCCATCACGGGCATCTGGATGTCCATGAGGAATACATCAGGTTTATCCTTCTCAGCGATCTCGATCGCTTCACGGCCGTTACTTGCGCAGCCCAGGACCTCGAAATCATCATCCACATCGAGGATGATCTTCATGCCGTCTCTTACAAAATCACTATCGTCGGCGATGATGACTTTAATTTTCTCCATCTTTACTCCTCCTTCAGCGGCAGCAGCATCGTCACGGTGAATCCGGCATTGCTCTCAAAGGAGATCGTGCCGTTACTTTCCCTGACTCTCTGGCGCATGCCCGAGATGCCCATGCCGTCCTTGATCTCTGAACAGCCGACCCCGTCGTCCGCGATACTGACGCGGACACGCTGCGCCATGACAACGAGCTGGATATCGATGCGGCTGCACTTACTGTATTTCATGGAATTGGATACCGCTTCAAAAGCATTATCCAGGATCACTTCCCATATCTTATCCGGGATATTCGAGGTCTCGCCCTCGGTCGTAAGCTCGGTCTGTACGCCCTTGGAATTGCAGTCCTCGCAGAGCTTATAAAGCTGAAGCATCGTAAGCTGTCTTTTCTCCGGACGCTCTTTTCTCAAGATCCCCCGGATCTCATCCATGCCGCCGCGGAGCTGGTCGATGACCGCCTGAATCATGGCCTCGGATTTCTCCGGATCTTTCTCCATCAGGACCTTGGCCGCTTCGAGCTGGTATACGGAACCGTTGATGTTATGCCCGAGTTTATCGTGGAGCGTCTGCGACAGCGAAGCCCGATGTTCGAGGACCTGGTTCTCCGCCATGATCATGCTCCTTCTCTGCTCCATCTTCGCCGCGTATTCCTTCTGCTGCATATCGCGCTTTAGGTTCTGCTCGTTGATGGTATCT
Organism: uncultured Clostridia bacterium; assembly: GCA_947302815.1. Classification (GTDB taxonomy): domain Bacteria; phylum Bacillota; class Clostridia; order Saccharofermentanales; family Saccharofermentanaceae; genus Scatonaster. The sequence continues at coordinate 12,424 of CAMYWO010000048.1, read as the reverse complement.
TCCAGCATCTGCTTCCTATACGAGCGGATCACGTAATTGTGCTGCAGATAGACGATGGCCGTGAGTGATACTGCAATCAGGCGCGTAACAATATCGATCGGACCGGGCACGAGAAAGCCCACGATCGGGAGAAGGTATATCTTCGCATCAAGTGATTCGAACAGCGACAGGAAATCGTAAACGATAATGAATCCCAGAAGCATGAACCCGGTCTCGCCGAGCGCCATCAGCGCAGAGAAAAATCCGGCAGCCGTGATCAGAAGGAGAAACCTGGATTTTCCGGGGACGATCTCGAAGAAACACATGGACGCCAGATACATCGCCACCAGAAGGAGCACCCATGCAGACACCTGTGTATCCTCTGATCTTTCGATGTAACCATATGCGCTGAAAGTGACCATCAGAAAGATGCGCACCAGCACAAAATAATGATTCTTCAACCGTTCCAAAAGATTCTCCCCACCGGTTCGGAATTGGCGCCGGGTCCCAAGGCAAAAGCACTTGTCCGACTCCATAAATATTTTACTTCATCATAATAGCATATTTTGCAACACATTCCTGTTCAGAATCGTCTATTATGTAACTGAGAAAAGGGGTGACATACATGAAAGCAAAAAAACTGTTTGCAGGAATACTTATTTCCTCCATTCTGCTGTCAACAGCAAGCGGATGCGCGAAGAAAACGAAAACCAAATCAGGTCTTGCCACGATCGATAAGGACAATGGCAACGATGCGATCTTTGAGCTGGTTTCGGGAAAGAGCGCCAAATCAAAGTCAGACAATGATGATCTGAAGAAAGCATACTCCGAGTTCGTTCTCGGGCTGGCCAAACGCTGCGCGGAAGAATCCGGAAAAGAAAATTTCCTCATCTCCTCCGACTCAGTGCTTTTCGCGCTGGAAATGACTGCGGCCGGCGCAGACGGAGACACACTCGATCAGATGCTCGACACGCTTATGCCGGGTGCGGATAAAGAAGATGCTTTCCTGTTTGCCGTAGACCGTATGGCCCAGTTGAGAAGCAATCAATTGAGTCTCGCCAACTCCGTCTGGATCAACGAGAAAGAGAAGGCTGCATTTTACAGCAACTATCTGAAGTATGTCGAGGACAATTTCGATGCGAAGATCGATTCTGTCCCCTTTGATGACACCGGTGTCGACAAGATCAATTCCTGGGTAAATGACAACACTGCCGGGATGATTCCGACATTAATCGATAAGCTTTCCACAGACGATGTGATGGTCCTGGTCAACGCACTCGCTTTTGATGCGAAGTGGAAAAAGGCTTTCGACCCTGAAGACGTTGAAGACGGAACATTTCTAAGTGGCGATGGAACCAGAGAAGACTGCAAGTATCTCTGCGGTGAGAACGATGTAGTTTATCTTTCTAACGATACCGCCACGGGATTCTACAAACGTTACGAAGGGGAAAAATATGCTTTCATGGTAATACTCCCCGGCGCACCCGAACCTGATTTCTTATCTTTTGATGACTTGGAGAACAATAACTCGAGATCGAAGAGTGACGAAACAGACTGGACCATGGTCGACATCAACAGATATGTTTCCATGATGACGGCGGAGGATTACTGGGATTTCTGGAACAGCAGAAATTATGAAGATGAAGTTGAATACATGTTCCCGGAGTTTACCAGTGAGTACTCTACATCCCTGAAAGACATCCTTCATGACATGGGAATGGAAGATGCTTTCAATTCTTCTGCCAACTTCGAAAACATGAGTGATCTTAAACCTCTTTTCATTGGTGATGTGATCCATAAGACGAAGATCGAAGTAAATGCCACGGGAACCAAGGCGGCAGCCTCTACCGGCGTAATCATGGAGCACAACTCCGTGATCATGCAGAGAAAAGTAATCTGCAACCGTCCTTTTGCTTACGCGATCGTTGACGTCGAGACCGGTCTTCCGATCTTCTTCGGAACCGTAGAACATGTAAACGAATAATCCTGACACTGCCATATGCTGAGAGGGCGGGAAGATCTTCTTCCCGCCCTCTCTTCGTTTTCTTTTTCCTTTTCTCTCAGATATCCTTCTACTCTTCGCCGTTTCGGATCTTCACTCCTACACCGCCCACACTCAGTGTGAGGATCAGATAGGCACAGGTAACAGCAAGAAGAACCAGGTAGGCTTTCCTGTCGCCGACGAAGATCATCTCGGTCGCATCCAGGAACCACTTCTGCGGCATCAGAGACGCGATCGCCTTAATGAGTTTAGACGTTCCGTCCAGCGGGAAGAAAGTTCCGGCAAGAAGTGATGACAGCGAGAAGAGTGCGAATGCGGCAATGTTCGAATTCATTACATCGCCCATAATGACACCGATCACAAGGCTGATGGAGCTGAAGATCAGGCCGAGAAGGAACATCATCAGGAGGAACTTCGCTCTTCCGACGCCGAACTTCTCTGCATCAAGACTCAGCGAGAATATGCCCAGAACGATCGTCATCAGGACTGTCGCGATCACACTGACCACGAACTTCGAAGCGAAATATGTGTACGAGGACATGCCCGTCAGGCGGAGTCTTGTGAGCACCTTATCATGCTCATCCTTGATGACCGTGTGTGCGATGAATACTCCGCAGAACACATATCCGAGAGTCATGAATGCGATGGCATATCCGATGGCGGTCTTCCTGTTTTCCTGATCCTGCGTAAGCGATCTGGAAGAGCCGCTTGAGAGCTTGACGACTTCTTTCTCCGGAGAACTTGCCAGTTTCTGATTGAGAAGCTCAACCGCCTTCGGCAGAGTCCATTCCGCGACCGTTTTCTTGATCAGGGCGAGTTCTTTTCGAAGGGAATAATCGAGCATCTCGAAGCGGCCGTCCTCGGACAGAACATAGCAGGTCAGTGCCTGATCCTCTTTGCCTTCTTCCATCAGCCGGTCGAAGTCCTTCGGGATAAAAAGGGCCGCGCCCATCCTGTCGAATTCGCCATCGTATTCGATGCGTGCATCTGCTGCTGCCTTATCCATATCCGGCACCTTGGCACGCACAATGGAAAAAGCACCGCTCGATGCGATCTTCTTCAGCATGTACTCGGAAAGATCACTTCCGCATGCATCGTACACCTTTACAACAAAAGCACCCTGACTGCTGTAGTATGCGACCTTTTCTTCCTCGGATTCCAGTTCGGCGACCGTTCCCTCCGCCTGCTTGGAAAGTGTGATCGAATTCATCTGATGCGCCTGCAGAACGAATGTGGAAAGGATCGGAACGATCACGATGAAGAACCAGAAACTCTTGTTTCTAAACAGTAATTTGAGACTGGATTTGATCAGTGTTATCATGCTCTTCCCCTCCTTCTGATTGAACTTGCCGCGATCGAGATCAGCGAACATACGACGATAATCCCTGCGCAGTAAAGAATTGCGCTTCCGAAATAGCTGCTGCTTCCGGATGATGCCTGCTCGACTATCGCACGGTTGCAGTGATAGATCGGCGAAAGCGTCTTGAGATACTGAGGATGATCTGAGAACATGTATGTCTCGAAGCTTCCACCGAAGAATCCCATTGTCCATACCAGAGAGAACGTCAGGATGACCGTGATGATCATGTTATCCGTGATGCTCTGGAACATCAGTCCGAGCGCGGAGGATGCGGCTGTCATTATCAGGAACAGCAAGGCAACATACAGAAGGTTGCCCCAGTTTGTTCCGAAGAAAACGGCATTCAGCATCGCGGCCACAAGTGTTCCCAGCATAACCACGATCGAAAGGGGGATGAACCTTCCCAGATAGATCTGCGTCTCACCGAGCGCCGATACCGTGTATCTTCTTCGGATGCCGTATCTCTTCTCACTTGTCAGAAGTCCTGCAGCACAGATGATCGCGCACCAGGAGTAGTAGAGAACGAAGACGATGCCGTAGTATCCGGTCGAATCGACCGCCTTGACAAAGGACGGATGCTCGACGGAAAGCTTCACACTGTCATATGAATAATCTCCCTGCGGACCGGATCCCGCATTCATCATCTCATCACAGAAGTTCGACATGAAATACTCGATGGCCGCGCCCTGCGTCGGCTGGTCGGATACACGGTAGATCGTATATTTGCTACCTTCAAACTTTACGAATCCGGCCAGATCATTATCGGAAATCAGATTCTCCGGTTCTTCGCCTTCCAGTTTGACAAAGACGATACCGCCCTTCTGTCCGGAAGTCTTCAGTGCCTCTTCGGCAGACGCCCACCGGCTTCCTTCTTCGATCGAATATCCGCATCGGAATTCACCGTGTTCCTGATAGGTTTCCATCAATCCGGAAAAAGCACTGATCAGGACAGCGGATACGAGTACCGGGCAGATAGCAAAAAGCAGAATGTTTACCCAGCTCCTGCCCATGAGCTTGGCATTGTTTTTCATCAAATACCGTATCATGATCAGATGTCCCTCAGTTTCTTTCCCGTCAGTGTCAGGAAGACTTCCTCGAGAGTGATGCTCGATGTATCCTCGACCACCAGTTTCTTCAGTTCTTCGGAAGTTCCTGTCGCGATGATCTTGCCGTTATCCATGATCGCGATCCTCGTACAGATTGCTTCGACTTCTTCCATATAGTGGGAGGTATAGATGACCGTCGCTCCGTTCTTATTCGACTTCTTGATACGCTCGAGGATAAAGTTTCTCGACTGCGGATCGATACCGACTGTCGGTTCGTCGAAGATCAGAAGATCCGGGTGATGGCCGATCGCGCATGCGATATTGAGACGGCGCTTCATACCTCCGCTGAATGTCTTCGCATAGTCGTTTCTTCTGTCGAGAAGTCCGACATATTCGAGTGACTCATCGATGCGCTCCTTCAGTTCTTTTCCGGAAATACCGTAAAGTGAAGTAAAGAGTTCGACGTTCTCCCAGGCCTTCAGTCTGCCGTGGATCGCCAGATCCTGCGGGATATATCCGAGATGTTTACTGAGTTCCTTTTTATTCTTTCTAAAGTCTTTTCCCATGAATTCCACAGTACCGATCGTCGGGCGGACGATGTTGCATATCATGTTCATGGTCGTCGATTTTCCGGCGCCGTTCGGTCCCAGAAGGCCGAAGATCTCACCTTTCTGGATCTCGATATTGAGATTATCGACAACGACTTTGTTTCCGTACTTCTTCGTCAGGTCTGTAAGTTTCAGAATCGTTTCCATCCGTATCACTCCGTTACTAAATGTGTTTATCGCGGAAAGCCGGGAGGAGGGTGCATGCGCGGAGGATTCCGGACGCGTCCCCGCCTTCCACTGGTATCAGCATACCAGTGCTTTTGCAAAGGAATAAGTGAAAAAAGACAGGTTTTCGGGTATGACTTTAGTCATGTTGTAATCAGAAAGCCGGCGGAAAAGCACTTCTGTCTCTCCTTCCGGGTTCCTTCTAGACTTTCTTGATGACGATCTCCGCGACGAATCCGCCGCCATCGCGGTTTCTTAGTTCAAGGCCGCCGCCCATGCGCTCCATGAAGTTCGAAGCAAGGTAAAGTCCGAGGCCGGATCCGTCTTTTCCGGATTCCGACGCAACAGAGCCTCTATAGAACTTTGCCGTCAGCATCGCCATTTCTTCCTCCGGCACACCGGGACCTCTGTCCGAAAGGGTCATGTGAATGTGATGCTCTGTCGATGTGAAGTCTACTTCCAGTGGAGTACCTGCATACTTAAAGGAGTTACCCGCAATGTTATCAATGACCTGTTCGAGGCGGAGCTTATCGACGGAGATCAGGCATTCCGGCACTTCACTGTTCTGCACAACCTCGCCGTAGAAACGGAGATCCGAGATCATGCCGGCAAGGATCAGTGACGTCTCTTCTTTCGGCTCGACCTTCAGTTCTTCAAGTTCTTCGAGAGTCGCACGGAACATGTTGTCGATCAGGTGTTCGACAGACGAAGCCTTCGATTTGATGACCGAGATCTTCTCGGCAATATCCGGCTCCTTATACTTCATCTCCATAACTTCACAGGTCGCCTGGATCGTCGCAACCGGCGTCTTGATATCGTGCGACAGTTCCGCCACAAGCTCCTGCTTACTGCGGTTCGCATTCATCTCGCGCTCCGCAGACTGCTTCAGTTCTTCTCTCATCTGGTCGAACGACTCGGTAAAAGCACCGAAGTAATTGTGCTTCGTCATCTGAAGCGGCATATCGAGATTTCCTTTACTTACCTGGGATGCGAAAGTACGAAGTTTATTAAACGGACGGATATAAAAATACCATACGAACAGGATCAGAAGAAGTCCTGCAAGCAGAACTGCGCCACAGGAAGCCAGAAGCTGGATCTGCTGTTTTCTCACGATCGCCTGATACTCTTCCGCACGCGCTTCAAATGCGACCTTGCCGACGATCACGCCGTCTTTCCGAAGATCAAAGACAGACCATCCGGTACGGATCCAGTTGTTATTTACGGACTCATAGTTATCATCGGTTAGAAGTGCAATATCGCAGTTGTATTCTGCTTCAAGAGACCGGATCTTCGCAGTATCCGAAAGGTCCTCCTTATTCTGAAGTGATGACGCGATCTTATCGACATTCGTATTCAGTTCGAGCATATCGATCGGGAACTCAGTACTGCTACCGATGCGGTTCCAGAAGAAGAATCCGACAAGAAGCACCAGAAGGATATATCCGATTGCTATCACACGCATCTTCATGACGGGATCTCCAACATATAACCCGTGCCCCAGATCGTCTTGATCCACTTCGGTGAATTCGGGTCTTCTTCGATTTTCTCACGGAGTCTTCTGACATGCACATTGAGCGTGCCGTCCGTATAGAAAGAATCTCCCCATACTTCCGAGAAGAGTTTCTCCTTCGTCACGATCGTATTCTTATTCTCATAAAGACAGGAAAGAAGCTGGAACTCCTTTGCCTTGAGCGGGATGCTTCGTCCTTCGATGATCGCACTCATCGTCGCTTCATCGATGGCAAAAGCACTCTCCTCCGGTGCGGCTTCTTTTCCGATCAGGGATCTCATGGTCTCCAGGCGCTTGAGCTGGACCTTTACCTTCGCCAGCAGCACACTTAATGTATATGGCTTCTTTATATAATCATCGCCGCCGATATTCAGAGCCACCAGCACATCGTCATCACTCTGGCGCGCACTGATGAACAGTATCGGGGTGTCATACTTTTCACGAAGAGTCTTACAGAGCGTAAATCCGCTCTCATTTCCGAGGTTGATATCCAGAAGGAAGATATCTGCCGTATTATCTTTCAGAAAAGAAAGGCACGATTCCGCATCCGTTGCGACTGCACAGGAAACCTCGAACATCTCGAAGTACTCCTTCGTCATATTCGAAAGCTCCACCTCATCGTCGATGATCAGACAATTATAATTCATTTCTCTTCTTCTCCTTTTATCCTTCAGGATGCCCGGATCTTCCGGACATCCGAAAGAAAGCTTCTAAGTCCAGAAACTTCCGGAAGATCATCACGTATCTCTTTTCCGGAAAAGAATCTTTCCATCCCTGTTTCTCCGAGCGGGATCTTCTTATTTCCGCCATGGTAGTCGCTGCCCGCTGTAACATACAGCCGGAGATCCTGTGCGATCTTTAGCGCTTCCCGGATCATGGCATCATCAAAGTCCGAATAAAACGCTTCGATGCCCAGCAGTCCGCATCCCGAAAGACGCTCAACTCTTTTCCTTAGGTTATCGACCGGTATACGCGAGCTGCCGCTCCCGAAGAAAGGATGCGCCAGCACCGGGATTCCGCCGGCGCCTAAGATCCCCTGGATCGCATCCTTCGGGTGCACATATTTTTCCGCGTTCGGGATCTTATTGATATATTCTTCAAAAGCCTGCTTTCTGGAAGAGACAAAACCGCACTTCACCATTAGGTTTCCGATATGAGGCTTCCCCGGATTATCCAGCGACATAAGATTCCTGACCTCTTCCTCCGGGAACCGGATATTCCATTCTTCGGCAAGGAACTTCAATCTTCTTCTGACAGTGTCCATACGATAGTTATGGCCGGTCTCAACGACCTTCCGGATCGATTCCGACTCCGGATCGTATCCGTATCCCAGGATATGGTATTTTCCTTCTTCGTCTTTACAGGAGAACTCGACGCCCGTTATGAATTCCGGATCACCGTTTTTCAGAAGGACAGGGATGATGGTGCTGCACTTGATCGCATCGTGATCGGAAACAGAAAACACGTAAAGTCCTGCTTCCCGAGCCTTTTCCAGGATCTCCTCAGGACGGTCCGTGCCGTCCGATACAGTCGTATGCATATGCAGGTCGATTTTTTTCATTCCTTCATCCCCATGTTCAAAACTACTTTTATATTATACAACGAAACCAGGCGCATTTTCTTCGTGTAAGAATTAGTTAAGGATTGCATAAGGGTTGTGTAAAGCATTCCATCGGCGGTTGTCCTACACTAGAATTGTAAGATCGAAAACGAAGCGGGGCGGACGCGCCAAGCGAATGAAAAACACAAACTAAAGGAGAAACACATATGCAGACGAAAGAGATGGCAAGAGGAACCGCATCGATGATGCAGAATGTAACATATCTCAATACCAAGGACGTGATCCTGGAAGCAAAAGATCTCTGCAAAACATTTTCAAACGAGAGCGTACAGCAGCACGTTCTGAGAAATCTCAATATCGAAATCAGAAAGGGAGACTTCACCGTTATCATGGGTGACTCCGGTGCAGGTAAATCCACTCTTCTTTACGCACTGTCCGGCATGGACCGTCCGAGCCTCGGAACAGTCACCTACGGCGCTGAAGAGATATCCAAATACAATAACGACAAGCTGGCCCGTTTCAGAAGAGAGCACTGCGGATTCGTTTTCCAGCAGAACTACCTGAACGACACGATGAGCGTTCTCGATAACATCATGGTCAGCGGTCTTCTGAAGCATAAGAACAGAAAAGAACTCGCAGAAAAAGCAAAGAAACTTCTTTCCCAGGTCGGTCTTTCCGAGAACAGTTACGGTAAGTTCCCGAACCAGTTAAGCGGCGGTGAGAAGCAGCGTGTCGCGCTTGTAAGATCCGTCATCAACGAGCCGGAAGTGCTTTTCGCGGATGAGCCGACAGGCGCTCTGAACTCTCAGAACACAACCGCCGTTCTCGATGTACTTTCCGAGATGAACGGACGCGGTCAGAGCATCGTAATGGTTACACATACCATTGCTGCTGCCGAGCGCGGCAACCGCATCCTCTACTTAAGAGACGGCGTGATCTGCGATGAGATCGAACTCTCTCCGTATAACGGTCCGGACAAAGAGCGTCACGCAAAGGTCAGAGCATTTCTTTCGAACATGGGGTGGTAAGATATGTATTCATTATTTTTCATTGCAAAAAAGAATCTCAAGAAACATAAGGGCGAGGTCGCGATCCTGTTCGTACTGATCTTCCTGGCCGCCACACTTCTTTTCTCGAGCCTCTCTCTGATGCTCTCCGGCGAGAATATAATGAAACAGTGTGAGGACACCTATCACACCTCGGATCTTCTGGTATTTGAATCCTCTTTCATGGGTGAGAAGTCCAGTAATCCGAAGGCTGACTCCGAAGCCTTCCGTCAGGTGATCGCCAATGTTCCCGGAACAAAAATGGCAGAATCTGCAAGGATCGTCGAGTGGGCCTGCGATTATTACTACGGCAGCAAGACTGCGGACGATGCAACTTCGTATGAGTTCTTCCTCCAGAACTCTGCGCAGCCTACTTATCTCAATGCTTTTCCGAAAGAATTCGAGAATCTCGCAGATAACGAGATCGTAGTCCCATATCACCTGAAGTCCAACATTAAAGTCGGAGACAAAATGGTCCTCAAGGGAAATGGTATGGAGTTTGAGTTTACCGTCAAGGGATATCTGGAAAACCTCTATTTCGCGACGACCATGAACATTTCCGGTTATCTGGTACTGATCAGCCCGGATGTTTTTGAGACGATCTCTGCTCATCTCGAACCGGAAGCGACAGGTTCTTTCGTTTCCTGTCTGGTGGAAGACGGCGTAGACATCGACGAGTACGATACAGCAGTAAAGCGCGCTTTTGGCGAGAACACACCGAACACAGTCGCAAAGAGTGTTATGGAGCTTGGTACCTTTGCCGTTTCCGGTATCGCTTCCTCTATCATCCTGATCTTCACCGTAATCCTTGTTGGTCTTGCGCTCATCATCATGCACTTCTCCATCAAGAACTTCATCGAGATGAACATCCAGAATATCGGTCTTCTTCAGGCCAACGGTTATACGGCAAAAGCACTGCGCTGGTCCTGTGTGATGGAAGAGATGCTGATCTGCGTCGCAGCAACGATCTCCGCTGTTATTGTCGGCATCCTGATCAGCCCGCCGCTTAGCTCCCTGCAGGGCACTCTGATGGGCCTGACCGGCTTCTCCGGCGTATGCATGCCTGCTCTGGTCTCCACACTGATCCTCATCCCGGTAATGGTCTTCCTGGGCACTCTCCTTGCTTCCAGAAGCTATAAGAAACTTACCGTTCTGGAGTCTCTCCGTTCCGGTGTCAGCAACCATAACTTTAAGAAGAATCATTTCGCACTGGAAAAGACATCCATGCCGCTTGATCTGGCACTTTCCGGAAAGAGCATCTTCGGACGTCCGAAGAAGAGCATCTTCATCGCTCTGATCGTTGCCCTTCTGACCTTCTCCACATGTCTGGGCTTCACACTCTTCCAGAACTTCGCCATGGATCAGACCTCCATGCTCAAGCTGGTCGGATTCGAGGCGGCAGACATTCAGATCGGTTCCAACGGTAACGAAGAGATCCTGGAAGAGCTGAAAGCGGATCCGGATGTAGAGCGCGTCGGAACACAGATGACGATCACAAGTGTCGAGATCACCCATCTGGACAAGTCCCGTTCGATCGGTGTCGACACTTATAGAGACATGGATCATCTCGAATATGAATACCTTCTGGAAGGACATCTTCCGAAGTCGGAAAACGAGATCGTACTGACCTTCATCGAAGCTGATAAACTTGACGCAAAGATCGGTGATGTCGTAAATGCCAAGACACGTGACGGATCCGGCACAGTTGCTTTTACCGTATGCGGTATCGACCAGAAGATCAACAATATGGGTAATAAGGCCATGGTCACCGAAGACGGCGCAAAACGCATCGATCCCAACTACAAGTACGGCGCGGCACTGGTCTATCTCAAGAACCCGACCGACGAGAACATTAAAGCATTTAAGAATAAGTGGAGCGAGAAATATCCGCAGTACAGCATCCTGATGATTGATGACCTGATCGGTTCGACCATCGATACCCTGACCACTTCCATGGTCTCCATCTGCGTAATCTTCGTTGCCATGACCTGCTTCGTAGTTGTCCTCACTGAGATCCTTCTGACAAGATCGCAGATCATCAGAGAAAGATCCGAACTTGGCGTCAGCAAAGCACTCGGCTACACTTCCGGCGAACTGATCAGAAGAGTCATGCTCTCGAATATCCCGATCATCGTCATCGGTATCCTCTTCGGATTTGTGCTCCATATGACACTGGCTGACAAGTTCCTGCTCCTGGGCCTGAACACCTTCGGCATCAAGCAGACCAACCTCACCACCAATCCAGTCTGGTTCCTGGTCACTCTCCTGATCATTGTGGTTTGCGCTCTGCTCACCAGCTTCCTGAGTTCCAGAAAGATCAGCAAGCTCGAGCCGGTACGTATCCTGAAGGAAGAGTAATTACGGATAACATCATAATCAGAGGGAGCCGGTTTTTCGAAACCGGCTCCCTCTTTTCATTCAGCAAATGTCTGAATGTCAGAAAACAAAAACGCGCATTTTGTGTTAAAAATATAGAAATCCCTCGATATTATTTGACACAGAAAAACCGCAAGACTATCATTTCTGTTGGTACAGGACACACACTGAAATTGTACCGAATATGACTAAAGTTTTTGAGGAAAAATCAAGTATGAAAACAACAATGAAGAAGTTTGCATCTATTATTCTTGTAGGCGCTACAGTGCTTTCTCTGGCCGCTTGTTCCAAGAAGACAAAGAAGCTGACCGCTGACGAATTCAAGTCCAAGATGGAAGCAGAAGGCTACGTAGTAACTGATGCCGAAGCAGATGAGGAAAGCGGTGCAACCGTTGTTTCCGCAGGCAGCGAAGATGACACAGTAGGTTTTTCTTTAGCTCAGTTTGCTGATAAGGATTCTGCCAAGGAGTATTTTGAGCAGATCAAGACTTTCTCTGATCTGGCAAAGCAGTTGGATCCTAATGCTGATGTGTCTAAATCTTCTTCCAAGATTACTGTACAGAATTCTGAAAAGTATACTGTTATGATCCTTGCCGATGACACAATTGTTACAGCAATGGCTGCGCCTGCTTCTGACGAGAAAGTTGATAAGGTAAAGTCCGGTCTGAAGGCTCTTGGTTACTAATACCTTTGAAGCTAAACAGAAAAAACCAAAGTGGCGGTTCCAAACGGAGCCGCCGCTTTTTTCGGCCGGAACCGGAAACCGGCAAC
>CAMYWO010000047.1:0-17866 GCA_947302815.1 uncultured Clostridia bacterium | reverse complement strand
ATTTCCACCGGAGAAAGTTTTTTTGATAAGGCCGGAGAGGACTTCTCTTACCTTCGGTGCGGAGAACAGTACCAGCAGGATAACGACGGCAGCCTTATAAGCAGCCAGCGCATCGGACTGGATATGGAAGCGGTAAAGTGTAGTGGTCAGGAACTGGATAACATATGCACCGAGAATCGACGCCCACATATTAAACTTACCGCCGGACAGTGCATTCCCGCCGAGAGCAACCGCGAGGATCGCATCCATCTCTATATCTTTTGCGATAACGTTGTAGTTGATCGAGCTGATGCGGCTGACCTTGATGAGGGCGGCCACTGCAACACAAAGACCGAGGATAACGAATGCGAGGAATTTAATAAGGATCGGATTGATACCATTAAGTCTTGCCGACTTCTCATTAATACCTACGGCCTGTGTATAAAGTCCGAGGTTTGTAAACTTCAGCGCCAGAGCGATCGCGATAATACATATGATCACTATGAATACTGTCGTCGGGATCGGGATCCCCGGGATAACTCCGCCGAAGCATTTGAATTCCTTACCCGGTACGATCGGAAGACGGTTGGAATTGATCCATGCGGCGATCGACCGTCCTGCAGTAAACATGATGAGTGTCGCAATCATCGGCTGGATCTTAAAGATCGCAACCAGCGCACCATTAAATGCACCACACAGCATACCGACGAAACATGCGACGAGGAAAGCGACGATGATCGGGGCCTTCAGTGTTTCCGGCGACGGGTTCGTTCCGCAGAGGATCCGCAGCATCGCAGAACCAGCGATCGCGATCGTCGCACCGACCGAGATATCCTGTCCGCCGGAAGCAGCGGTAACAAGCGTCATGCCGATCGCGAGGATCGCAAGCTCGGAACCGTAGTCCAGGATCGTTATCAGGGATCCGGAAAGCTGCGGATTTCCATCGTTATTGTGTATGAGTTTGATATTAAAGAAACTCGGGCCCGCGATCAGGTTGATGAGCGCAAGTAAGACGATCGCCATGACCGGAATAAACAGCTGGTTTCCGGTGATCCTCTTTATAAGGCTTGCAGCATTACCGGAACCTTTTTTATTTGCTTCTACTTTCTTCTTTTCCATCCCTTATTCTCCTCCTGCGATCGTACTCATGATCATGCCCTGTGTGAGTTCATCGCCGGACAGTTCGCCAACGACCTTGCGGTCACGCATGACGATCAGTCGCGAGCAGGTACGGAGCATCTCATCTGTCTCCGAGGAAATGAAGGTAATGCTCATTCCGCCGGAAGCAAGTTCCAGGACCAGCTTCTGAATATCTACTTTCGTTCCGACATCGATACCGCGTGTCGGCTCGTCAAGGATCAGATATTGCGGATTCATGAGAAGCCATCTTGCAAGGATGACCTTCTGCTGATTGCCGCCGGAAAGTGATTTTACCGGAGTATCCGCCGAAGCGGTCTTAATATTCAATTTCTTTATGTATTCGTCGGCAAAAGCATAGGCCTGCGCCTTGGTGAAAGGCTTGAAGAAACCCTTCATGACCTGCAGCGCGAGGATGATGTTTTCTCTTACGGAAAGATCGCCGACGATGCCATCGATCTTACGGTCCTCAGGCAGGTACGCGATACCGTTTTTCATCGCGTCACGGGGACCTCTGATCTTCACATTCTTTCCGTGCATTTTTACGCGTCCGCCAAGGACACGGTCCGCTCCGAAGATCGCGCGGACACATTCACTTCGGCCGGAGCCGAGCAGTCCGGTAAAGCCGTTCACTTCACCTTTCCGGATATAGAAATTAAAGGGCTTGATGCCGGCATTACTTACCAGCTTGGTCGCTTCGAAGACATTCTCTTCCCCGTCTTCGCCTGCATATGCTTCCTGCTCTCCTTTAATATCGGAAAGATCATCCATTTCTTTACCGAGCATCTTTGCAACAAGCTGCACTCTCGGCAGGTCACGGATCTCATATTCACCGACGAGCTGACCGTCACGAAGAACGGTGATCTTGTCGCAGACCTCATAGACCTGGTCGAGGAAGTGCGTAACGAAAATGATGCCGACGCCCAGGGCTTTTAGATCACGCATCAGGCCAAAGAGCTTTTCAACTTCCTGTTCATCGAGCGAGGACGTAGGCTCATCCAGAATCAGAACTTTGGCGTCCATATCCACTGCACGGGCTATCGCGACCATCTGCTGAACGGCAATTGAACAATTCGACAGCTGCTGGTTCGCTTTTGCAGGGATATCGAGCTTTCGCAGAATCTTATCGGCGTCGGCATTCATTTTCTTCCAATTAGTCAGGCCGTTACTCCCACGGCCAATGTACATATTCTCAGCCACAGTCAGATTCGGGCACAGAGTGATCTCCTGATACACAGTGCTGATACCCAGCTTCTGCGCGTCGGAAGGAGAATGGATCTGTACAGCCTGGCCGTCGAGAATGATCGTACCCGCGTCTTTCGGATACACACCGGTCAAGACCTTGATCAATGTTGATTTTCCTGCGCCGTTTTCTCCCATCAGCGCATGGATCTCACCGCGGTTCAGAAAGAAATCCACGTTTTGAAGTGCACGTACGCCGGGAAAAGTTTTCACTATACCATGCATCTCGAGCAATCTATTATCGTTGTCCACGGGTTTCTACCTCTCTCATTACTTACGGGTTTCCAGAGTTTCTTGGTTTTCTGAATTTATTACACTTTTTCTAACTCATTCTCATTTTTTAAACACGGTGCGGTGTCTCCGATTGGGGGAGAACGCCGCACCGCGCCAGGTAAATGGATGTATAATTAAATGCCGTATTTATCTACGTCTTCCTGCTTGATGGTCGCAGCGTCAAATCCCTTTTCATCCATGATGATCTTCTTCTCAGGTGTCTTACCTGCTTCGATATCCTTGATGATGGAATCAATGTAGCTGGCCTGGAACGGGTTGCACTGACCATCGTAGTTCCAGTTCTGCTTCAGGAGTTCTTCGAGAGCCCACTTGTTGCAGTCAAAGCCCATTACGAGAACGTCTTTGCCTACGCCGTGAGAGATACCTGCTGCGTCGAGAGCTGCAACAGCACCCTTAGCCATATCGTCATTCTCAGCATAAATTACGTTGAACTTCTCACCGGAGTCGATAACGGACTGAACGATCTGCTGTGCCTTTTCTGCGTTCCACTCTGCTGTCTGCTGCTTAACGATTGTCCAGTTAGCTTCTGCTGCTACCTTCTTATCAAGAGCGCCGGATCTTCCCTGCTGAGCAGCGGAACCCATAACACCCTGGATATGAATTACTTTGTACTCGGAAAGATTCTGGCTTGCGAGCCAGTCAACTGCTGTCTGGCCTTCCTTATCCATATCGGATACGATGGAAGCTTCATAAAGACTCGGGTCTGCGTCGATCGTTCTGTCGAAAAGGATAACCTTTACGCCGGCGTTCTTAGCATCCTGAAGTACGGAATCCCAGCCTGCTGTATCTGCTGCGGAAAGCAGGAGATAGTCAACTTCGTTCTGGATAAATGTCTTAGCGAACTGGATCTGCTCGTCGTTCTTCAAGCTGTAAGAGAAAGAAGCATCATAACCGTTCTCTTTTGTAAACATAGCCTTGAGGTCTGCATCGTTCGCTGTACGGTAACCGGACTCGTTCGGGTCATTGTTGATGATACCTACTTTGATCAGTTCGCCGCTTGCTGCCTTGGACTCAGCCTTGGTCTCATCCGCTTTGGACTCTGTCTTGGATTCCGCCTGTGTCTCTTTCTTATCTTCGGATTTCTTACATCCTGCTGCGAGACTGAAAGCAAAAACAGAAGCCATAATCACTGCAACTACTTTTTTCATTTTTTTACCTCCCTGGTTTAAAACCATATTCGGGGTCTTCCCCCGTCATCTGGTTTTAGTTTAGTTTTTCGATGAAAAAAGACCATGCAGAAAAAACGGAAACGAAGTTGGATTTTTTCTCTCTTCATTTCCGTGTTTGATTTTTCTACGAATTCGGTTTAGATTTTTCTTCTTTGCATAAACTCCGTTAAAGATAAAATGACATCTTCCCTCACTTCTTCGGAAGTCTGATGATCACTCTCGTACCTTTTTCCGGAATACTCTCGAGATGCACGCCGTAACCCTCGCCGAAGTTCAGCCGGATACGCTCATTCACGTTATATAATCCGTACACAACATTCTTCTCCGGCGCGCTGTTTCTAAGTGCTTTTCGAACCTGACGGAGACGTTCCTGCTCCATGCCCTTACCTGTATCCTCAACGATGATCGAGAAGTAATCGCGCTTCTGCTCGGCCGTGATCGTGATCTTACCGCCGCCGCGCTTATTCTTAATTCCGTGATAAAGAGCGTTCTCGACGATCGGCTGGATCGACAGCTTCGGAATACGGTATTCGAAGTACTCCTCCGGCACATTGATCTCATACGTGAGGATGTCCTGATAACGGATCTGCTGGATCTCGAGATATGATCGCACGTGCTGAAGCTCCTCACGGATCAGAACGTTCTCCTTACCTTTATTCAGTGACAGGCGGAAAAAGTCGGAGAGGTTTCCTACCATGCTTACGACCTGCTTCTGATTGCCGGCCTCCGCGGACCAGACGATCGCATCGAGCGTGTTATAAAGGAAGTGCGGATTGATCTGCGACTGCAGAAGATCGAACTCGGCTTTTCGGAGAAGCTTCTGCTCTTCTTTTACCTGCTCCTCGATCGGCCGCGTGATAAACTTCGGTCCGAAATACGAAACGACGATCATGCTCACCAGACCGAACGCCAGAAGGCCGATCGAGATCTCGACAATGTTGACGAAGAAATCATTGTTGCTCGCCTGCGTGATCTGGATCTGACGGTTCTCGTAGTAAATGTATTCGTTGACGGTGTCCTTCAGAAGCGAGGTAACGATCTGCACGTCGTTTTCCCAGATCAGCATGTTGTCTTCATACTTATTCTCACTTCCGAGATTCTCCGTGATCCGGTCGACATATGTCTCTAGGTTGTTAAGATACTTCTCCGCATAGACCAGACGCTGCTGGTTGTCTTCGGTGGTCGTGTATTCCTTGAGCTGCTCGACAACGCCGCGTGCCTTCGAAAGCTCTTCCTGAAGTCCCGATTCTTCCGGTGTGACATAGCCGACGATCAGAAGATACGTCGAGTTATCGAAGTCTTCTTTAAACTGGGAGCTGAACTCACTTGCCGCAACGACAGAGCTGATCATGTCGTTGTTGCGCTGATTGATCTGCCACATGTTGTAGAAAGCATACGCGATGAATACCAGGCTCGGCAAAAGAAGCACGATGTACGATATACGGATCTGCGTCGCCAGACGTGACCGCTGTTTTTTCCGTCCATCCTTATCCTTACTCATGACTCATCCTTCTCTGCGTGAAAAGCACTGCCGTGTGAGTCTTCTCCACGTCCCATGCTTCTGTACTGCGTCGGCGTCACGCCCTGTGTCTTCTTAAAGAGATAAGAGAAATAATGCGGGTCCTTGTATCCCACCATGATACCGATCTCGTTACTCTTCTTCGAACTTCTTCTGAGAAGTTCTTTTGCCATATTCATACGGTAATCGGTCAGGTACTTGATGAACGGCTGGCCGGTCTCCTGCTTAAAGATCGAGCTTAAGTGGTTCGGCGAGAAGTTGACCTGTGCCGCAAGCGTATTGAGCGACAGTTCCTCATCGGAATAGTGCTCGGAGATATACGTGATCGCGTCCTTCATGACGTCGTGATAACGGCCGAGCGAGTGGTCCTCGCGAAGATCGAGAGCGGTCCCCAGGATCTCCGATAAATAATCATGTGTCTTATTCTCATCCAGAAGCACTTCTCCGTCAGGGAAGCTGATCTTCTGCTCCATCTCTTCTTTCGAAAGGCCGAGTTCGTTTTCCACGAAATCCGCCACACAGAAGTACACATCCATCGCGATATACTGACGCAGCATCTTCGATCTCAGCGCATGATCACCGATGTTATTGAGATACTCTTCCAGGAAGAACGTGATCTCGGAAACTTCACCTCCGCGGAGGAAGCGCTTCATGAGGCGGCGGTCAATGTGCTTCGGATCGATCTCCGAAGGAATGTCAACATTTGTCTCCGGACGGAGTCCCTCTGCCGATCCGACGAGAAAAGCATTCTCGCTCGTCAGATACAGGTGCGCATATGCACGGCTCGCCCAGTCAAAGGAAGTGTGGATCTCCGTGATCCTTCCGACCGTCTGGCCGATCGCGCCGAAGTAGCGGATGTGCTTATATCCCGAGAAAAGATCTTTCATCTTCGCCACTGCGCGGTCGATCTTTCTCTTTATATCCTTATCGTCATCACCCTTAAAGAGCAGCGCCGTTCCCTCGACCGTGAAGTCAAAGAACACCGCCCCCAGTTCGTCGGCGATCGCTCTTACGGTCTCTTCGACGCGAAGTACGCTGTTCGAAAATTCACCGATATCGTGTTTGTCCGACCAGATCTTCAGAAGCATGATGTTATACCGCAGCGCCGAAATATCGATCGACAGTTTCTTCGCTTCCGCAATCAGATCCGATGCGCTCGCGCCGCCCTTGATGAGCGTGTTGAAGAAATCACGCTTGTCGAGTTCCGTTCTCTCGCGCATTTCCTCTTCGTATCTCTGCGCCGCTTCTCTCTCCGCTTTCTTTTCACGGATCTTTTCAGAGAGCGCATCCACCTCTTTCATGATCGACTCACCGTTTACCGGCTTAAGGAGATAGCATGAAACACCGATCTTGATGGCTTCTCTCGCGAACTGGAAATCCTCGTATCCCGTCAGGATAATGATCTCGATCCACGGAAACTCGGACTTGATCATGTGGCTCAGTGTGAGTCCGTCCATGAACGGCATCTTAATATCGGTAATCACAATATCCGGTTTCAGTTTCTGGATCATGGAATAGGCAACTTCACCGTCACCCGCTTCCCCGCAGAAGTCATAGCCGTGCCCGCTCCAGTCGATGTTATTCTTGATTCCCTCACGGACGACAAACTCGTCCTCTACCAGAAAAACTTTCAGCATAGTCACCTCATCATGAGAAGCATCTCATCTGACTAATACTGTACAATAGTTGCCCTCGTAAAATCAATAATGCGCTTCCCGCCTCTCGAAAAGCACCCGTACAATAAACGCAGGCAGCGACTTTTGCCACTGCCTGCGTTTTCTTACTCGATGACCAGTTCTCTGATCTCTACCTTCTTCACTTTCCTCGAAGCAAGGTAGGCGAAGAGGAAGAAACATCCAAGAAGAAGGAGGACCGGGATCAGGATCGTCTCCGTCCGATACTTCGAAATGAAGTTAGAGATACCGACGCTTCTGAGGACCGTGCTCAGTGTCCGGTTTGAAAAAAGAACACTCAGAGCGATGCCTAAAGCAGATCCGATCACGGCGATGATCAGGAAGCGAAGTGCAAACAGCAGGCGGAGTTTTCCCGAGGTAAAGCCGATGGCTTTATAGATGCCGAGGTCTCTTCTTTCCTGTGCAAAGGACTTGCTGCAGATCATGGAAACGACGACCAGTACGAAGATGATCGATAATACATAGATCGTATAACGCATGGCATCGACTGCGGTCGAGATCGACTTGATATCCGAGACTTCGGAAAAATCGGAATCTGCCGTGATCTTAAACCTGTCTCCGAGTTTTTCTCTTAATGCTTCTGCGATCCGATCAGCCTCCTCCGGCTCCGAAAGGCTCGCGCCGTACCAGACATACCCGTTCACACCGATCTTTTTTGCTCCGGCATCGGACATGGCCATCGTCATACCGGTATCGTTCATGCTGCAGAAAATACCCGAGACGATAAATTCCTCCTTGTATTCTCTTCTCGCAACTTCGAGCTTATCGCCTGTCTTCAGCCCCAGATTCTCGGCCAGGATATCCGTGATAACGAGTTCATTGTCATAGACCGGTGCTCTACCGGAGACCATACTGATCGTTTCCGGATCACGATAAAACTGACAATAGATCGTATTTCCGTTGACCGTGACATACTCGTTTCTAAAGAAGATCGACTTATTGACACATGGTTCGTCTTTCACGACGGATTCGATCTTTTCCATCTCCTCTTCGGTAAAGTTCCGATCCTGCGGTCTTACCTCGACTTCGCAAAGGATCGAACCCAAAGCCTCGAGTGCGGACTTCGACTTCATGCAGCTGGCCATAAGATTTACGGTAAGCATGAAGAACATCAGAAGTGCCGTGATCAGGATCGCCACGAGATAGCGGCGCTTATTCGAACTGAACTGACGGTAGGAAAGGCTCATGGACAGGTTCTTTCCGGAAACCGGTGCCGTCAGGAAACTGTCGAAATAGACATCCCTGCTCTCGCCGGTCAGTGCTTTTACCGGAGAAACCTTCGCCACTTTTCTCGTCGCAAGAAGGATGACCAGGACCGACAGTACCAGGATCACGAGAAGCACCAGGAGACTCGTCCCGAGATCGACATCTTTCTTCGCGATGATTGCCGTGATCGGCTGGAAGATCCCGCCGAAAAGAGAGATCATGGGGATCGAGAGAATGGTTCCGATAATGGCACCGACGATCTCTGCAAGAAGATACTGCAGCATATAGAGCACGCGTATTCTTCCCTTTGTGAATCCTTCGGCTTTCAGGATGCCGATCTCCGCATAGCTCATCTCGATCGTCACGGTGATATTGTGCGCCATGATGATCAGCACAACGCCCGCGAGGACCATCGCAAATCCGATCATGATCGAGCAGATGATGTCCGAGAAAAGATTGGTGTAGTGCTTCATCTGGGTCTCTGTCGCCGAAGCGTATGCATAGTCCTGGATCCCGGTGTCACGGTTGATCGTTCTTGCAAACTCACCGTCACTTAATTCGCAATCAGCACTCTTATACACATAAACGATCGTGACTCTTCCCGCGACCTCCGAGTCAGAGGCAACATCCACATCAGCAGCAAGTCTTTCGAAGGTCTCCGGTGCGACATATACTGTCTTCCATCCGACCATTGCGCAGCCGTCCACAGGCTCAACAACGAATCCTTCGATCTTAAGTGTATATTCTCCGGACTTAGTTTCGAAGCGCAGGTCATCTCCGGCTTTGCAGCCGTCGTTGGTGGCGATACCCTGAACGAGATAAATGCCGTTTTCCGAGATCGGGCGGACCTCATCGAGATAACCGGAAAAGTCATCTTTGAACTGCTTGGTGACAACATCATTGAGCGGCACGATCAGCCAGCTCTGGTTGTCCTCTTTATCCTTTACGAAATGTCTTCTCATCAGAACGGCATCAGAAGTCGCTACGTGATCGACCAGCGGATGGTCTTTGACCTTCTGCAGAAGTTCATCTGAAAGACGTTCATTCGTGATGTTCATCATGAGGTTCGCCGCATTGGCTTCCTCATACGCATCGTCGACGCTTTTCCTGACGTTCTTCTTCACGCTGTAGATCGTCGTCAGGAACATCGACACGATGATCATCAGGAGCACGATGCCAAGGAACGTGCCCTTCTTTCTTTTAATGTTGGCACGAAGCAAAGTAAGGATATCCATTTTCGTTCCTCCTTACCACTTCATGGAGGACAGCCATGCGCTGACCTGTGTCTCGCGGCTCTTTTCCTCTTCCTTATCGTACGGCGGAAGTGTCATCTCCCCGATCACGTTACCGTCTTCCAGATACAGAAGCCGGCTCGCACGAAGTGCCGCGCGAAGATCGTGGGTGACCATCAGGATGCTCTGACCGTTTCGGTTAAGCGCCGTCAGCAGGTCCAGGACTTCCTTCGTATTCTTTCTGTTCAGCGCACCCGTCGGCTCATCTGCGAACAGGAGCTTCGGCTCGTGGATGATCGCTCTTGCAATCGCGCAGCGCTGCTGCTCACCGCCGCTGACCTGCGACGGAAGATGCGTCTTCACATCGGAGATGCCCATCTGCTCGAGAAGTTTCTCGGCGCGTGTTTTTACCTCGGAAGCGCTCTTTCCGTTATTGAGATATCCCGGCACCGCGACATTTTCCAGAAGATTCAGATTCGAGATCAGGTGCATCTGCTGGAAGATAAAACCGAAATCATGCGATCTTAATTTCGCAAGATCCTTCTCCTTCATCTTTACGAGATCATTCCCATCGAAAAGCACTTGTCCCGAGGTGGCCTTATCCATCCCAGACAGTGCGTAAAGCAGTGTGGACTTACCGGAACCCGATGCACCCATAACTACGGTAAAATCTTTTTCTCTTATCTCCAGGTCGACATGCTGCAGTACATGCACCTGCCCGCCGTTATGTGCGAAGCTCTTGCAGAGATCATGTGCGGTAAGAATGTTCTGACTCATGTGTTTTCGTCTCCTTTTTCCTTCTTAAATGCTTTCATTCGTATCGTTGTACTTAGAGTATCCGCGAAAACATATTAAGAAGTCCTTAACCTTTCTCCATGATCAATCTTTTTTCTCCATCGGGAGCATCAGCTTCGCCAGCAGACCTTCAGATGTGTTCTGAAGTGTAATATCTCCATCCATCTGTGTCATAAGATACTTAACAATATAAAGTCCGAGTCCGGATCCCTGCTGCGATCCTTTGTTATGTCCTCTGTAAAACTTATCGAAGATGAACGGCATGTCCTCGTCCGGAATGCCTTTTCCACTGTCTTTTATACATATAGATACATATGGATCTTTTCTTTCCAGCCTTACGGAGATCGGTCCCGGCGCGTATTTTCTGGCATTCGTGACAAGGTTTTCGACACACTGCAGAAGTCTTCCCGGGTCTGCGCTGACGTTTCCCTCGATACCACAGGAATCGTACGTGATCTCTTTTCCGTCCGGATCCAGGTCTTTGACCGCGCCCTCGGTAAAAGCACTGATCTCGATCTCTTTCTTTTCTACTTTCAGCCGGTTCATATCCGACAGGGAGTGAAGCAGAAGGTCATCGGTTACTTTACTTACTTCATCGCTTTTTTTCATGATGACACTCAGGTACTGGGCGCGCTTTTCCGGCGTGCTGTCCATGTTCGCCTCAAGTCCTTCCGCATATGCGCGGATCGATGTGATCGGTGTCTTGATATCATGAGACAGAGTCGCGATGACCGTCTTATTATTCTCGATCGCTTCTTTTTCCGAAGCACGTGCTTTATTCAGTTCTTTTCTCATACTGTCGAACGCCCATGAGAATTCTCCGACCTCCGAGCCCCGGTCATAGGTCAGCGGGATGTCTGTGTTGCCTTTGGCGATCTCACTTGTGTACTTCGAGATCTTCTTAAGCGGGTGTAACACTGTTACAAACACGAAGATTCCGGCACTCACGAGAAATACGCAGGCAACCCCTCCGACGATCAGGATCCGGGTATCTCTTCCCGTTCCGTTATTGCATTTCCTGAGATTTTCGGACAGTTCGGAGAGTTTTTCGGAAGCTTTTTCCGTGTTCTCCTCCTGGACAAGCTTATCGATCTCATTGATGCTAACAAGGTTTTCGCTTGCCGATTCATCTCCTCTTTTCCCCGAATCGAGATAGAGCATCACGGTAACCACAATGACCAGAAGCATTAAAACGGCAAAGATGCCGAGCACACGTTTACGCATTCTCCGGCACCTCCAGCATATAGCCTACTTTATAGACGGTCTTGATGAACTTCGGATCCGCCGGGTCCTCTTCAAGCTTTTCTCTGAGCCAGCGGATATGTACCGTCAGAGTCGATGCTTCCGATGTCATAAAAGCACCCCAGACGGACGTTAGGATCTTTTCTTTCGGCATCGCTTCGTTCTTGTGCTCACAGAGGAATGCCAGAAGGTCAAATTCCCGAAGAGAAAGCGATACCGGCTCTCCCTTCTTCGTGACTGATCTCGCCGTAATGTTTACGGAAATATCCCCGAAACTCACGATCTTCTCTTCTGTTGAAAAACCATAGGTCCTGCGAAGCAGTGCCTGCACATGGACGAGGAGTTCTTTCATGGAATAAGGCTTCGGAAGATAGTCGTCCCCGCCGATCTCATAGCCCGAGATGCGGTCGCTCTCCGAAGTCCTGGCACTGGCAAAGATCACCGGGACTGTCGAGACTTCACGGAGCTGCTTACATATTTCGAATCCGTCACTGTCCGGAAGATTGATATCCAGAAGCAGGAGATGGTAGGAATTGGAAGACAGAAGGCCGAACGCCTCCTCCGCGGATTCCGCCGTCGTGACTTCATACCCGTAGCCCGAGAGCATATCCGAGATGATCACAAGGATATCCTTGTCATCGTCAATGATGAGAATCTTATACGCCATAGTCCCTCTCCAAAGAATCCTTTGCTTTATTTCAGCAACGAATTGCTTCTTCTAGTTTAACGCATTTTAGGGATTATTGCTTCACAAAATAATATGCGTGCCAGTCGCCCTTCTGCTTTTCTTCGATCAGCTTAAGACCTGCGGCTTCGCAGGCCGAAAGAGCGATCTCTTTCTTATGGTCGATGATGCCGCTTGTGATAAATCTTCCGCCGGGAAGAAGCTTTCCCGGAACGAGCGGTGCGATCCCCGCGATGATCTCGGCAACGATGTTGGCGATAATGAGGCTATATCCCTCTTTCTTCGCGTCCTTAAGTTCACCGGTATAACAGTCCACTTCTACGCCGTTTTCTTTGCAGTTTTCGACCGCCACATCTACCGCCAGTCTGTCGATGTCGCATGCTTCGACATCCTTTGCCCCGAGCTTACTGCAGATAATGGCCAGAATGCCCGAACCGCAGCCGACATCAAGGACCGTATCATCGGCAGATAGATACTCATCGATGAATTCTGCACACATAGATGTAGTTTCATGTGTTCCTGTTCCGAACGCAGAACCCGGGTCGAGATAGACCACTTTCCGGTCTCCGCTTTCACTCACGGATTCTCTTTCCCAGGAAGGAGCGATCGTCACGCGGGGAGATACGGAGAAAGCATGGTAATCTTTCTTCCACTCGTTTTCCCAGTCTTCGTCTTTGACATATTTGTAAGAGACTTTGCCGTCACCGACCGGAAGGAATTCCCCGATTGCGGAGAGTCGTTCTTCCAGCAAAGCAATTGTTTCTTCCAGTGTTTTGGAGCCTGTAGCGATGTTTCCGTAGATCGTGCCGACACCCTCGGGATTCTCGTATTCCTCTTCTTTGGCGCCCAGGCGGATCCCGTCATCGAACTCGGCAAAGTATGCGTGGATCTTAACATCCGATCCCAGTGAATCGACAAATCCGTCATCGGCATATGCCAGCGAGTCCGGATCGTCAATGATCCTTTTGATCTCCAGAGGGTCACATACGGCGATTCCGTCGGCTCCCAACTGGGAAAGCATTTCGCAGATTGCATCTGATGCATCTTCGGTTGTAATGATCTCGATCTCCACCCATTTCATAAAAACATTCACGCTCACAAATCTTTTTTTGCATTTATTTTACATCGTGCGAAAAACTGTTGCAAATATTAAAAGTTATTTATAGAATTTTATTATGAAGGTAAAGAGGGGCTTGTGATCTTGAAGAACAGAAGACCAAAATCAAGGGGTAGTGAAGTAGCTAAAGTCGTTGCCGTTGTAGCGGTTTTGCTTGCTTTCCCCACCATTCTCCTCGCACATTCCAAGTGGAGCAGCAAACAGATGACCCAGCCCGTCCATTCGGCGGACCAGAACGTAGTTATTTCTGACTACGGTGCTTCTCCTGTAGAGAAAGACCAGGCATATTTAGAGAATACCGCTCCTGTAGATCTCGCTGCTGAAGAGATCAAGATGCCTGTCATGCAGACTCCCGCTTACAATTCCTACGACCTCGTCGGTATCGGATCCGGCAAGGACTCCGACGCTAAAGAATTCTGGACCCGTCAGCTGACAGCCGGAGCTAAAAGACAGCACGTCCTCGCGCCCTTCGCCAGCGATGAGAAATATTCCGAGCTCTGCAAGGAATACGGCATCACGGGCGAAACCGAGTATATCGATCTGGTTGCTGTCGGCGATAACCTCTATCACCTGATGATCACAAATTCCGGTCTTCAGGAAGACGGCACCTATAACTACGACGGCATCTATGCAAACATCAAGGATTACATCAACGAAGCAGACATCCGCATCATTAACCAGGAAGTCGTTCTTACTTCCGACCGTTCGCAGTGGACCAACTTCCCTGTATTCGGTGCACCGATCGAGTGCGGCGAAGCGGTTGTAAAAGCAGGATTCAATGTTATCACCCACGCCACCAACCACAGCTGGGATAAGGGCCGCGACATCGCAATGGAAGATATCGAGTTCTGGAACAGCCAGAATAATGTTCTTCTCACCGGTATGTACGACTCCCAGGAAGATTACGATCACATCGTTGTCGGCGAGTACAAGGGCGTAAAGGTTGCTTACCTCAACTACACACAGAACCTTAACGGTTTCACTCTTCCTGCTGACAGCAAGTACATGGTCAAGCTGATCGATATGGACCTGATCAAGTCCGATATCGCAAAGGCCAGAGAAGTTGCCGATATCGTCATCGTATTCCCGCACTGGGGCGAAGAGTATCAGACAACTCCTTCCTGGTATCAGAAGGACCTTGCTCAGCAGATCGCAGATGCCGGCGCCGATCTCATCATCGGTACCCACCCGCATGTTATCCAGCCGCTCGAGATCCTCACCACTGCAGACGGTAAAGAAGTTCCATGCTTCTACTCTCTCGGCAACTTCGTATCCAACATGCCGTGGAACGAGACGTATGTTGAGGCTCTGGCAAAGGTAAGAATTAAGAAGGAAGGTTCCAAGGTTTCCATCGAGACTGTTGAAGCTGTACCGCTCGTCAACTACAGAGGCATCGAGATGGACTACACCGTTTATCTCCTCGAGGATTACACCACGGAGATCTCCAGAACACAGAGAAAGTGGGAGATCACTCCTACTTATGTGGAGAACTTCTTCAACGGCGTCTTCACCACCAGGTATTATGAAATGAAGCAGGATTAAGCAATACAGCCTCCCTGTTGTAGATAAAAGCTCCGATCTCGCCATCGGGGCTTTTATTTTACGTATATTCTTTCTTCTTTTTGCATGCTACAATGCAGTTATAGGGTCAGCCGGGCACTGACCGGAAACAGGGTAAAAGAGGTATTGGGTTATGTTTAATGCAAAAGCACTTTCAGGGAGATTTCTACGCTCCAGAAGATCATGTAAGATCGTCGCCTTGATCATATCGGCCGCATTTGTTTTCTCTGCCTGCAAGTCGAACGATAAAGAAGGCAAAGCCAAACTGACGACCGAAGAAACGACGACCTCCGCAACGACGGAATCCACAACTGAGACTACTACGGAAACGACGGAGGACACCACCACGACAGAGTCTACCACTGAATCCACTGAACCGCTGGATGAGATTCAGTCGTATTTTAAGCTCTATCCGGAAATGTTCCCGATCATCGACAGTTCCACGGCAAGAAAACCGATCACTGCAGCCGTATACGAATACTTCATGGGCAATGACCAGTCCCGTGCTCCGATGTGTTCGAAGACACATGGAGCCTGGATCAACCTTGCCGATAAAGTTGCCGATCTTGTCTTCCTCGTCGCACCTACCGAAGAGGAAGAGAAACACTTCCGTGAAGTAAAAGTCAACATCGAGATGAAACCATACGGTTATGACGGCCTCGGTTTTATCGTCGCTCCTGACTGCCCCGTAAAGAGCCTCACGCAGGAGCAGATCCGCGGCATCTATGAGTGCAAGATCACGAACTGGAAACAGGTCGGCGGTCCGGACGCGGAGATCCATCCTTATTTCCGTGATGACCAGTCCGGAAGCCAGCGTCTCTTTGAAGAATTCCTGTGGCCGGACGGAGATGCTCCGGACTTCTCTTCCATGATGGATCACTTCTATTTCGAAGACGATATGGAGAGCATTACCGATGCCGTTTCTTATGACAAGTACGCCATCGGCTATAACATCATCTCCTATCTAGACTGGGCATTTGAGAACGGATATATCGATCTTGTGGCGATCGATGGTGTCGTCCCGAAGACAGAGACGTTCAAAGATCATTCGTATCCTTATATCACGACCGCCTACGTCGCGATCCGCGCCGATGAACCTTCTGACAGCCCGGCAAGGATGCTTTATGACTGGATCGGTTCTGAAAAGAGTATCGAACTCATTGCAGATAACAGTTCACTTAATGTCGATGTCGGAGACTCCGAGATCCTGAAGTATGACTCCTGAAGGACTGTATTCACGTTTTTCTGTAAAGAAAAAGAAGCTGTCCTTTCCGGGACAGCTTCTTTTGTTTTCAAGATCATATGGTTCTTACTTGAACATCCCCTTCACTCTCTCAAAGAAGGAACCGCGTTTCTGGTAGTTCTTCTCCGTGAGTGTGTTATCGAAGGCACGCAATTTGGCTTTCTGATCTTCTGTAAGCTTTGTCGGAACCTCGACAGAGAATCTTACTGTGTGATCGCCGCGCATGCCGGATCTGTTTTTATACGGGATACCCTTCTGCTTCAGTGTCAGGGAATCACCCGGCTGGGTTCCCTCCTTAACATGAACAGTCTGCTCACCATCGATCGTAACGACCTGAACGTCTGCACCAAGCGCTGCCTGTGAGAACGTGATCGGCACTTCGCAGAATGTGTTGTTTCCCTGTCTCTGGATGATCGGATGCGGTTTAACACGGAACTGGATGTAAAGTGTTCCGTATGGACCGCCGCGGAGACCCGGCTCACCCTCACCGGAGATCGGGAGCATATCGCCCGTATCGACACCTGCCGGAACATGGATCTTAAGATCCTTCTTAATAACCGCACGACCACGGCCACGGCAGTTCGGACACGGGTTCTTAATGACCGTACCACGTCCGTTACATGCCGGACAGTCACGAGTCACCATTGTCATACCAAAGAGTGTCTGTGTCTGCTGCTGGATCCTTCCGCTTCCCTTACAGGTCGGGCAGGTCTCAGGCTTGGTGCCTTCCGCCGCGCCGGATCCCTTACATACAGAACATGTATCCTCTTTGTTGATCGTGATCGTACGGTCTACGCCGAACGCTGCTTCCATGAAGTCCAGCGACATATTGTACTTAAGATCGGCACCACGTACCGGTCCGTTGTTTCTTCTTCCGCCGCCGCCAAAAGCACCGCCGAAGAACGATCCGAAGATATCTCCCAGATCGACAGCAGAACCGCTGAATCCGGAAAATCCCTGTCCATCGACGCCGGCATGGCCGAACTGATCGTAGTTTCTTCTCTTTTCGGAATCAGACAGGACCGCGTAAGCTTCGTTACATTCCTTGAACTTCGCTTCTGCTTCCTTATCGCCCGGATGCAGGTCCGGGTGATACTGCTTGGCCATCTTACGGTATGCCTTTTTGAGTTCGTCCTCAGAAACGTTCTTGTCTACGCCAAGGACCTCATAATAATCTCGCTTTTGTTCAGCCAAAGCCTTGTTCCTCCTTTATCGGCATAAGGCTGTGCGCGAAAAATCGTGCACAGCCCTGCCTCTTATCTGTTAGTTCTGATGCGCCGGGAATCAGAAATCTCCGCCGGCACTCTTGAATCCGTCAGATCCTTCGGCGCCTGCATCCGGAGCAGCACCAGCGCCCGGGTTAAAGCCTGTGAAATCCTGCGGATTCGGCTGGCCCTGTGCGCCCTCAGGCTGAACCTGAGCGTAGATCTTCTCAGCGACCTTGGAGAAAGCGTTAGTAACGTTATCTGTCTCGGTCTTCATGTCTTCAGTATTGTTTGCTTCGATCGCCTTCTTAAGTCTGTCGAGAGGCTCCTGGATGGAAGCCTTGTCAGCAGGATCCATCTTATCATCGAGATCCTTCATGGTCTTCTCTGTCTGGTAAACACAGGACTCTGCCTTGTTCTTAACTTCGACTTCTTCCTTACGGGCCTTATCCTCAGCAGCGTGCATCTCTGCTTCCTTGATCGCCTTGTTGATATCTTCCTCACTCATGTTGGAAGAAGCGGTGATCGTGATGTGCTGCTCACGGTT
>CAMYWO010000046.1:0-18715 GCA_947302815.1 uncultured Clostridia bacterium | reverse complement strand
CCGTCGATAGAATAAGCTGCACCGGAAATATAATCGATTACGCGCTGGGCTACGGAACGATCTACATTCTCAATGTTGCAGATTACTGTGTGACCAGCACGGATGTGATCACAAACCTGCTGAGAAGAACGGATGCTGTCTGGCTGAAGGATTACAACCTGAGTATCTGTTGCCTGAACGTTCTTGATCGGTACGATACGGTTTGTGCTCATCTCCGGAATCGGGAGCGGCTCAAGATTTGTGTAATCGCTCTCTTCTACATGAAGATCATTGAGGTTTTCTTCCTCGTACTCATCTTCATAAATTCCGTCGTCACCTTCGTAATAATCACTGTTGTCCACGCCTGCGATCTTGTTCACGAGACTATTCCAAAAACCTGCCATAACTACCTCCAAAATTAACTGCTACAGTGCTTTGAAGCACTTGCGAATTTCACTATGAGGCTAGTATAGGTCTACTAACTTTTGCTTTCAATAGAATCGGAACAACGGTAAATAACATGTAACTTTGACACTTTACCGTGCAATTTTAATGTAATATTAGAATATTTTTATGTAATACTTGTGCAAAAGATCACACCGGATCAGGATAATCTCTTTTACCGAAAATTGCAGTTCCAATACGGATGTGTGTCGCTCCGCATACGATTGCATCACGATAATCCTGACTCATTCCCATAGACATATATTTCCAGTCTTCGGGATCCGCACAGTTAGCTTTCAGATGATCGAAAAGAACTCTTGTTTTTTCGAATACTTCTCTGGCTTCTCCTTCTCTGCTCTGGATCGGCGCCATCGTCATAAGTCCGCAGACTTTCATATTAGGAAGATTCAGAATCTCCTCAAACTGCTCTTTTACTTCATCAGATGTAAATCCGTGCTTGCTCTCTTCACCGGAAACATTAACTTCCAGAAGGGTTTTCGCTGTAATATCCTTTGCCGCATATCTCTTGGAGATTTCTTTAGCAAGAGAGAGTGTATCTACCGAATGGATAAGATAAGGATCTCCGGCAATCAAACGTACTTTACGGCTTTGTATCGTACCGATCAGATGCCAGTTAGGATGGATCCCCTGCTGATCCAGGATCTCCTTCTTCTCATGCATCTCTTCCGGACGGTTCTCACCAAGATCTTTCAAACCGAGAGAGAATGCCTGTGCCGCATATTCCGCAGGAAAAAACTTGGACACTCCGATAAGCGTGATCTCCGAAGGATCACGGTTCGCTTCGGATGCCGCTTCCCTTATGCTCTCCTTAACTTTAAGGATATTCTCCTGCATCTCTTCCGGACTGAACATATGCATGGTTACTTTTCCACCTTATCTCCTTCTTTGACGGTAGAAGGGTTAGTAATTACGATCGTACTGATACTCGGGACATCCGCCTTCTCGAGCGGAGCGATGATCGCATATTCTCTATCGTAGTCCTTGATCTGGACAGTACATCCTCTGGCGTATCCGCTCTCATTGACATAGATCGTCGCAATACCTCTGTCATAGTCGGCATTAGCCAGTGAGGATACAGGAACGCGAATACCTGTTGTCTTAGTCTGAACGATCTCGATATTCACAGTACGGCGGTCAAGAAGACGTTCGACAGAATTATTCGTCTCAAATACAACCAGAAGTCCGTCTCTAGTTACCGAACAGCGGATGACCTTACAGTCAGGGATCGATATACCCTCCGACGGAATTCGGATCACGTGGTTCGACTGAAGCTGGAACTCTTCCATCGGTGCATCTTTCAGATGGCAGGCAAAATACTGGACATCGTTCTGAACGATTCGGAGAACAGGTTCATTCTGCTTGATCTGAAGATCGCTCGTAATAATACTACTGCTGCCGGAGATCAGTTCATCACACTTGGTATCGACCATATCCAGAAGAAGTTCTTTTGTAATATCTGTCTCATGACCGTCCAGTTTATACGATACGATACCGGGTTCAGATGCCTCAATCAGAGCGGCGCGGTTCTCAAGCTGTGCACGAAGCGCCGTTTCACTGGCACGAAGCGTGGTAAGCTGCTCATCTTCAAAATCGATATCTTTAAGCTTTGTATCACGCTTATCCATAAGAACACGGATCGACGAAGAATAACTTGTCATATTGCTGAGATTATTCAGGATCGCATCCTGACGGATCATCGTAATGATCGGACGGATCTCTTCATTCGCATCACTGAATACTGTCTTTGCCGCGACACCTTTACCCTTGCTGATCAGCTGTCTTTCCTGATCGACGATCTGCCGTTCAACATTCTGAAGATCGGCAAGCGTCGACTCCATTCCTTCCGGAATAACACGGGCCAGAGGCTGATTCTTCGCTACACGGCTCCCTTCCGTCGACTGCGTCATCAGTTCGCCGGAATATGAGGAGGTCATAATGGTCTCATTACGGACAACAAGAGCTGTCGCGCCGATCGTATGCTCGATCGAACCCTGTGTAGCAAAAGCGTACTGAGGCTTTGCCGCCACGTAATCCATCAGATACAGGACAGCAATAATCATCATGCCGATCAGGATCAGCACGCAAAGGAATCCGTTAAAAGCAGCGCGAAGAGAATCTCTTTTGCGCATTTTTGCCATGTGCTTTCTACGTTCCTCAACAGACTCCGGACGCATCTCCTCGAAGGACTCCGGTACTTCCTGTTCCTTCTTCGCTGCCTCCTCAGCCTCTTTGAGTTTATTTTTCTGAATCAGCTTATTCTTCTTATGAACCTTACGGACCTGCCACCAGGACAGTTTCTTCGGAGCCGCCTTCTCCTGCTCTTTCTCCTGCGCTACAGGAGTGATCTGCTCATCACCGAACAGCGGGCGGCTGTACTTCGGGTCCATAGCATCCACAGCTCTGTTGGAAATACCACTTGCTGCAGATGGATTCTTCACAGAAGAAGATGTATTGACCGGGTTCTGGCGGTTCGCCTGCCCCGTCGGTCTCTGCACGTTTTTCTGATTTGTATTCGGATTTTTTTTAAGGAAGCCGAAGATACTCTTCTTACGGATCGGAGTTGCGGAAGTCTTATTCGCCGCCTGTCTGGGTCTTGAAGAAGCGGATGCGGGATTTCCCGAAGAACGGTTCACCGGGCGGTTGGCCGGGCGATTTCCCGAAGTCTGGGAAGGACGACCGGAAGCGCGGTTAACAGGGCGCTCCGTCGGACGGTTGGCCGGACGGTTCACCTGTCTGTTTACATTATTCGGGCGTTTGCCGTTATTAGGCTTCTTCCCCTTCGCCATAAATCAGTTCTTATTCTCCATCATACCCGTAACGGCCATCATGACCGCCAGTTTTACCTGTTCAAATACCAGGCCGCCCTGCATATAAACGAGATACGGCGGCTTGATCGGACCATCTGCCGAAAACTCGATAGATGCGCCCTGTACAAAAGCACCCGCTGCCATTACTACCTGCGCATCGTAACCCGGCATATCCCACGGTTCCGGAGATACGAAAGAGTCGACCGGCGAACAGTTCTGTACATTCTTACAAAAGTTTACCATTTGTTTTTCATCTGGGAAAGCCACACTTTGCACAATATCACCGCGAAGCTCGTCAAATGAGGGCTCGCAGCGGCATCCCGCCATCTCCAGAAGTTTAGCGGCAAATACAGCACCCTTCAGGGCTTCAGCTACCACATGCGGCGCCATAAAAAGTCCCTGAGCGATCTGACGGTTAAATCCGAGGCTGGGACCGACATGACTGCCGAGACCCGGTGCGGTAACACGTTCCGCAACGCGTTCCACAAGATCTTTACGACCGGCAACATAAGCACCGGACGGACAGATACCGCCACCTGCATTCTTAATAAGAGAGCCGGCACAGAGATCCGCGCCCAGAGCGCATGGCTCCTGTGTCTCGACAAACTCACCGTAGCAGTTGTCTACGAATACGATGATGTCTTCACGGATACCCTTGACCAGATCAACGACCGCCTTGATATCCTCCGCGCGGAGGCATCTGCGCGAGGTGTAGCCCTTCGACTTCTGAAGGAAAACGACCTTTGTCTCTGGTTTGATTGCCGCCTTAATGGCATCAAGATCCGGCGATCCGTCTTCTTTCAGCTGGACTTCGTTATACTTCATACCATAGTCGAGAAGAGATCCTGTAAAAGTATCGTCCTTCTTCTCAACACCAAGTGCCGATGCCAAGGTGTCATAAGGTCTTCCGCTGGCAGCGAGCATCTCCTCGCCCGGCTTTAGAATTCCGAAGAGGCAGGCCACGAGGATCTGAGTTCCGCATGTTACCTGAATACGCACATAAGCTGCTTCAGCACCGAAGATCTCCGCATACATCTCTTCGATCTTCTCTCTGCCCATGTCATCATAACCATAACCGGTTGTCGCACCGAGATGCGCCTCGGCAAAACGCGCATTTCTGAAAGCCTGAAGCACACGAAGCTGGTTATACTCTTTGATTTTGTCAATTCGCTCGAATACAGAAGAAACGGTGGTCATCGCTTCTTGCGCCATGCCGACCACCGTATCACTGATTCCATACATTGTTTTGAATGGATCCTGGTTCATCAGATACCGTATACCTCCTCAGGTTTTAAGATCCTGATTCCGGCTTCCTCAAACTTCTTGATCACAGGATCGAAGTTCTGCACACGGATCACCATGACCGCATCATCCGACTTTCTTCCGACGAAGCCGTAGATATATTCCATCGATTCGCCGGTCTCAGAGAATGTCGTCAGCGCCGCATCAAGTGTGCCGGCTTTATCCGGGATCGCGATCGCCAGTACAGGCGTCATGCTTACGGTAAATCCGGATTCGGTGAGGACCATGACGGCCTCTTCCGGCTTATCCAGGATCATACGGAGGATTCCGTAATCAGTCGAATCGGCAACAAAAAGTGCACGAATATCGATATTGGCATGACCTAGTACCTTTGTCACCTCTGCGAGACGACCGAAGGAGTTCTCAAGAAAGACATTGATCTGCTTTACTAACATACGGGATACCCTCCTTAGATGTTCTTTATTTTATTATATCGCAACAAAGTGCTTTTACGAAACGAAATCTCTGCCCTTATTAAAAGCTTCGATGTTCATGGGGATCAGCTTTGCCTTCGATGCAAATGCTTCATTGATCGCTTCTTCCCACATCTCCTTCGGGAAATCCATGCCAGCCGAAAGCGCACCGACCATAACCATATTAACTGCCTTACTGCTGCCACAGGAAAGAGCTGCAGAAAGCGCATCAAATTCAACGATCTTTGTGCTTCCGGAAGCAGATGCATCCAGAGATTCCTTAATATTCTCCGGATACTCGGCGTTACCGAGAAGTACCGGAAGGCTCTTGATTTTCTGGGAGTTTACGAGAAGAACACCATCCTTCTTCAGGAGGTTTGCCCAGCGGACAGCCTCAACTTCTTCGAAAGCAAGGACATAATCCGCCATACCTTCTTCGATGATAGGAGAATAGACCTTCTCACCCATTCTTACATATGTGATAACGGAACCGCCGCGCTGGCTCATGCCATGAACCTCGGATACTTTGATATCCAGGCCCTGCTTCATGGCAAGAATGCCGAGAAGCTTACCGGCAATAAGAGTTCCCTGTCCGCCGACACCGGCGAGTACGATTGAAATATCCTTTGCCATATTATGCCTCCTCCTTCTTGCTCAGCGCGTTGAACTTGCACATATTGATGCAAAGACCGCATGCATTGCAGGCTTCCGGATCGATGACCGGCTTCTTGTCAGGTCCGGCTACAAGTGCCGGGCACATGATACGGGAGCAGGCGCCGCACTTCTTGCAGGCCTCGTCATCGAGTACGATGGACACACCCTTCGGCTTCTTACCTGTCGGAATCAGAGCGCACGGACGGCGAACGATGATAACGGAAACGCAATCCTTGGCAATCTCTTCCTTAACGATCTTCTCAACTTCATAAGTATCCACCGGATCAACGGTTCTTACGGATGTAACACCAACACTTCTGCAGAGAGTCTCAAGGTCAATGGCCGGAGCCGGCTGCAGGCGGATATTCTTACCGGATGCAGGATTCTGCTGGTGACCGGTCATACCCGTGATGGAGTTATCAAGGATCAGTACTGTGATCGCACTCTGGTTATATACCGCATTAATCAGGTTTGTGATACCGGAATGCAGGAATGTGGAGTCACCGATAACAGCGACTGTCTTCTTGCTGTCTTCGCCATCAGAAGCCTTGTCAAAACCGTGAGCCATACCTACCGAAGCACCCATGCAGACGGAAACGTCCATAGCAGCTGTCGGCGGAAGTGTGCCGAGAGTATAACATCCGATATCGCCCATGACCTGAACCTTCGCTCTGTTAAGAGCCAGGAACATGCCCTTATGCGGACATCCTGCACAGAGAAGCGGCGGACGGCCCGGAGCCTTCGGAAGCTTGTCGAGGTCCAGTGCTTTTTCCGGAAGAGCTTCCGAAGAAAGAGCGGAACGGATCATTCTTGCATTGTATTCACCCTGCAGAGTAAAGAGGTCTTTACCTTCACATGCGATACCGGCAGCCTTGATCTCTGTCTCCATGAACGGATCGAGTTCTTCGACAACAACCAGGCGTTCTACCTTAGAAGCGAAATCGCGGATCAGATCCATCGGAAGCGGCCATACGCAGCCGAGTTTCAGAACGGAAGCTGTAGGAATACCTTCCTTAACATACTGGTAGGAAGCGCCTGCTGTGATGATACCGAGCTTGGTATCATTCATCTCGATCTTGTGAATGCCCATACCGAGGAACTCCTCGTTGGAAGCCTTGGCAATATCGAGTGTTCTCTGCTCAACAACGACATGACGCTTGATGGCCATGGCCGGCATCATGACATACTTATTTACATTCTTCTCATACGGCTTGACGACAATGTCTTCCGGATCAGAAAGCTCAACAATAGAACGAGAGTGAGATACACGAGTGTGCATTCTGAGGATGACCGGTGTATCGAAGCGCTCGGAGAGCTCGAAAGCCTTCTTTGCGAAATCCTTGCACTCCTGGCTGTCGGAAGGCTCGAGGATCATCAGCTTGGCAGCACGTCCGTAGTTTCTGCTGTCCTGCTCATCCTGGGAACTGTGCATGCCCGGGTCATCCGCTACGACGAATACCAGACCGCCGTTTACGCCTTCATATGCCGCAGTAAACATCGGGTCGGCTGCTACGTTCATACCAACATGCTTCATGCATGTCATCGCACGTGCGCCGCGGATGGAAGCACCGATTGCAACCTCGGATGCGACCTTCTCATTCGTCGCCCACTCGCAGTAGATGCGGTCGTAGGTGGCGATCGTCTCAGTGATCTCTGTGCTCGGGGTGCCCGGATAGGAGGAAACGACCTTCACTCCTGCCTCGTAAGCGCCACGTGCAACAGCTTCATTACCTAACATGATCTGTTTCACTTCTTCTTACCTCACTTATATTCAGTTAGTGTTCACTAGAATTAGCACCCGTCTATTGTATCATGTTTTACTCTATAATATCATCAATTCTCGCCGGGATATCCTTCGGCATATCCTTGAAAGCCTCATCGATAACCTTCTTGTCCAGTTTCGGAGAGATCCAGGATACGACCGGAACAACGATCAGGCCGAACAGCATGGCAAAAGCACCTGCATTGATCGGAGATGCGAGGTTGATCGGCAGGCCTGTCGGGAACTTGAAGTTGTGGCCGAACAGTGCGCCGTTGCTCAGAATCAGATGGGAGACCGTGATGCCTACGCCGCTGATGAAGGAAGCCCATACAGCTGCCTTGGTAACGCCCTTCCAGAAGAGACCGTAGAGGAACGGAGCAAGGAAGGAACCGGCCATCGCACCCCAGGAGATCGACATCAGCTTGGTGATGTATACATCATTGGAGCGGTAAGAGTAGATAGCAAGAGCCATAGATACCAGTACGAAGAAAGCAAGGAGCAGACGGATAATGCTGACCTTCTTCTTCTCTGTCATGTTCTTGATGACATTATCAGCAAGAACGTCCAGTGTGATCGTAGAGCTGGATGTCAGAACCAGCGATGTCAGAGTGGACATAGAAGCCGACAGTACAAGAACGACAAGGATCGCGATCAGAAGTGTCGGGATCGCCTGATCAAGGATGATCGGCATGATCTTATCCATATTCAGTGCGCCGGAAGATGTCTTGATGCTGTCAATGTTGCTATCTGTAATAAAGATACGTGCGAAACCACCCATGAAGTAGGAACCGCCTGCAATGATAACTGCGAAGATCGTAGATACGATCGTAGCTGTATGAACGGACTTATCGTCCTTGATGGAATAGAACTTCTGAACCATCTGCGGAAGACCCCATGTACCGAGAGATGTCAGAATAACAACACCTAAGAGGTTCAGAGGCTCAGGTCCGAAAAGCGAAGAATAAACACCCTGGAAGGAAGAACCGTTTGCAGCCGGTACCTTGGAGAGTTCTGTCATGGAGGACATCAGACCGCCGTGATAGTTCAGTACGCAGACGATCGTCATCACAATACCGACAATCATGATCATACCCTGGATAAAGTCGTTGATTGCTGTAGACATGTAACCGCCGAGGATTACGTATGTAGCAGCGAGAACACTCATTACAATAATGCAGATCTCATAACCGTTGCTGATACGGTCAAGACGAAGTGCAGATGTAAAGAGATAGGAAAGGCCGTTAAATACCGATGCGGAGTACGGGATCATGAATACAAAGATGATCAGCGCCGCTGCAATACGGAGAGCCTTCGAGTTATAACGTTTGCCGAAGAAGTCCGGCATCGTGTTCGTATTTAATGTCTTGGTCATGATGCGGCATCTCTTACCGAGGATGACCCAGGCTGCAAGAGAACCGATGAAAGCATTGCCCAGACCGATCCACAGTGCCGAAACACCGAAGTCCCATCCGAACTTACCTGCATAACCGATAAAGATAACTGCGGAAAAATACGTTGCGCCAAAGGAGAACGCCGTGAGCCACGGGCCTACTTTTCTACCGCCGAGTACAAAAGAAGAAACATCTTTGGTGTTTTTTCTTGAGTACAGGCCTACCCCGATAATCATTGCGAAGAACACGACAATGACTATCCCGTACAAGAGATCAAGAGAATCCATAATCTACCATCCTTCTGCTGCCGATAAGAAATGACAGCCCTACTTTTACTTTCGTCCCCGAAAAGGGGCATAAAAACTACATTCCCATGATATCAGAGAAAAGAAAAGATGCAAGAGTTTTTATTTGATTTCTTATTCTATATATACAGTTTCGCCACAGGAGATCTCTTTCATCTTCTCCCCAACTTCTTTTTTGATAAACAGGAACTGTTCTTTACCGGTACAGTGGCAGGTATAATAGTCCGCATAGGAATTGCGGACCGCTTTCGCAATATCGTCCAGGATCTCCTCATCCCAGATCTCATCGTACTTCATCGTGTGAAGTCCGCCGACAAAAGCCTGGAACCGGAAAGCATACACGAGATTGATGATCCCCTTATGTGTGCATCCGCTGATAAGATAGTCCTTGTAACCCTCATGGATCTTCAGATACATCTCATGCACATACCGCTCTTTCTCCATATACTGGCCACACTTTACCTTCTGCCCGTGCGAATCAACGGCTCTCTTCAGTCTGTCGAGCCCCACAAACGATAATTCATCATCAATCACTATATCCCCGCGCACCTTGATATATCTCGGATGCCCGTCGAGCGTCGGATCCAGCCCGATATATGCATTATTGCCGTTATAATGCGGTTCGAACACCGCTTCATGCATGTACACATTCGCGATTCCGTTTCTTTCCAGAAACGCAAGAAGTCCGCCGCCATGGTCATAATGTCCGTGCGACAGAAAAGCAATATCCACCAGACCGAGATCGATCCCGAGTTTTTCCGCATTACGGACAAAGAGATCGCTCGCACCGAAATCAAATAGGATCCGGTGCTTCTGCGTCTCGATATACAGACTCAGGCCGTGCTCGGTCTCAAATCCATTTTTACTTGTATTTTCCGAAAGAACTGTTACCTTCATATCAACCTAAGATATTATCAATCTCTGCTGTTACCGTATTAATGGCATCATTGTGTTCTTTGATTCTGCTTTGCTGTTGCTCAGCTTCCTTCCTTTCTTCTGCGTACTGGTCAATATAATCTCCCATGAGATCTTCTACCAGATCATCTCCATTAACAAGGATGTACTCTTCACCGTCTTTTTCAAGCTCAACCGTCGTATCGATAGACATATATTTCTTCAATTTGATTTCATTAACGAATTCTTCAAAAGCATCATAACACTCATTGATATCATCAAAATCGGAAGTGCTGTACTCGTCCCAGAAATCATCTGACGCAGAATTATAATCAGGGACTACGACAGTAGCCGCACAGGTGATCTTACCTTTCTTTGACTCCACACTCTCCTCATCAACTTCAATCTCGGCATGATCCCATACGATAGTGAAATCTCTACAGGTTTTGAAGGTTTTGAGAACATCTAAGTTATCTTCATCATACGCATCTCTTTTCTGCATCTTCTTCGTATTCAAGGATGTTATCTCTTCGATGATGGCGTTTGCTTCTTCCGCCACTTCCTTTTTATTCACACTTGAAGAACCGCATCCGGTAAGAGAAGCCGCCATAACAACAGAAACAACTGCACTTACGAATATCACGCTTTTTTTCATCTTCTATTCTCCTTTCGGACATAGATCACCTATAGGATCAGATTTCGATTCCTTTCTCCGCGCAGGCATCCTTGAAGTTGTTGATCGCATCCTGCTTGGAGATCTTGCCACGGGCATAGTCAGCAGCGTTATCTGTGAATACGCCATTGAGCTGATCATCATAGAGGCTCTTGCACTTAGCAGAAGCGAAGCTTGTAGCCGAGATGAAGATCGGGAATGCATCCTGACCGCCGAGGAGAGCCATGTCGCCCTTAACCTTAGCAAGTACTGTAGAGGAAGCAACTGTATCCTTTGTGCCGTTGTCGTTCATAGCACCGGAAGCCCACAGATACTGGAGACCTGTGTCAGAGCTATCAAGTGTTACCCACTCAACGAACTTAGAAAGGAATTCCTTCTTGTCAGCGTTCTCAATGCCCTTCTTGTTTACGCAGAGCCAAGAACCGCCCCACCAGAAGCCTACCGGAGATTCGCATACACGCCAGTCACCCTTTGTGTTAGCGGAGTGATCACCCATTGTGTAGTTGATCAGCCATGCAGGTCCGAAGAAAGCGAATACCTTACGTGTTTCGTTTGTCTTAGGATCCTTGGACTCACCGTTCATAGCAGCGTACCAAGCGTCGTTCCAGTTACCTGTCTCGTTGGTCCAGTTCTGATCATAAGCTTCCTTGATGAGATCCATGTAAGCATCTCTCTGCGGGTCGATGTTAACCTTACCGTCAACAACCCACGGTGTAGAAGCAGCCTTCTCACAAACGTTCCAAAGGTCACCGAAGTCAGCGCATACAGCGTAGCCCTTTTCCTTCAGCTTAGCAGCAGCCTGCTTGAATGTATCCCAGTTACCGGATCCACCACCAACAGCCTTCTTAACCTCTGCCGGATCATCAGAACCGAATACTTCCTTAGCGATGGAAGCAGAGTAGATCATCGCACCACCTGTGCACTGATAACAGAGAGCAACTATCTTTCCATCCGGGTTAGTACCAAGATCTATTGTGTACTGTGCAATTCCGGCAGTCTTCAGCTTATCATCAACATTGTCGATAAAATCAGCATACGGGGCAGCCAGAGAAGAAAGATCGCCCTGTGTATAAGGCAGAATGTAATCAGCCTCCGCCACGTAGATATCCGGAGCGCCATCACCACCGGCAGTCAAAGCAGCGTTCAGTTTTGTAACATAAGCTCCGCCTGTGTTAGCAGAAACCATAGCTGTTACCCTGTACTTGGAAGCCATGTCCGGGTTATCGGCCATGAAACGCTTCACCATACCGGGAACCTCCGGGCTCATCGCGAACATGTTGATCTCGATGGATCCGTTTCCATAACTCTCAATAGCTGTAGTCACACCATCATAATAATCTGTCGTAGGTGGAACATACTCCTCTGTTGTAGTAGGAGGTGTCATTGTCTCCGCTGTTGTGGTCGGTGTAGTCGGTATTTTGCGATTATACCACTCAAAATCCTCGATGCTTTCAATCATATCATCATAGAGATCCTCGATCGCATCCCCTGCAACTTCACTATCCATCACATACTGGTCATCTTCGATATCAAATTCCAGTTCTAACGTAACTTCTTTGTATTTCTTCTCCTTCTGAGAATCGATCAGTTCTTCAAAATCCTCAAAGTCATCCGCGTCATCAAGTGCTCTTTCATAATCCGGAAGTGTTACAGTAGCTTCACACGAAGCTTTTTTCTTCTTCGTATTCTCTTCAATGCTTTCAGGATCGATCGTGTAGGTCGCTTTCTTCATAACGACCTGAACATATTCGTTCTCTGCGATCTCATTGAGTTCCTCCTGGATGTTCTTTCCAAGGCCAAGTTCCTTATTCAGTTTCTTGATACTCTTTGCCTTAAGATTTACAAGTGCATCCAGGAAAAGATCAGCCGAAGCCTCAACTCCGTCTTCTTCCTCCACTTTCGAATCCTTATTTGTACAAGCGCCCAGAGAAACTATCATCGAGAAAGAA
Source organism: uncultured Clostridia bacterium (assembly GCA_947302815.1). Classification (GTDB taxonomy): domain Bacteria; phylum Bacillota; class Clostridia; order Saccharofermentanales; family Saccharofermentanaceae; genus Scatonaster. Next base: position 6,121 of record CAMYWO010000046.1, on the reverse strand, counting down.
AGCACCAAAGCAGCAATTCTCTTCATCTTACGTTTCATAACCCATCCTCCTTTCGGGAGAACCCGACATTTACCTTCTATACGATTATACTCTCATAAAACATCTTAAACAATTGAGTCACAGCAAGATACACGGGCAGGACAGGCTCCGGGACATAAAGAAAAGGACCATCTCATTACTGAGATAGTCCTTCCTGGTGCGGCGAACGGGACTTGAACCCGTATGGTCGCCCACACGCCCCTCAAACGTGCGCGTCTGCCAATTCCGCCACCGCCGCATGGCGCTTAAAGCATGAATAATTATACTGATTGATTCAGGGTGTGTCAATAGTGATTTTCTGTAACTTTCTCGTATTTCAAATTGCAATATAAGAATGGTAAAATATAGTGAATGACAGGACAGGAGCATGAGTATGAGACTTTCAGAACTTCTTCAATTCAATGACATCGTCATCCAGTGTCATGATAACCCGGACGCAGACGCGCTGGCCAGCGGAACCGCATTACACTGGTACTTCACGAAGATGGGCAAGAATGTCCGATTTATCTACCGCGGAAACAACAAGATGCAGAAGAGCAATCTTGTAATCATGTTGTCGGAATTGTCTCTACCTGTCTCCTATGAGCCTGGATTTGAGGAAGAACCAGAGCTTCTTATTACAGTCGACTGCCAGTATGGGCAGAGAAATGTTACCGAGACCCGAGCAAAAAACATTGCCATTATCGATCACCATCAGCTCACGGTCACGCTTCCGGAATATGCAACGATCCGAAGCAATATCGGCAGTTGCGCAACCGTCGTGTGGGACATGATCCGTGCAGAAGGCCTTGATGTCACAGAAGACAAGAACCTCTCCACTGCCCTATATTACGGACTGTACTCAGATACAAATCGTCTATCCGAGGTATCTCACCCGCTCGACCGCGATATGATCGAGTCTCTGGCTTCTAGCGTTCAGAGAAGTCTGATCACACGTATGAGCAATGCCAATATTTCTCTTTCTGAATTAAAGATCACCGGTAAAGCGATCCTTGAATTCGAATTCTTTGAGGAGCATAACTACCTGATCCTGCGCGCTGAGCCCTGTGATCCGAACATTCTCGGCGTCATCAGTGATTTTTCATTAGAGACAGATAAGGTAGACGTATGTCTCGCCTACTTTGTAAGCCCTTATGAGGTCAAATTCTCCGTCCGCAGCTGCACAAAAGAAGTTCACGCCAATGAACTCGCTGCTTTTCTGGCAGACGGTCTCGGCGGTGGCGGCGGTCACATTCTGAAAGCCGGCGGTTCACTTCGTCCGGAGAAACTGGACAAAGATCCTTCCGCCCTTCTTAAAGAGCGGATGAAACAGTACTTCGATATGTTTACCATTCTTTATACTAAGGACACTGTTCTGGATACGGCGAATATGCCTCTTTACGAGAAGCTTCCCCAGGAAGTCGGCACGGTACGTCTTGCAGACATGTTTCCGCCGAAGACACAGGTCGAGATCCGAACTCTCGAAGGCGATGTTGTTGTTTCTGTCGAAGAGGACAGCTATCTTATGATTGGCATCGAGGGAGAGGTATATCCTATCAACGAGGAGAAGCTTCTGGCCAGATATAAGTCTCTTGGCAGACCATATTCAAAGACGTTCGAGTATTCTCCGAGTATCAAGGATCTTTCGACAGGTCAGAAAACCGATGTAATGTCCCACGCTCAGGCCATGATCAGCCATGGTGGCGGACTGATCTATGCCCAGCCATTAGATCACTGTGTGAAGATCTTTACCCAGTGGGACGAAGAGAAATACTATCTCGGCAACGTCGGTGACTATATAGCCGTCCGCGCCGAAGATGAGCATGATATCTACGTCATCAAGAAGAGCCTCTTCCCTCTTCTGTATAAGCAGGCTGACAGTTAATTGATTCCGTATCTTGATTTCTGCTCGTCAGTCAGCTCAGCACCTTTGATGATATCTTCCGCTTTTCGGATAAGATCGTCTATTGTATAGTGCTCGAAATATCCGATACGGAAGTCTTTTGTCGATGTATGTCCGAATGCGAAGAATCTGTCTGTTGGCGCATAATAACCCAAAGAGTTCCATACAACGGCAACCTCTATCCAAGTATTCAGATCGACAATATCCGTGATTTCACCTGAATGAATAAAGAGAAGCCCCTTCTCTTCATCAATCTCGAGATCAGCGTGGATGCCCTGGTTAAAATACGCTTCAACTTCTGACTTTCCGATGAACTCTCCGCTAGATGCATCATAACGGTAAAATGAACCATCATCAAAAACCACGAGGATCTGTTCATTCGAAGTACCCTCTTTATAGAAAGCAGCGCCGATTGCCGACATTCCTCCGGTCATCAGTTCAGACAACTGCTTTCCGTACGCATCATAGATCAGTAATTTGCTCTTATCTGCAACGATCCAGCGCTCTCCTTTACTGTCAGACTTGACGAGTTCTGTTCCCGTCCAGTCCTTCGGAAGATCTATATCTCTTACTTTATGATTCTCAACATCGATCAGGTAGTTATCAGATTTATCGATATAACAGATCATTTTTGATTCCGGATAATAGACCGGTGCATCAGCAGGATAAATCTCATCAACCGGAAGCAAAAACGATTCAGTATCTCCGGTTGCCAAATTAAAGAGATTGACCTTGCAGGATTTGCGCGAGATCTCATATACAAGGTATGTAAGATATTCACCTGTCATACTGCAGTCAAGCGCAGGCGTAAACACTGAATCCGCAAGCTGAATCTTTTCTTCAACTTCACCATTCGTCATCGAGATGCGGTAAGCAGTAAGCTTTCCCTCCGTATCATGAACAGATACATAGAGCTTATCGTTATAGACACCGAGCAAATTGCAAGCCCCATAATCAGTCCCCTCAATATCGGTTTCAAACAGCAGCTTCATATTTTTAGCGTCATAGACGACTAAATGCGGATTACTGTTCTGATAAGTCTTAACTACAAGATAGTCATCATCAAGATAATGCTCGGAGATTCCGCGCACCTCGATACTTTCATCGATTTCTTTCCAATCATCATCCGAAACGTAAAACTTGTAATAGATGACCTGGTTACTATCATTCTGCAAAATATAGAAGCCATCGCCATATGCGACATCTTGAATATTGTCGACAAAATACGAATAATACGCTGAAGTATTCGGTCCTATAGATTCTACAGATGTTCCGATGGAACCTGAGCTGGTTACATACACAGGATTTCCATCGTTATCATTATCATGTATATCAATGATAATCTGCTGTGTCTCATACGAGCCAAGAGTTTCACCTGTATCCACAGAATAGACTTCCATCAGATCACCGGTTGCGTAGGCTACAGCATTCCGCGTCGGAAGATTGAGCAATTCAGAGTCGTAATCATAAACATTATATGAAAAATCACGTATCCACTTCTCTGTCATCGTCGATGCATCTACACAGTATATCTTATCCGTGTGCGGTTGAATAATCGTTGAAGCGCCGTTCAAAACAGTTACATCGAGAATATTATACCCGGCAATAACGATCGTATTATTGTCTGTCCAGATAAAATCACGAAGGTCCGTGCTCTCCGACTGAAAGAACTTAATCGATCCTTCCTGCAGATCAAATACACCCATTTGGAAACCGTTTCCATAATCCAGGCAAATCACTGCAACTTTCGTTTCATCCGGCGAAAGAATGTAATTCTGATAGTTTTGGAAACTGAAATCGTAATCTGTCGGCAGCTTGTATTCGTTAAGAAGCTTTCCGTCTTCCAGAGAAATCTGATAAAGGATATCTCTTGTTGTAGGTACAAGCACCCATTTTCTCTCCTTACCCGGCATAGGACCGGAATTGTGTACTTTTTCTTCGAGTGAATAACTCCAAAGATTCTCATGTGTACGGAGTTCAAAAACACTAACCTCTCTTCCGGATGTGATAAGAAGTTTTTCATCATCCAAATAATCAATGAAAACAGAAGACTGGCCCGCAAAAGATTTCTCAAAGATAACCTCATGTGTTTCCGTATCCCAACTGGTCACCTTCATCGCAGAATCAACAACAGAGAGCACTTTATTGTTAGGTGACACCTTCATCTCCCGAATCGTGGAAGGCGCCTTATAGTTCCAAACAGAGTGCACACTTGTTCCGGAAAGCGGTGTATAAGCTAATGTGGCCGAAGTTAAGGCGCGGACAGCCTCTGACGTGACAGGACGGTCATCATCGCCATTCGGAAGTGCTGCAAGTGCAAGTTGAATTGCCTCAATACGGTTTTCTTTTGCAAGAAGTGCCTGAGACTCATTTGCAAGGTAAATTGACTGGTTTCGAAGGGTTGCCTGATAACTCTTCTTCAACTGGAACTGCTTAGTTATCATATAGCCGATGAATCCGAGAGCAAGCGTAATGAAGACCATCGCCAGCGCAGTGATCCTCTGCATCTGATATGTTCTTCTTCTGTTCATGAGTTCATCATAAGAACAGCCTATGATCGGAGACGCAAGCCGCGGGAGCTCCAGCTTATCCGCTTTACGGAAAGGCATCCTGTAATCGCAGCAAAGCGGTTCTTTATCCCGAAAAGATACATATGTTGATCCATCAGGATTAACCATCTGAACTTCTTCCTGAAGGAGTTCTACGGGAAGAACCTCAGAAGGCTCACCTTCGCCAAGAACAGCAAGGATCTTATTTCTGGAATGCGTCTTCAGGAAAAACTGTATTTCGCGCTTTACCCATACCGATTCCTTCGTGTTATGTGTACAGATAACAATCAGGAAATCCGAGTTTTCAAGCGCGTGTTCGATCGTCTCGGTAAGATTACTCGTGATCGGTAATTCATCTTTATCACGGAAAATACGCTGTATACGCTTCATCCCTGTCTTTTTACGGATTTTGCGCGGAATATGAAAGTGTTCCAGTTTAGACTGAACACGTTCAGCTATCTTGGTATCCAGAGGCGCGTGTTTGTACGAAATAAAAGCATTGTAATGATCGATCATAGCAGTATACTATTCTCCCTTCAATATCCCCGAACCATATTCTACAATAATTTCCGAAAAACAAAAAGACTGCCCTTTCAGGCAGTCTTTTTAGTTGCGATGTTTAAATCTCAGTTTTCCTCTTCTTCTTTACTCTTTACCACAACTGTGACTACAGAAGCGGATACGATCAGGAAGAACAATCCTGCGAGGAGCTTGACAGAAGATCCTGTATCACCTGTCTTCGGTACACGCTGTACACCAAGTACGGAGCCTTCCGGTGTAGGTGTCGGTGTATCTGTCGGAACAGCTGTCGGTGTTGCCGTCGGCGGATCCGTCGGAACCGGTGTTGCTGTCGGCTCAGGAGTTGCTGTCGGAACAGGTGTCTCCGTCGGGGACGGCATCGGTGTTGCTGTCGGAACAGGTGTAGCCGTCGGAACCGGTGTTGCTGTCGGCAGCGGAGTAGGTGTTGCCGTCGGCGTAGGTGTCGGTGTAGGTGTAGACTCATCCTCATCGTCATCTACTCTCGGAGTCGGAGTCGGCGTATCAGTCGGCTTCGGTGTTGCTGTAGGAGTACTTGTCGGAACAGGTGTCGGAGTACTCGTCGGGACCGGTGTAGGTGTCGGTGAAGGTGTTGCCGTCGGAGACGGGATCGGAGTCGGCGAAGGCAGCGGAGTCGGCGACGGGATTGGTGTCGCTGTCGGTCTCGGTGTCGGTGTAGCCGTCGGCTTCGGAGTCGGAGTCGGCGTGTTTGTCGGCTTCGGTGTCGGAGTATTCGTCGGTGTCGGAGTCGGTGTATTTGTCGGCTTCGGCGTAGGTGTCGGTGTATTTGTCGGCTTCGGAGTCGGAGTCGGCGTGTTAGTCGGCTTCGGTGTCGGAGTCGGGGTCGCTGTCGGGACAGGTGTTGCTGTCGGAGACGGCATCGGAGTCGCTGTCGGGACAGGCGTTGCTGTCGGAACCGGTGTAGCTGTCGGTCTCGGAGTAGGAGTTGCCGTCGGCTTCGGTGTCGGTGTAGGAGTATTTGTCGGAACCGGTGTAGCTGTCGGTGTAGCTGTCGGAACCGGAGTTGCTGTAGGTGTAGCTGTCGGTGTCGGAGTGTTTGTCGGAACCGGTGTAGCTGTCGGTGTAGGTGTAGGTGTATTGAAGTTGAACTTTA
>CAMYWO010000045.1:0-19148 GCA_947302815.1 uncultured Clostridia bacterium | reverse complement strand
GAAGCAACTCACTTTAGTGACACCCATAGACAAAAAAGAAAATGTAAAGTTCTATACCGAAAAATGCGGTTTTCATATAGAATCGACCGAAAGAGATGGTAATGTCATGCTCGCCCGATTTGTTTTGGAAAGATAACCTGTGATTGACTGAATTCAGGCAAATTGATATAATACAAAAAAGGAATGCGAATCCCTAAATGTATAAAAAGGAGCGGCATATGTATATTAACAGATCTTTGGAAAACAAAGTAGAATACATGGCTGATCACTTCCCGGTTATTCTGGTATCGGGAGCAAGACAGGTTGGAAAGACAACTTTGCTTAAGAAAATTACAGAAGGTAAAAATGCCATACAGTATGTAACGTTAGATCATCCCAGAGTACGCAGGCTGGCGAAAGAAGATCCGGAACTGTTTCTTCAACAATACAGTGCTCCGGTGATCATTGATGAAATACAATATGCCCCGGAATTATTGCCATTTATAAAGATCAAAGTTGATGAAAACAGACAGAATGGGATGTACTACCTTACCGGTTCTCAAATGTTTCATATGATGAATAATGTCAGTGAGTCATTGGCCGGAAGAGTTGGGATACTATCAATGTTTTCTTTTTCAAGAGCGGAAATCGAGAGCAGGGAAAGCATTCCGTTTCTACCTTCAAAAGTAAAGAATACAGTATCGGACGATACTATATCTGATATCTTTGAAAAGATAATGAGAGGCAGTATGCCTCAGCTTGTATGTGATAGCACACTCCTGGCAGATGATTATTACGGATCATATATACAGACATATATCGAGAGGGATATCCGAAATCTGGTGAATATAAAGGACGAAGGGAAGTTTACGAAATTCATTTCGTGCGTAGCAGCCAGAACAAGTCAGGAAGTGAATTTGGCGGATATAGCGAAGGATGTGGAGATCGACAGAAAAACGGCAGACAGCTGGCTCTCCATCCTGGTCACTTCCGGAATTGTGGTATTACTTCATCCGTATTCCGGAAATACGATAAAACGGATAATTAAGCGTCCTAAAATGTATTTCATGGATACGGGACTGGCTTGTTATTTAAGTATGTGGAACAATGCAAGAGCACTTGAATTATCTGCAATGGCAGGGGCGATGTTTGAGAACTATGTTATTTCCGAGATAATTAAAGGATATGCAAATAGTGGAATCGATATAAGAAGCAGGCTTTCCTATTATCGTGATAATAATGGAAAAGAAATAGACCTTCTGATAATGGAAAACGGAAAAATATATCCTGTGGAAATAAAGATGAGTGCTGATCCCGGGAAAAATGCATTGAAAAACTTTTCTGTTTTGTCTTCACTAAATGAAGAGATAGGGGAAGGCGCGGTATTATGCATGACATCAGCGGTGATTCCTTTGGATGAGAATAATAAGATGGTACCGATAAAGGCGATCTAACTATGGAGAAAGATATGAAAAACAACGATGCAATCAATCAGCCGGATATAGTGAAGAACCAGTACCAATCCTCGTCGAATCTCAATACGAGGATCTCGCTCCACGATAAGTACTCGACAAACAAGATGGGATTCAGTAACTGGATCTTCTCGAATTATGAGATCCCGGAGGGTTCGCGGATCCTGGAACTGGGATGCGGTACCGGAAGCATGTGGGTCGGAAAAGATGAAGAGGTAAAGAGGTGCGGAAGGCTCATACTGTCGGACTTCTCGGAAGGTATGATAGATACGGCAAGAGCGACTCTCTCCTCATATGACAAGATCGAGTATCAGGTCATCGACATTCAGAATATCCCTTTTGAAGATGATTCCTTTGATATCGTGATCGCGAACATGATGCTTTACCATGTTCCGGATCTGAACAAGGGCCTTTCTGAAGTCAGACGTGTCCTGAAGGATGGCGGTGCATTCTACTGTGCGACCTTCGGCGAACACGGGATCATGGAGTATCTGGCCGGACTTCTCGGAGAGTATGGCGTGGAAGATAACACCAATAAGAGTTTCACACTTCAGAACGGAAGTCAGTATCTGAAGAGTGCTTTTGAAAAAGTAGAAAGACTGGACTATAAGGACTCGCTGGCAGTCACCAATGTAGATGATCTCATCGAATATATTTACTCGCTGAACTCCATGACGACACTGAGCAGCAGAAACAGAGATGAGATCCGCGAAGCTCTGACGAAGGAAATGACGGACGGCGTGCTGAATGTGCCGAAGGATTACGGCATGTTTATCTGCAGCTGAGTCAAGAGGGAGGAAAGACCGGGAATGGGTACGGAAAAGAACAGAAACCGCACGGTGGATTTTGTAAAAGGCGCCGCGATCCTTTTTATTGTGTTTACGCACTATGATTGGACAGTCGGCCAGCGCAGGATCTTCGTGTTCCCGTATCTGATCAACATGGCGGTCCCGATTCTGATGATCATCACGGGCTATGTGTATTCTCTTTCTCTTCAGAAGAAAAACGTCGCGCATCTTGAAGATGCGTACCAGGGAAGCGTCCTGCTCAGAAGGAACGTAAGATACTGCCTGCCTCTGATCGTTCTGGCGGTATGGGAGATCTGTGATCCGCATTTCCATCTGTCCGGAGGATTCCTTGACTATGTAAGATGGTTCATTAACGGCACCGCCGGAAAAGGAAATTACTACTTCCCGGTCATGCTGCAGATGGTATTCCTGTTCCCGATCATCTATTTCATTCTGGAAAAGAAAAAGAGAACGGGCCTTTTTATCTGTCTGATCTTCAACCTGACCTATGAGGTGCTGGCATGGTCCTATGGCATGAACACGGACTGCTACCGGCTTCTGGCTTTCAGATATGTGTTCGTGGTCGCGGCCGGTATCTATGCATTTAAAAAGTTCAAGATGAACCTCCTCTGGTCGATTCTGATCACTGCGGCAGGTGCGGTCTTTATCTCGGCACTTGTTTATACGGATTATCAGCCGAAGATCTTTAACGCGGACTGGGCGGGCACGAACTGCATCGCATCCATGCTGGTCATCCCGCTGATGATCTGGCTTCTGAAATACGGAAAACTCCGCTTTGTTCCGCTGGAGATCATCGGAAAAGCATCCTACCATATCTTCCTGGTGCAGATGGCCTACTATGCAGGCTACTATCCGATCCTTTCGGACAAACTCGGAAAAGGCCCGGTCCTTCTTCTTATCGGAATGGCGATCTGCCTGATCATCGGTATCGCATTCTATCTGATCGACCAGCCGGTGCAGAAAGCAATCAATAAACTGCTTCCCAAACGAGTGGGAAATGGGAAGACGGAAATCTGACGGGAATGGATGAGTATCCTGCTATTTTCTGAAAAAATAGAACCGCCATTCCTTGGTGCTGTACCCGAATCCGCGGAGGATCAGGCCGTGTGCGTACGCGCTTTCTGTAATCTCTGACAGGATCCCCGGAAGAGGAAGTGATTCTATCAGATCTTTTGCGACATGAATTTCCTCACGCTCGAGCGTAGTAATCGCATTTTTGTAGTAGATCTTCTCCTCGAAAAGATCCGGTCCGCTGTTTATTCCATATAAGCCCGGGACATACGAATGACTTAGGATAGTCGCATGAAAACCGGGGTCGATGACCGGATGATCAAGCTGGTCCACATTTTCAATGATATAGTATTCTTTGGTCTCCAGAACTCTTCCGGACAGGCTGATCAGGTATCCGTACTGTTTCAGGCGAGCAGGATCCACACTCCGCCTTTCTAGGACAGAATAGTCAAAGGTGCTTTTGTCGATGAGAAAACTTACGGAGATGGTTCCGTTATCCCGTTCGGAATAGTCGAAGAAGCGCATACCGGGACGGCTCTCTGAAACAGAATCAATAAAGGCCTGCATGCATCCCGGGAGCCGGACGTTCTTGCTCAGGTCCACGGTCTGGCTGTTCCGGTAGCATCGGAATCCCGTGATCTCCGATTCCCGGCTGGATACTTCCAGACACTCAAAACTTAACCCGTCATCGGTTTTCGATTCGAGCTTTGACCTGATGTCTTCCAGAATACTCATTGCTTATAAAAACCGAATTCTGAAAGGAGAAGCTCGACCGTGCCGGAAGTATTTGTGGCAGCATAATTAAGACGGATCTCTATCCATTCTGCTCCGGTGATGTCGATGTTGATGGCTTTCGGAGCCGTGGATCGGTCAAACTCTTCAGAATATACGAGCTTTTCGTCAGCATAGATCATGAGCGCACCCGTACAGGTTTCGCTGGAATCCGCCACGGCAACAGTTCCCTGCAGTTTCTTGTACTGGGAATTTGTATAGATCTTCGCATATCCGGCCTCATCATTTCCCCAGCCGTCATCATGCTTATGGATCTTAAAGAGATTGCCGGGACTGTAAATATTATCTACGGAGTCCTTATATGTGGTATTCATGTCTTTCAACTGGTCGAAGTAGGCGCTCTCGGAAATCGGGATCTCGCTCATGGGTAAAGGCTTCAATGACTCGATCTGGGCAAGCTTGGCATTGATCTCAGGCGAGTTCGGAAGGATATTCAGAGCTTTGTTGCCGACAGCCAGAGCATTCTGGATGTCGCCCTTGGAAATATACTCGTCCATCTGTGTCAGTACCTGATTCAGGTAGGAAGCTTCGGTATCGGCCCGAAGTTTCTTGATCTTTTCATTATCCGGATACTTTGCTTCGAGTTTAGCCAGTTCCACAATTGCTTCGTAATATTGTCCGTTGGCGATCTCGGTATAAGCAGTCGCAAGCTCCGACTCGATCAGCGCATCTTCATATTCACTGATCTTGCTTGCGAATTCGGGAAGATTTCCGAGCGTGTTCTGTGCATCTTTCAGTTTTCGGATCGCGGATTCATAATCTCCGGAAGATGCGAGGGCATCGGCTGACTCGAGAGTCGCCTTGATCATGGAATCCTCGTATTCCTTGATCTTCTCGGCGAATTCCGGTGTATCTTTCAGGTTGAGCTGCGCATCCTTAAGGGTGTTGATCGCCGATTCATAATCGCCGGATGCGGCGTATGAATCAGCATCACTGAGAACTTCCAGTTTATAGGATTCCTTACAATCGGAGATCCTTGACTGGGCCTCATCGTAGTTCTCGTCCCCTGAGGTAAGGCGGCTGTAGTATGAAATAGCATCCATATAAGAACCGCTCTTATAAAGAGACTCAGCCTGTTCGAAGTTCTGTCTGGCAGCTTCGATCTTCTCGATCTCTTCGAGTTTCTCGTTAATATCATCTTCCAGATCTTCTTCACACATGCTTGCAAGGAAATTCAGATTATCAACGGTATCCTTCATCGAAGCTTTTTTCTCTATGTAATCGTCATAGACTTCGTCGATCGCCGCGCTTAGGTCTTCGGTGATGCTCTTATACTTGATCTTCTCGCTGTTGCGGGAATAGTAGCGGGACGCACCTTCGTAATTGCTTTCCTCGAGATACGCCTTTAATTCTTTTGTCTCCTTATTGCTCGAAGAACATGCGGAAAACAAGATCGATGTCGTGAGTGCGGCAATGGCCGCAGTCTCCTTTAGCTTGAATTTTTTCATGAATGCCCCCTCCTGACAGTTCCATATCAGGAAAACTTCACCCCCTGAAGTATCTTTTCCGCCGGATCACTGTCATTCTTTCATAAATCATATTTTACACCTCTTAACAGAATTAATAAGCATATCTCCCGCTTATTTTCAGAAGATTAACAAAAAGAGCGACACTGCATGAATGCGTCATTTTCCGAAGAAGTACTTCCATGTTAAGATGAGACGATGAGGATATATCAGTTTGACCATGTGAAGGAGGTCTGAATATGCCGATAAGAAGTGAAATCCGGAAATACCTGAAAGAGAATGCAGATCTAAAATACAGGGAGCTGCAGAAGACGATCATTCCGACAGCTGATCCGAATTCGATCATCGGCGTGCGCACGCCCGAGCTCCGTAAGATGGCAAAAGCACTGGCAAAGAGGGATGACATCGATGAGTTCCTGTCGGATCTTCCGCACAAGTCGTTCGATGAGAACCAGCTGCACGCATTTGTGCTTTCCGAGATGAAGGATTACGATGCCTGCATGGAGAAACTGAATGCCTTCCTTCCCTATGTGGATAACTGGGCGACCTGCGACCAGATGTCGCCGAAGATCTTTAAGAGGCATAAGGATGAGCTCTTAAAGCAGATCAAAGTCTGGCTCAAGTCGAAGGAGACCTACACGATCCGCTTCGCGATCGGGATGCTGATGGAGCACTTCCTCGATGCGGATTTCGATCCTGCGTATCCGAAGATGGTCAGTATGATCCGCTCGGAGGAATACTACATCAACATGATGATCGCCTGGTATTTTGCGACGGCTCTTGCCAAGCAGTATGATGCGGTCCTCCCGTATATCGAGGAGAAGAAACTCTCCGACTGGACCCACAATAAAGCGATCCAGAAATCGGTCGAGAGCTACCGGATCACCGACGAACAGAAGGCGTATCTGAAGACACTGAAGGTGAAAAACACGAAGAAATAACCCGGAATCGACAGACGGCGCAAACGCCCTGATTGCAGCGATGTAAAGTCATCTTTACATCGCTTTTTTCTTCGTGTAAAGCACTTTGGATAGACGCCTTTCTATCCTCCGTGCATAATCCGGGATGTAAGACGGAGCCGGGAAGAAAATCTTCGGACCGGCAATGAAAATGTTTACCGGAGGAAAGAAAAATGTTGAAGGATTTAGGTATTCACGGAGGCACTCTGATCGCATGTCTGATCATGGGATATTTTGTCATTAAGTGGGCAGTTAAGGCTGCGATCCTCGAAGCACACTATGCGATCACGGGAGAGAAGAGTGAGGAAGAAAAAGTGGTCGAGCGCATGATGGAAGAGGATGCGGAGAGAAGACGCCTCGCGGCAGAAGAATATGCCGCGGGAAGAGAAGCGAAGAAGGCGGCAAAAAGAGCGAAGGAGTAATCCCTCATCCGTTTGCCAAGATACTACAATTGGTGCAAAATAGGACTTGTCATCGACAAGTCTTATTGCATCGAGGTTGATCATGGAGATCGGAAAGCGCATCAAAGAGCTTCGTACAAGCCGCGGCTGGAATCAGGAAGTCTTCGCAGAGAAGACCTATGTGTCCCGCCAGACGGTCAGTTCCTGGGAGAACGACAAGAGTTACCCGGACATCAAGAGCCTTCTTCTGATGAGCGAGCTTTTCGAAGTGAGCCTCGATGACCTGATCAAGGGAGATGTTGTCGAGATGAAAAAAGAGATCAGTAACGAATCCATCCGTGAGTTTAATAAGTGGTCGAATATCCTGGCCGTGGGATTTCTGATCGGGATCCTGATCCCGTACCCGCTGTTCCGGTTCTTCAGGTGGTGGGGCATCCTGGTGTTTCTTCTTTTCTGGATCGCGCTTCTGGCGGTCGCCTTTAAGGTGGAAGCTTTAAAGAAGGAAAATGACATTCAGACTTACAAGGAGATCGTTGCTTTTACCGAGGGAAAAGCACTGGGGAGGGACGAGAAGATTGCCGAGAAGGCGAAGCGTCCGTACCAGAAGGTGCTGCTGGCGGTGGGTTCCGGCGCCCTCGCACTGGGTGTGTTTATTCTTCTCGAACTTATCCTCGGATAGTTTTTTCGGGATGGACACAGGAAGAACACACGGGTAAGTTAACATGAGGTCATGGAGGGAATATACATGTCCAGAATGCTTATCGTAGAAGATTCCACACAGCTCCGCGAACTGATCGCCGGATACTTCCGGGACACAGGTGCTTTTGACGTGGACGCGGCAAAAGACGGAATGGAGGGATTCTCTCTCGTATCGAAAAACACCTACGATATAGCTATTCTGGACATTATGCTTCCGGGCCTTTCCGGGTTTGACATCTGCAAGATCTTAAGAAGAAAGAGCAACTGTCCGATCGTTTTTCTGACGGCGCTTGGCACCGAGGATAACATCCTGAAGGGATACGCGCTCGGAGCGGATGAATACATGGTCAAACCCTTTTCCATCAAGGTCCTGTACGCGAAGTGCCTCGCGCTTCTGGCCAGAAGTGCGGCGGGGAAAGAAGAGGAGAAGATCCTGTCGTGCGGGGAGATCCGCATGTATCCTTCGCGGATGGAAGTGCGGGCGGGAGAGAAGGAAGTCGAGCTTCCGCCGAAAGAATATTTCCTCCTTAAGGTTCTCTTGGAGAACTGCGGACATGTCCTCGGAAGAGACAGACTTCTGGATCTGGTGTGGGGCGCGGATTTTGACGGATCCGAGCGCGTGGTCGACAGCCACATCAAGAAGCTGAGAAAGAATCTGGGAGCTTTCGGGGATACCATCAAGACGGTGATCGGCGGCGGATATAAAGTCATGCCGTGACGGATCTGTCTGATCAAGGAGGATCTCATGAAAAAAGGAAAAGGGATGTTCGTTCCCGGTAAAAAGACGATTAAGAAGCCGAAGTTTATCCTGGAGTTTGCCGTGTGTCTGGCTGTCTGCCTGACCGTGAGTTCTTTTCTGACGAATAAATACCTCGAAAAAAGAAGAGAGGATGCCATCGGGATGCTCGATGAAGAGTATCGTTCGAATTCCGAAAATGTTGCCGGGTTTCTCGGCCTGTACGCGGATGCGAAAGTAATCGAAAACTCGGATTCTTATGTTCCGGGAATGGCCGTTGATGATAATTGGGACGAACTGGAAACCTCCATATATATTTACGGCATGATCACCGGAGAATATGGCGTCGCATATATCGGGCGGACGGAAGTGATGAGAGTTCCGACGGGTTACTATGCTGTTATCAGGTTCAATCAGTATGCCGACAAACCGCAGGGTGTTTTGATTTTGGAAGATGATTCGTATATGGCGCCTCTGACGACATATAAAGACGGAAAATATGATCCGGTCGAGAACGCCAAGCGTGTCGCCAGGTACCGCGCTGAAGGCGGGCAGATGGAATCCTATGCACGTTTGGGATGGGTCCCGAAAATATACGATATCTATTGGGAGACCATCTACGTTAACGAAGAGACTCACCGCTTCCTTCCCGGTAAAGTAAAGATCGTCGACTATTTCAAGGATGAAGCTGTTGATGAGATCGACCTGACGCCGCAGGATACAAAGGGATATACCCTTGTGGAAACGGACGGTGATCTTCAGATGTGGCTGCATGGATACGTGGATCCGAAGAAGACAGAAGAACCTTTCTCGGAAATGATCTGCGCTACCGGAAGAGGCGGGAGTGAATCCATGGAAAACTACTGGCCGTTCTGGAACTTCCGGACGACTCAGACATATCTTTACAGTCAGTCCGTCTTTGAAGTGCTTCCGATCACCTCCCGTGTCATGTGGATCCAGGATATCCTCGCAGCAGTCCTTCTGGCACTTGTGATCAGCGTGATCTGGTACCAGAGAAAAAAGTATATCTGGAGAATCTTCGAGTATAGAAAATCAACGACCGAGGCAATGGCTCACGACTTGAAGACGCCTCTTGCCGCGATCTCGATGTATGCCGAGTGCATGGAGGAGCAGCCGGAGAAGACAGGTGAATATACAGGAAAGATCCGCGAGAATGTTTCCGAGATGAACCAGATGCTCGAGAAGATCCTGAGCTTCTCTAAGAGCGAAGGCGGTGGGAGTACACTTGCCAAATCGTCAGTGGATATGGAGAAGCTGATCCGTGAAACCATCTCTAAGTATGACGGGCTTTTCGCGAAAAATAAGATCGAAGTAAAGGTCTATAAACAGGAAGACTGCGTGATCAAGACGGACGAAAATACGATGCGCCAGACGATCGAAAATCTTCTTTCCAACTGCGCGAAATACGCGGAGCCCGAAAGTGAAGTCCGCATCTTTATCACGGGCAGTAAACTCGAGTTCAGTAACAAAACCTCTCTTTCCGACGTGAATGTGGAGGAACTGAAGAAACCTTTCGTAAAGGGCGATACCTCCCGCGGTGAGAATGGTACGGGACTGGGTCTTGCAATCGTGGATAACAACCTGAAGATCCTGGGGTACAAGCTTGACCTGGAGCTGGAAGAAGGCTGGTTCACGGCGAATGTTCACCTAAAATAAGCCTCCCGGAAACAATATCTCTTACCACGATTTCAGACCACCATTTCAGGCGGAAAAATGGTATAGTATATCTGTGATTTGTTTATCGGGAGGATATACTCATGCCAATGATGGAAAGACCGGCCGTCAGGGATGTGAACGGCGGAAAATTCTGGGAGAACAAGTATCAGACTTTTGAATTAAAAGTATTCGTTCCGGACAACGATCTGGACGGACAGACAAATAACTATACCTTCAGAGCACCTCTGCTCCTCGTCTTCGAAGAAGAGAAGCAGGATACGGAAAGCGCGGTGGAGTTTGCAAAGAAGACGGGTCTTGCCAAGATCGCAGCTTCGGTAGATTCCAGCGTGCTTTTTATCTATCCGACATGTGAAGGCGGATGGGAAAAAGCGGATGAATCACTCTATGCCGAGCTGATCTCGGAAGTAAAGATGATCCCGGTCTATAAGGACGGCATTGTCGAGAACTTCAATTTCTTCACGCAGACATTTGAAGGTTTCTTCCCGAGAGGCGCGATCTTCAGAGCGGACATCTACAGCTACGGAAAGTCGGCCGACTACGTTGCGAAAAACCTTCTTAAGACGCTTCAGGGACAGTACCTCTGGGGCCCGGGCGAGATCACGCCGGCGATGTGCTCCATGGAGAACTTGAGCGTCGTTCCGTCTGTCGAGAGAAAGGACATCGCGATCTTAAGCGTAGGCAATTCTGCTGAGGTCAACAGTGCTTTTGAAGGATGCGAGAATCTTCTCATCAAGGAGATGGCAGAGTATGAGAAGGACTTCTATTCCTTCGTTAAGAAGTTCAAGATGTGGTGCGGCAAGATCCAGATCGAACCGGATTTCCCGGCGCTGGGCATGACTGAGGATGTCGGCTCCGTACTCGTAAAAACTTCGGAAGATAATGACTTTGTCCCGGGAAAACCGGCAGAGCATAAGGTCGGATATTTCGCATACTATAACAATGACATCTTCGATAACGGTCCGGTACCGCTGGTCTTCGGATGCCACGGCGGCGGAGACTCTTCCATGTACCTGACATTCGTTGCGGAGTGGTGGGAGATCGCGCACAGATACGGATTCCTTTTCGTTTCCGTCGAGAATCATCAGTTCATGACCGCGACCGAGGCGATCGAGGTCATCGGGGGACTGAAGAAGAGATATAACATCGATGAGAGCCGCATCTATGCGACCGGATTCTCGATGGGCTCCGGCAAGACCTGGGATCTTTATCAGGAGTATCCGGAAGTGTTCGCGGGCATCATGCCGTGCAGCGCGCTGTTCCCGGTATATACTTCTTTCTTCGGGAAACCGGTGAAAGAGAACATCAACAAGACCGTGGCCGTTCCGGTATTCTATTCGGGCGGCGAGAAGTCTCATCTTCCGGAACTGCCGTTCCAGGCGGATTCTTCACTCGAGCGTGTGAAGTATGTGGCTGAGGTAAATAAACTGAAAAAGAATTTCGGAGAAGTGCTTTTCGAGAATAAGGACAACTGGGAAGATCCGATTTGGGGAATCCCGGGTGACCGTATCGAAAAGATCCGCGACGAGTCCCGCGATGCGGTGCTGACCGTCCACTACTACGACAGTGAGGACGGCGTTTGCAGAACGGCGTTCGCGAGCATCGACAATCAGATCCATGAGTGCCGTCACCACAGCTGTGAAGAGGCATGGAAGTTCATCTCGAAGTTCAAGAAATGAGGAGAAGCATATGAAGTACACCATGACGATTGCAGGCCTTGAGCGTGACCTGCCCCTCTGTCCCATCGCAGACGATCTTTATATCGCCGCGTTTATCTGTTTCGGCGATGCCGAGATCACGACCGCATGCGCGACCGAACTTCTGAAGCTCGTTCCGCGTGAGGATTATGACTACATCTTCACGGCGGAAGCCAAGGGCATCCCGCTCGCACATGAGATGGCGCGCCAGAGCCGTGCGGAGAAGTATTTCGTCGCGCGCAAAGGCAAGAAAAATTACATGCCGGATCCGATCTCTGTCGACGATGAATCCATCACGACAGTCGGAAAGCAGAACCTCTTCCTCGGAAGAGATGATGCCGAGCTGATTGCCGGCAAGCGTATCCTGATCGTCGATGACGTTATCTCCACAGGAGGATCTCTCCGTGCGATGGAGAAGATGATCGAGATGTGCGGCGGTACCGTTACGGGCCGTGTCTGCGTGCTCGCCGAGGGCGATGCCGCAAAGAGAGACGACATCAAGTTCTTAGGTACCATCCCGCTCTTTAACGGAAAAGGAGAGCCGCTCGGAGAATAATACTTTCCGGGCAGTGCTTTTCGGAAAGATTAGGGCGCCGTGGTTTGGCGCCCGACAGTGGTAAGGAGGTTGACAGTATGCCGGTCCTTGCATCTTTTATGGTTCCCCATCCGCCCCTGATCGTGCCCGAAGTCGGCCGCGGGGGTGAAAAAGAAGTGGAGCTGACGATCCGTTCCTACGAGAAGGTTGCCGATGAGATCGCCAAGATCCGTCCCGAGACCATCGTGATCACGAGCCCGCATTCCATCCTCTACGGAGATTATTTCCATATCTCACCCGGAAAAAGCGCAAAAGGATCTTTTGCAAATTTCCGCGCGCCGTCGGTGAAGTTTTTCGAAGAGTACGACGGGGACCTCGTCGATAAGATCTCTGAGATCGCCTATCACGAGGACTTCCCATGCGGAACTCTCGGTGAGGAGGATAAAGATCTCGACCACGGAACGATGGTTCCGCTTTGGTTTATCCGAAACAAATACAAAGAAGGAAAGATCGTCAGGATCGGCCTTTCCGGACTTCCGCTGACAGATCACTATAAACTCGGAACAATCATTGCCCGTGCGGTAAATGCACTTGACCGCAAGGTGGTCTTCGTTGCCAGCGGCGATCTGTCGCACAAACTTCAGGACTACGGACCGTATGGATTTGCCAAGGAAGGCCCCGAGTATGACGAGCGCATCATGGATGTCATGGGACGCGCGGCCTTCGGGGAACTCTTTGACTTCGACGAGGCTTTCTGCGACAAGGCAGCCGAGTGCGGTCACCGCTCCTTCGTCATCATGGCGGGTGCCTGGGACGGAAAGAGAGTCAAGGCGACGGCATATTCCCACGAAGATGTCACCGGTGTCGGCTACGGGATCTGCTCCTTCTATCCGGAGGACGTAGATGACGAAGGCAAGAATGCGGATAGAAAATTCCTCGCGATCCGCTTGAAAGAGAAAGAAAAAGAGATCGAAGAGCAGATCGCATCTTCCGATGAATATGTCCGCCTGGCCAGAAAGACGATCGAGACCTATATCCGTACCGGGGAGAAGATCCGGCCGGCGGAGATGGATCTTCCTTCAGAACTGACGGAAAGAAGGGCGGGTGCTTTTGTATCGATACATAAGCAGGGATTGCTCCGCGGATGTATCGGCACCATCGGCCCCACAATGAAGAATCTTGCCCAGGAGATCGTGACCAACGCAATCAGTGCGAGCACCAGAGATCCTCGCTTTGATCCTATCAGGGAGAGCGAACTTCCGTGGCTTGAGATCAATGTTGACGTGCTCGGGGAAGCCGAAGATATCGACTCGATCGACCAGCTCGACGTGAAGCGCTACGGTGTCATCGTATCGACCCGTGACGGAAGAAGAGGACTGCTGCTTCCGGATCTTGACGGTGTCGATACGCCGGAGGAACAGGTCAGTATCGCGATGAGAAAAGGCGGAATCCAGAAGCACGAGAAGTATTTCCTTCAGCGTTTCGAAGTGGTCCGCCACATCTGATCCGGGAGGCATTTTATGACGAAGTGTCAGGTGTGTTTCCGGCATTGTGATCTTAAAGAAGGACAGACGGGATTTTGCGGGGCAAGGATCGGCGTCGGCGATAAAGTGGTCGCGTCAAACTACGGCCGCATCACTTCGCTTGCACTCGATCCGATCGAAAAGAAGCCGCTTCGGAGATTCTTCCCCGGAACGCATATCCTCTCCGTCGGGAGCTATGGCTGTAACTTAAGATGTCCTTTCTGCCAGAACAGTGAGATCTCATGGGGGCAGGAAGCTCTTCGGTTTTCCGATACCGCCGAGACCATCACGCCGGAGACGCTGGTCCGGATCGCGGAGAAGTACAGGTCCGAGGGAAACATCGGCATTGCTTTCACATACAACGAGCCGCTCATCGGATATGAATTTGTGCGGGACACCGCGAAACTCGCACACGATCGCGGCCTGAAAAACGTCATGGTCACGAACGGGACGGCGGAACTGCCTGTACTTGAGGAGATCGGCCCGTATATCGATGCGATGAATATTGACCTTAAGGGCTTCACGGAACACTACTATAACGAAGTCCTCGGCGGGTCGTTTGAAATGGTGAAGCGCTTCATCGCGGAAGCCGTGAAGATCTGCCATGTCGAGCTGACGACCCTGGTCGTGCCGGACTGGAATGATACGGAAGAGGAGATGCGTGCGATCGCTTCGTGGATATCAGGGCTTTGTAATGCTGACGGCGAGATCGTTGGGACGGAGATCCCTCTTCACGTTTCCCGTTTCTTCCCGAGATTTCATATGACCGACCGCGATGCCACTTCCGTAAAGACCGTCTATGCTCTTGCAGAGATCGCCCGCGAGAAACTGAAGTACGTGTATACCGGGAACTGCTAAAGCAAGATCACTCAGTTCTCTTCGCCGGCAGCTTCAAAAGCGCGTAACACGCGATCCCCACGCCTGCTGCACAGACAACGGTGCCCGTGACCAGCATCGGACGGATGCCGAGATTGTCGAGGATCACGCCGCTGATAAGATTTGAAAAAACACCGCCGATGGTGATCGCGCTGGTGACGAAAGCCTGCCCCTTTACCTGATCGTGATCAGCCATGGTCTTGCTGACGTAGTAGGCCGCGGCCGGGATAAAGACCGCGTACGCGAAGAGCTGGCAGGACTGGCTAAGGTACATGTGACCCATGTTGGTGGCGAAGATCAGGATGATGATCTTGACGAGAAATGCCACGCCCGAGAACAGCAGAAGAGCCCTGGATGTGAACTTCTTGAGGATCAGTCCGATCATGGCCATGACGGGTAGCTCCAGGATCGCCTGAAGAAAATTCGCATAGCCAAGTTCTTTTTCCGCGCCACCGAGATTTCGGATGATCTGGATCATGAAGTCGTTGATCATGTTGTGCGCGAAGAAGAAGCAGATCACGCCCACGAGAAAGAGGGAGAAAGCCGGATATGCCTTGATGAATGCGGGAAAAGAACTGCTTCGGGCAGCTTTTTCCGCGTCACCGGAGGCGGCATCTTCACCGGAGGGAACTGCTTTTACGACAGGCTTTTTAAATGTGAAAATCAGGATCGCGGAGAGTGCCATGACGGCGATGTTGATATAAAGAAGGATCCGGATGCCGTGGTCCTCGATGAGGCCGCCGATAAAGGCGGAGGTCACGGCGAAACTGGCGGACCCGAGCCCCCTGGCCAGACCGTACATGATGGAGCACCCGGCTTTCTGGTATTCGAAACATAGCGCGGTCATGACCGGCTGGTAGGCGAACTGGATCATGTAGATAAGCGCGAAGATCGGAAAAATCAGGAACTTGTTGTTTTCCGTAAATAGAAGAATGACCGATCCCGCAAGGATCACGAGGACGGAGATCAGGATAAACCGCCGGTTGGTCAGCGCCCCCTGCTTGTCGATGATGCCGGCAATTACCGGCTGGGCGATCGCGGACAGGATATTGGCGAGGGCCAGGAGCACGCCGACTTCTGTATTGGTGAAACCATTGCCGAGAAGGAAGACCGCGGCGCACGCATGGATCGTACAGAACGCGGAGAAGTACGTCGCATTGATGAGCGTATAGCGGATCGTCCAGAGGATGCCGGAAGATCGGGCAGGAGTCTTTTCAGGGGCCATGTGGGGGCGCTCCTTTTCGTTTTTGAGATAATTATATCATGAGAATAAAAGAGACGCAGAAGAAGTGCTTTTCGCGTGGAAGACTTAAGAAAGATTGAATTAATGGAGTCTTTTTGTCCTAAATGCCTAATGGGAATAACGGTTTTTCAGACATTTTTCATCAGATGTCGAAATGACATATCGGGGAGAAGGTCTTATACTAGGAATTGTGATAAAGGGGATGGCACATGAAAATCGTGCCGCTTTTTTAGGAGGGATAATATGAAAAAAGCACTGAAAAAGATCATTTCCGTCGGACTGGCCGTTGGTATGATGACTGCTGTTACTGCCTGCTCTAAGAAGAAGGCAGGTCAGCTCGTTATGGCAACAAACGCTTACTTCGAGCCATATGAGTATCACCAGGATGGCAAGATCGTAGGTATCGACGTTGAGATCGCGGAAGCAATCGCTAAGAAACTCGGCATGGAACTGAAGATCGAGGATGTTGAATTCGATTCCATCATCGCAGGTGTTCAGAGCAAGAAGTACGATATCGGTATGGCCGGTATGACAGTAAGACCTGACCGTCAGGAGTCCGTTAACTTCACAGATACATATGCTACAGGTATCCAGGCAGTTATCGTAAGAGCGGATTCCGAGATCAAGGATCTTGATACACTGCTCGCAGGCGACTACAAGGTAGGCGTTCAGCAGGGTACAACAGGTGATATCTATATGACAGAGGATCCGGCTGTCGGTGACAGCCGCGTTGTCCGTTTCACAAAGGGTAACGATGCAGTTCTGGCGCTTTCTTCCGGTAAGGTAGACGCTGTCGTTATCGACAACGAGCCGGCAAAGCACTTCGTAGAAGCAACCAGCGGTCTTACCATCCTGCCGACATTCTACGCTGAAGAAGAGTATGCGATCTGCGTCAACAAGGAGAATACAGAGCTTCTGGACAAGATCAACAAGGCTCTCAAAGAACTGAAGGAAGACGGAACGGTTGCAGCTATCATCGAGAAGTACATCCCGAGCGAGGGCTGATCACTTAAAGATTGTTACAGTTTTTGGCAAGGACGGAAATAAGGCTTTATTTCCGTCTTTGTTCCTTTTACAATAAATCCTGTAGAAAATAAGGTTCATGGAGGGAAGGAACCAATATGGGTAACAGCATTCTAGCCGGCCGGGTATGTCTGGATATCAGTTCCTGGTTTGAAGGTTTGAAACACGATTTCTATCTGAACTTCATCAAAGAAGACCGCTATATGTATCTGCTCAAGGGTCTGTGGATGACTATGCAGATCACTTTCTTTGCGGTCCTGATCGGTATCGCACTCGGTGTCATTGCGGCGATCGTCCGCAGCACGCACGATAAGATCATCGGAGAGATGCGTCCGGGATTCGGTAAATTCATGCTGAAGTTTGCCAATGCAGTCGTAAAACTCTATCTGACAGTGATCCGCGGAACCCCTGTAGTCGTTCAGCTCCTGATCATGTACTACGTCATCTTTGCATCCTCGACCAATCAGATGCTCATCGCAGTCCTTGCCTTTGGTATCAACTCCGGTGCATATGTGGCCGAGATCTTCCGTTCCGGTATCATGAGCATCGACAACGGTCAGTTTGAAGCCGGCCGTTCCCTGGGCCTGAATTATATCCAGACCATGATCTATATCATCATCCCGCAGGCATTCAAGAATATCCTTCCGGCGCTGGCCAACGAGTTTATCGTCCTGGTCAAGGAGACCTCCATCTCCGGTTACGTCGGCATCCAGGATCTTACCCGCGGCGGTGACGTAATCCGCAGCCGTACATTCTCGGCTTTCATGCCGCTCATCGCGGTTGCCCTGATCTACCTGATCATCGTCATCTTCTTCAGTAAGATGGTATCCATTCTGGAAAGGAGGCTGAGAAACAGTGAGCGATAATATTAAGAACACTGCAGTTGAAATAAAGCAGAATGAGACTCAAAACGAGGATATTATCATCTCCGTCAGAGATCTGGCCAAGCACTATAAGAGCAAGGCCGGTGAGATCCACGCGCTTGACGGGATCTCCACTGATATTAAGAGAGGTGAAGTTCTTGTTATTATCGGGCCTTCCGGTTCCGGTAAGTCGACTTTCCTCCGTTCCCTCAATCTTCTGGAAATGCCGACCGGCGGTACGATCACCTTCGAAGGAGTCGACATCACTTCGCCGGAGTCCGATATCAACAAACTCCGCCAGAAGATGGGCATGGTGTTCCAGCACTTTAATCTGTTCCCGCATCTGACGATCCTGGACAATATGACGCTGGCTCCGCGCAAACTTCTGAAAATGTCTAAGCCGGATGCCGAGGCAAAAGCACTTGAACTTCTGGAAAGAGTCGGTCTCGGGGATCGTGGGTCTGCTTATCCGAGTCAGCTGTCCGGCGGACAGAAGCAGCGTATCGCGATCGTCCGCGCGCTCTGCATGCAGCCGGATGTGCTTCTCTTCGACGAGCCGACATCTGCACTCGATCCGGAGATGGTTGGTGAAGTTCTCGATGTAATGAAGGACCTTGCCAAGACCGGTATGACAATGGCGGTCGTTACCCATGAGATGGGCTTCGCCAAAGAAGTAGCATCCCGTGTCATCTTTATGGATGAGGGCAAGATCGTAGAGGAGGGAACTCCGGAGGAGATTTTCACCAATCCTCAGAACGAGCGCCTGAAGAGCTTCCTGGCAAAAGTCCTCTGATCAAAAACGGATGAATAATGAAAAAGCCGTATCGAAGGATGCGGCTTTTTTGTTTTGTCTGATATATGTCCTAATGAGGGGGGACGATTAGAACCGATGTCAGACATTTGGGGCTGTAGTCTGATATGTGTCCTAATGAGGGTGCACAATTAGACCGGATGTCAGACATATGAGGCTATAGTCTAATAAGTGGACTAATGACGGGGCTCGATTTGACGAAGAATCAGACGCGATGACAATCGTTTGGTGAATGTGCGCAAATGCATCAAGTTCCTTCCGTGAAATGTGACGAAATTGTGAATAAAATTGTAAATAGTTATTGCTAAATCGTGAACGCCGTGATATATTCCGCGTGAGGGGATACTAGTCGCGTTTTGGGGAGAACGCATTATTCTTTCTTTTGGGGGTGTTCTTACGTGAGCGCGGTATCTTCTTGGCGTCATAAATTTGTCGGCCTTCTTATGGCCATCACCATTGTTTTCAGCATCTTTCCGGCAACTTCCGTAGGCGCGGCGGGTGAGCAGCCTCTGGACGTCGATTTTTACGCGGCGACTTACTTCCAGAATGACTTAAGCC
>CAMYWO010000044.1:0-19557 GCA_947302815.1 uncultured Clostridia bacterium | reverse complement strand
GTGAACTCCATATCCTGCATGTCGCGGTAGTGCTTTTCGAGAATGGAGCATACTTCAGTGAACTGCTTGAATGCCTCCGGGAACTTCTCCTGCATCTCGGCGATCTTCATCGGAGTACGAACGCCTGCAACAACGTCCTCGCCCTGAGCGTTTGTCAGGAACTCACCGAAGAGGCCCTTGTTACCAGTTGCCGGGTCACGTGTGAAAGCAACACCGGTACCGCAGTCATCACCCATGTTACCGAAAGCCATGGACTGTACGTTAACGGCTGTACCCCAGGAATACGGGATATCGTTGTCACGACGGTAGACGTTGGCACGCGGGTTGTCCCAGGAACGGAATACGGCTTTGATAGCACCCATGAGCTGTTCCTTCGGATCTGTCGGGAAATCAGAACCGATCTTTGCCTTGTACTCAGCCTTGAACTGGTTAGCGAGTTCCTTGAGATCGTCAGCGTTAAGTTCAACGTCCTGCTTAACGCCCTTTTCTGCCTTCATCTTATCGATGAGCTCTTCGAAGTACTTCTTACCGACTTCCATAACTACGTCGGAGTACATCTGGATAAATCTTCTGTAGCAGTCCCAAGCCCAGCGCGGGTTATTGGACTTTTCTGCGATAACATTAACAACTTCCTCATTAAGACCGAGGTTAAGGATCGTGTCCATCATACCCGGCATGGAAGCTCTCGCACCGGAACGGACAGAAACGAGAAGCGGGTTCTCGAGGTCACCGAACTTCTTACCGGTGATCTCCTCCATCTTGCCGATGTACTCAAGGATCTGTGCGAAGATCTCGTCGTTGATCTGACGACCGTCTTCATAATACTTCGTACAAGCCTCTGTGGTGATCGTAAATCCCTGCGGAACAGGAAGTCCCAGGTTGGTCATCTCAGCAAGGTTTGCGCCCTTACCGCCGAGGAGCTCACGCATGTTGCCGTTGCCCTCAGAAAACAAGTAAACATATTTAGTCATTGTTTAGCCCGCCTTTCAAAATATTAATTACTTCATACTCTATTTTTACAGTGCTTTTCAAGTGGGAGTCCCGAAAAGCACCTAAAAACCAAATTATTCTGCCCGATTTCTGATTATGGAAACCGGGTCTTCGTCCGGCCTCTTTATCAGAAGTCGAACTTGCCCTCGAAGAACTCACCGAGCTTGTCGATCGGGAAACGGATATTGCCCGGCTCGTACTCGACGTTCTTCATGGAGTCTCTCTCTCGGATCGTGACACAGTTATCGTTCTCGGAATCAAAGTCATAAACGACACAGTACGGTGTACCGATCTCGTCCTGTCTTCTGTAACGCTTACCGATGGACTGTCTGTCATCGAATTCGCACATATACTTCTTGGAAAGCTCTGCGAAGATCGGCTCGGCCTTCTCACTGAGTTTCGCGGAAAGCGGCAGGATACCGATCTTGATCGGAGCGAGGAACGGATGGAAGTGCATAACTGTACGTACGTCTTCCTTATCGCCGTCAACGATCTTCTCTTCGTCATATGCGGAGCAGAGGAATGCGAGAGTTACACGGTCAGCACCGAGCGACGGCTCGATAACGTACGGGATGTACTTCTCGTTCTTTGCCGGATCGAAGTAAGACAGATCCTGCTTAGAGAATTCCATGTGCTGCTTGAGGTCGTAGTCGGTTCTGTCGGCAACGCCCCAGAGTTCGCCCCATTCGCCCTCTTCCTTGAAGGGGAACCAGAACTCGAAGTCTGTGGTCGCGTTGGAATAGAAAGCCAGTTCCTTCGGATCGTGATCTCTTGTTCTGAGCTCATCTTCCTTAAGACCAAGACCTGTAAGCCAGTTGTAGCAGTATTCTTTCCAGTACTTGAACCACTCGAGGTCAGTACCCGGCTCGCAGAAGAACTCGAGCTCCATCTGCTCGAACTCACGGGTTCTGAAGATGAAGTTACCCGGTGTGATCTCATTTCTGAAGCTCTTACCGATCTGGCAGATACCAAACGGGATCTTCTTTCTTGCGGAGCGCTGAACGTTCAGGAAGTTCACGAAGATACCCTGAGCGGTCTCCGGACGGAGATAAACCTCACTCTTGCTGTCTTCGGTAACACCCATAAAGGTCTTGAACATCAGGTTGAATTTTCTTACATCGGTGAAGTTATGGCCGCCGCATGTCGGGCACGGAATGTTCTTTTCCTTGATATAAGCGACAAGCTCTTCATCGTTCATACCCTCGACAACAACGTCGGTAATGCCGTTCTCGGCGTTATAATCTTCTACCAGTTTATCTGCACGGGCACGGGCCTTGCACTGCTTACAGTCGATGAGCGGATCGGAGAAACCGCCGACGTGACCGGAAGCTACCCATACCTGGGGGTTCATGAGGATCGCACAGTCAACACCAACATTGTACGGGCTCTCCTGTACAAACTTCTTCCACCATGCAGCTTTTACATTGTTCTTGAGCTGGACACCCAGAGGACCGAAGTCCCATGCATTTGCCAGACCACCATAAATATCGGAACCCGGATAAACGAAACCTCTTGTCTTCGCAAGGGCTACGATCTTTTCCATTGACTTCTTAGCAGGCATTAGGATTCCTCCTCTTCCGAGTCGTCGGAATCAACTGTCTCTTCGATTTCCTCGAATTCAGAAACTTCTTCTACGAAGTTCTCAACGATCTCTTCAGATTCTTCATTTTCAGCAGCCTCAACCGGAGCAGCTTCTTCTGCATTCTCTCCTTCAACACCTTCTGCCTCGAGGCGGGCCTGATTCTCAGCAGCCTCTTTTGCCAGGCGGCGTGCTTCCTCGATCTCCGGACGGAGCGGGACATACGGAGTATGCTGGCCTTCTACACCAACTACCTTATCTGCTGCTACTTCCTTGCAGGCAAGGGTAACAAAGCTCGGTGTCGGGTCCTCGACCATCGGCTGTGCACCATCAACGAGCTGACGGGCGCGCTTAGCTACGAGCATGCAGAGCGAGTAGCGGCATTCGGCCTTTGGTAACAATTCTTCTACTGACGGATCTACTAACATTTTTCGTTCCTCCCTTTCGGTTCTCCTTTACAAGAACAATTCATTTCTCCATATCTGCAAGCGGCTTTTCGGCCGCGTCGCGTCTTCTTTATCTGCGGGCGGTATCAAGCACCGCGTCGCTTCTTACTTATTCCGCAAGAAGGTCGTCGACCTCTCTGCTTCTTCTTATATACCGCGCATGCTCTGCGGCAACGATCGCGGCAATCTCTCCGGCGGCCTGGTCAACGGTGCTGTTCGTCACAACATAGTCGAACTTCGGCGCATCGACAATTTCTTTCTTCGCCTGGCCCAGGCGCTTCAGCACCTGTTCTTCCGTCTCGGTGCCTCTGCCGCGGAGACGGTTGCCCAGTTCTTCGATCGACGGCGGAAGAAGGAAGATCGTTACTGTCTCTTCAAACTTCTCCTTCAGTGCCAGCGAGCCTGCCACGGTCAGATCCAGAAGGACATCCTGTCCCTTACCCGACATCGTGATCAGGGGCGTCAGCGGTGTGCCGTAGTAGTTGCCCACATATACGTCGTATTCGATGATCTCGCCTTCCGCGATGAGTTTCTCAAACTCTTCCTTCGAGCGGAAGTAGTACTCGACGCCGTCCTTCTCTTCTCCGCGCGGATCACGGGAGGTGACTGAGATCGACTGCCCGAAGTCCGGGATCATCTCACGAAGCTTAGCGATTATAGTACCCTTTCCGACACCGGAAGGACCGGAGATCGATACGATCAGACCATTACTCATTTTCTGCCTCCTTCTGCCTTACCCAGCATCTCGGAGATCTCCTCCGGCGCGAGCGCCGAAAGAACGATATGTCCACTGTCTGTGACCAGAACAGCTTTACTCTTCTTTCCGGAAGAACAGTCTACAAGAGCGCCTCTGTCTCTGGCATCCTGCACCAGTCTTCGGATCGGAGCCGATTCTGCTCCGGCCACACAGACTAATCTCGTGCTTGAAACCATATTGCCGAATCCGATATCAATAAACGCCATTGTTTTCTTTACTTCCCTCTTATGCCAGATTCTGGATCTGCTCTCTGATCTTTTCCAGTTCTGTCTTCATGTCCAGAACGTAATTAGTGATGGTAATATCATTTGCCTTCGAACCGATGGTGTTGACCTCACGGTTCATCTCCTGAAGGATGAAGTCGAGGCGCTTGCCAATGCTGCCCGTACCCTTCAGGGTATCGCGGAGCTGGTTCATGTGGCTACTGAGTCTCGTGAGTTCCTCATCGATCGCGCACTTATCTGCAAATACGGCGACCTCTGCCTCACGTCTTGTTTCATCATAAACAAGGTTCGCCTTCTCATCGAGAAGATCCTGGATCCTTGCCATCAGGCGCTCTCTGTATTCACCCGGAACCAGCGGAGCTCTCAGCTTCACTGCCGCGTGCATGCTCTCAAAGCTGTTGACCTTGTCGAGAAGGTCATTGACCAGTTTCTCGCCCTCAACGGCTCTCATCTTCAGGATGTCATCGATCGCCGCATCGAGAACAGGCAGAAGTTCAGCGCCTGCTTCTTCCGGTGTCAGGCTGTTCGCTTTCGCGATCAGGACATCCGGGCATCTTGCGATCTGATAGGCATCGGAATTATCTTCGCGTCCGGTCAGTCCGGCAATCTTCTTCACTGCGTCGGAATATGCCTTGGCCAGACCCTCATTCAGTTCAACGGTGGAGTTGCCGTCACCGACATCCTCGATGGTAACAAATACATCGATCTTGCCTCGGATCAGACGGTCGGTGATCTTCTCGCGGATCTTCGTCTCGAGGACGGCATATCCTCTTGGCATACGTACAGATATATCACAAAAACGGTTATTTACTGATTTGATTTCTACCAGATAGCGCCGTGTAGTATATGTAGCCTCGGCGCGGCCATACCCCGTCATGCTGAATGCCATGCGAAAAACCCCGTTTCGTAAGAATATGCGCTCGCGTGGCAGAACTGCCGCAGGGCGCATTTTTGGTACGTAAAATTATAGTACAGGGCGCAAAATCTTGCAAGTGTCAAAATTGGGATTTATCTTACTGCCGCAGGCGTTACAAAAAATTTTCAACTCGACATTTCCGCCGCATTTTTTGTCAAAAACGGGGTGTCCGGCAGTTATTCCACCACCAGAACCGGGTCAAACCTCACATAATCGGCCGCGATCAGACGGTATTCGACACCGTTCTTCTCGCCGTTAAAGGCGTTCTGGTGGGCTCTTCCGTGCAGGTGTCCGTAGAGGCAAAGATCCACCCCGTAGTTTTCCAGTGCTTTTGTAAAACCATTCTCATTTCCGGTCGAGTAGATCGGCGGATAGTGGAGCATCGCGATCCTTCTTACAGAAGACGGATCTTTGGAAACGGAAGTATCGGATATAAGTGCTTTTGCATCGGAAGATTCGCCATCGGCTTCGCCCAATTCGAAGGCGCGAAGGGAGTCCTCAAGGGATCTCTCAAGACGTCCGACCTCACGCAGATAGATCTTCTCGTCGTCCTTCTTGCTCTCCGGATTCTCCGGAAGGAGCCATCCGCGCGTTCCTGCAATCAGCGTGTTCTCCACGACGAAACCCTTGTTCTTTAGGATCTTCATGGAAGTCAGGCCGTGCGACGCCATGTACTCCTCGACCTTCTTCGTCGTGCCCCACCAGTAGTCGTGATTGCCTTTGCTCAGGATCTTCGTGCCGGGCAGTGACTCGATGAACTCGAGATCCGCAAGCGCCTCGTCCATGGAGATGCCCCAGGAAATATCGCCCGGGATCAGAACAGTATCCGTGGGGCGGACCTTCGCGCGCCAGTTGCTCTCGAGGCGCTCGACATGGTCATTCCAGGAAGAGCCGAAAACATCCATCGGCTTATCGACCGACAGCCCGAGGTGCAGATCTGCGATGGCAAAAATACTCATGTCTCCGGTTCCTTTCTAAAGGCATTGTCTGGAAATATCATACCATATTTGCTGCACGGTCAGATGACGGGACTAATCTTCCCTAATATTTGACCAGTTATCTGACTTTCGGCTTATTTGTCAGAAATCGGGACTAATCTTCGAAATTATTAGACCAGTTATCTGACTATTGGCCCATTTGTCTAACAACTGGACTAATTCCGATATAGAATCTGACGTCTTATCAGACATTCTGAAAATGCGCAAGGATCGCGTCAGCGTCTTTCTCCGTGATGCGCTCCGCCTCTAGAAGCTGCTCTTTTGTCGCCTGGGAGATCGCCTTGATCGAGCCGAAGTGCTTCATGAGGATCTTTCTCTTGGCCGTGCCGATGCCCGGGATCGTCTCGAGCGAATAGGTGAGATTCCTCTTCTTGCTGAGTTTCCGCTGATAGGTGATCGCGAATCGGTGAACTTCATTCTGGATTCCGGTGATCAGACGGAAAAGCACCATCATCTCTTCATCTTCTCTGGCGTCCTCTGCAAGATCGATGGTCTCGCCATCAAGCGTCACCAGCCCGTGCGTCCTGTGTCTTCTGTCCTTGACCATGCCGGCCAGCTGTATCTTATCGGAAAGTCCCAGTTCCTCGAGCACCTCATAGATCGCATGCACCTGACCGAGTCCGCCGTCGGCGAGGATCAGGTCCGGCATCTTTCCGAACTTCTCATCGTCCGCATGCGCGAAGCGGCGCGTCAGGACTTCCTTCATAGACGCGTAGTCATCCTGGCCTTCCACAGTCTTGATCTTAAACAGCCTGTACGCCTGCTTATCCGGGCGTCCGTCGGTAAATACCACCATGCCGCCGCAGCGGTCATCGTTACCGAGATTACTGATATCGTAGGACTCGATCCGCTTTGGAACGTCGCGGAGCGAGAGTTTGTCGCAAAGGAGTTGAAGCGCGGTCTCGACGCTCTGCTGCGAAGTACCGACACGAAGGATACGGCGGCGGAGCGCTTCTTTCGCATTCGCCTTCGCCATCTCCAGAAGCCGTGCGCCATCGCCGCGGGATGGCACATGCAGGGATACCTTATGCCCCGCCATATCACAGATCACCTGCTCGACAACATCGTGGTCCTCCAGAGAAATCGAGACAAGCACCTCTTTCGGGATCTCTGCAGCTGTCGGATAATACTGCATAAGGAAAGCCTCGAGAAGACTCTCTTCAGACTCGCCTTCATCCTTCAGGAAATAAGTAGAAGATCCGATGATTCGGCCGCCACGAAGTTCGAGTTTCCGGAAGCACATCTCACCTGCGTCACGGAAGAATCCGACGGCATCACGGTCCGACTCGCGCGGGAACGATACATTCTGGCTGGCCATCACGGTACGAAGCGCCTGCAGGCGGTCGCGGTAGACCGCCGCCTTCTCGAAATCGAGCGCCTCGGAAGCCGCTTCCATCTGCGCTTCCAGATCGCGAAGAATACCATCGTATTTTCCCTCAAAGAAACGGCACATATCCTCCATGACTTTTCTGTACTCTTCCACCGGAACATCTCCGCGGCACGGGCCCACGCAGCGCCCGATGTGGTAGTTAAGGCAGGCGCGTTCTTTTCCGATATCACGAGGAAGGACCTTGCGGCAGGTCTTCGTCGGGAAGATATCGCGGAGCGCCTGAAGCGCGCGGTAAAGATCGCCACCGAGGAAGGGTCCGTAGTACTTCGCGCCGACCATGTTTTTGTCGGGGCGGAAGACCTTCATGATGCGCGGATACTCCTCCTGCATCGTGATGCACACATAAGGGAAACCCTTGTCATCACGGAGAAGAATATTGTAGTGAGGCTGGTATCTTTTGATGAGATTGCACTCGAGCAGAAGTGCCTCGAGTTCGGAGCCGACAACAACATATTCAAAATCGGCTACGTGGGAGATCATAGCAAGGACCTTCGCGTTACCCTGCGGGTTCTTGCCGAAGTAGGAGCGGAGACGGTTTCGAAGGTTCTTCGCTTTTCCTACATATATGACAGAATCCGAGGCGTCCTTCATCAGGTACACTCCCGGATCCGTAGGTACTATATCTAATCTTGCGTCGAATTTGGAAACTTCGGCACCACTCATTGGATCTTAGGATCGTTGAGATAGCCTGCCAGAGCTTCGACAGCTTCGTCCTGATCGATACCATCAGCGGTGATCTCGATCTCTGCATCGTTCTCGATTCCCAGAGACATAACACCAAGAAGGCTCTTCGCATTCGCGCGTCTGCCGGATCTGGTAAGATAGATGCTGCTCTTAAATGCAGAAGCCTTCTGGATAAGGATCGCAACCGCCTTCATCTGGAGCGCTTCATCGCACTGAAAAGTAACTGTCTGAGAAACCATGTTTCTTCCTCCTCGAGGTTCATATATTTCATGTTTGCGGGCAGGTCCTGAAACCATGCGCAAACTTCCGTTTTTATGCTACAAGGAAAGTATATGAACACTTAAGTTTAATGTCAATCATTTGCGGAAGGCATGCATTTAATTTCGTGTTTTTGCGATAAAGTCGCATGTTTCGGCGGAATTTTCTTGTCAATCTGTCAAATAGAAAGAGTGAACAGAATCGCGTCATCCTTCGGCGCTTCGTAGTAGTTCTTTCTCCGTCCGACTTCCTCGAATCCGAAGCTTCTGTATAGGTGTACGGCCGCCTCGTTTTCCGACCTGACTTCAAGGTGGATCTTACCGATCTTCTTTTCTTCTGCAAAAGCACTTATCTCCTGCAGCAGTCTCTTTCCGAGGCCCTGTCTTCTGAACTTCCGCTTCACTGCGATGATCGCGATCTCCGCTTCATCGAGCACATACTGAAGAGCATAGTAACCGGCCAGTTCTCCGGTCTCCTCATCTCTTGCCGCCACCAGTGTACGCACCTGTTCATTGGATGCAAATGCCCAGAGGGAGTCTACGCTCCACGGATCAGGAAATGACGCGATCTCGATCTCATGGATCTCTTCGAGATCGTCTTTTTTCGCTCTTTCAAAAACCAGATTCATACCGGGTTCCTTTCTTCGCGATGAACTCGCATTCTGCGGCGCTCTTTCTGCCGCGCGGGCGTGACGGTCGTTTCTCTTTTTCAGGATCCGTTTTTCTGATCAATCGTTGGTGCTGTAATAGCGGATCGGAATCTCCATGGTCTCTTTGCCCTGCTCCGCAGCCGTTCTCTCGGCCTGCGTCTTACTGAGATAAACCGGCATCAGGGCCGCTGCCGGGAACTTCTTAAGAAGAGTCTCTTTTACCGCATCAGCGTCAGCCGCGCCTTCCGCTCTGGCGGCTGCCAGTGCATTTTTCTCTGCGACTGCGGCAGCATTCTCCGGAAGGATCTCATCAAGTCCTTCTTTATACGAAACAGTAATACCTTCGATCTCCGCTTCCGCCGCGGCACCATCCCCCGCAGGTTCAAGGAACATCTTTGCACCCGTTCCTGCAAGCAGGATCTTCCTGCCCGGCAGATTATCTTTTACATAATTCAGGCAGGATTCACGGATCGCATTCACATCCGAAGCTACTTCAGGCAGCACCTGCTCACCGCGATAATATGCTGCGCCCCACGCTCTGTGGTTCCTGCAGTCGATGAGTGGCACGATCAAGGCGTCCTCATCCTTAAGCGGCCAGGCCATCGCTTCGAGAGAAGATACCGGAACTGCCGGTTTTCCCAGAACAAGCGCCATGGTCTTTACCGCCGACACACCGATTCTGATCCCGGTAAAAGAACCCGGACCCACGGTACAGGCGAGCACGTCGAGATCCTCGTATTTACGGGAATTGCTCTCCATCAGGTCATGCATCTGCGGCATGAATGTCTGCGAGTGTGTCAATCCGTCATTTCTGAATCTGGTATCAATGACTTTCCCGTCTTCAAAAAGACATACGGAGCAGGCGCGGTTTGATGTATCACAAGCTAATATCTTCAAAACACATTCCCTCCTTCTCCATTGTCTCTCTCACCTTTCCGAGCGCCGCAGTAAAGCGGTCCGGAAAACCGATCTCTATTCTTCTTGTATTATCGTTCCCCGAGATAGAAAGTGCAATGTGTTCTTCAGGAAGTGCCTCCGCGATCACGGAACTCCACTCGATCGCGCACACGCCGTCCCTGTCGAAGTACTCGTCGAGACCTGCGTCGTAGAAATCCTCCACACTGCAGAGCCGGTACGTATCGAAGTGAAAAAGCCTCGGCACACCCTGTCTGTCGTTATACTCGTTGACGATCGTAAATGTCGGGCTCGTAACTCTCGATCCGAGTCCCATCCCGCGCGCAAGCCCTCTCGTAAACGCCGTCTTTCCGGCGCCGAGGTCTCCGTCAAGTGTGATAACATCACCGGGAGTAACAACTGCGCCCAGCGCTTCACCGAGTTTCTCCGTCATCTCCACGGATGTACTGATTGTCTTCCAAACTGTCATTTCCCTGTTTCCAATTTTCCTTCCCGTTAACTTACGTACTCTTCCGGTCCATCTTTCCGAAAAGCACTTATCTCCGGAAATCGACGACCACTCTTCCCGAGCCGATGACTAGAAGGACATCGCTCTCCAGCGAAAGCGGACTTCCCGTCATCAGTACGAGGTCAGGTGCTTTTCCCACGGAGATCGTGCCGTACTTATCCGACACACCGAGGATCTCCGCCGCACGCACTGTTATTGATTCGAGTGCGCCCTTTTCCGTCATGCCGCCCTTCTTCGCAAGCGCGCAGGACAGCGGCAGATACTGCTCCGGGACCTCCGGATGATCCGTCATGATCGCGACAGGCAGGCCTTCCTTTTCGAGATCCCCCGCCGTCTGAAGGCTCAGGTTACTGAGCTCCGGTTTGCATCGGTCACCGATGACCGGTCCGACGATGATGCCGAGAAGCTTGCCGCCTGCGGGCTTTCCGGACTCGGCAAAGATTCCCTTACCGCGGTTTTCGCCCTTGCCGGCATCGTATTCTTCCTTCAGGATATCCGCGATCAGATGTCCCTCGGTGCAGTGGTCAAGTGTGTACTTGAGATTGAATTCATTCGCGATACGCACCGCCGTCAGGATATCATCCTGTCTGTGCGCGTGGATCTTCAGTGGCTTCTCGCCCTTGATAACGGGGATCATGGCCTCGAGCTCCAGGTCCTTCTCAAAGACATCCGGACGCTCCGGCTTATCATCCTTGTCGTCCTTTTTCTCCTTATCCGACTTCGAAGCGGCTTCTTGCTTTTCCGACTCGACGGCTTCCCTGTACTCTGCCCACTTCTCCTCGGACTGCTGCTTCTTCTCGTAGTATTCGATCGTCTCGGAGAGAACACCGCGCAGGAGCGCCGCGTTGCCCATACGTGTCTGGGGCGCCTTGTTCTCCTTGCCGTAGCACATCTTCGGATTCTCGCCGAGGGCCGCCTTCATGGCGATAAAAGGATCAACGACCGCTCTGTCGATCGTCTTTTCATAGGTCTTTACAAGCGCGAACTGGCCGCCCACGATATTGGCCGATCCCGGGCCTGCCGCGACCATCGTCACGCCGCCCTCTCTTGCTTCCTTGAAGCACGGATCCGCGTTATGCATACCGTCGATCGCACGAAGGTCCGGAGAAATAGGAGAAACGATCTCGTTTCCGTCAGATCCCTCATCGGTCAGGCCGTCATCGAAAAGGCCGAGGTGCGAATGCGCATCGATAAAGCCCGGGTACAGCCTCGCGCCCTTGGCATCGATCGTGTTCATCAGTTCCGTCTTCTCATCGTTCTCTGCGAAGTCACGACGCACATAGAGATCGGGGTTTTCTTTTCCCGTTTTCTCCATCCAGGTCTGCCAGCCGTCGCCGGATCCGACCTCGAGGATCGCCTTCCTGTCGAAGACCACGTATCCGTTTTGGATCGTATCGCCCTCCATCGTGTAGATTTCCGCGTTATAGATGATCATTGATGTCCTCTTTCTAATGCGCCACGTGCCCTCATTGCCGCTTACGTCACAGCCGGGCTTCGCGCCGCCTTATTTTCTGCCCCTATTGTGCCAAAAAGCGCGCCGAAATACAATTCCCGCGCGCTTTATAAAAGATTTCCACCAGATTTCCAAATCGGCCTCTTACTGAGAAAGAATTGAGAAATCAGAGGAAAAACATATCTACTGTTCCTGTACCAGCTGATTGGCACGGTTATCGATGTTCCTCAGCACATCCTCCGCAGATCTTGAATCCTGAAAGTATGCAGCCGCTTCTTCCTGAATGATCCCCATGGCCGACATATTCACATGCGCGGAGTACCGGACATTTTCGGCAAGAGACCGGAGCTCGTCAGGCATGCCTTCATCTGCCGGGAAATACACGATATGATAGTGATCTCCCATCTCCGGATCCTTTCGGGCATAATCATATGCCTCGTTGATCAGTGTGAGCGAATCGCTGCCCATCTTATCAAAGACACGCTTCATCATCGGAAGTCCGTACTCCTTGACACCTTTGTTATTGATAAGTGCCGTCTGCCCTTCCTCCGTATAGAAGCTCTTAATGATCTCCCAGGCTTCATCTTTATAATCAGAGGAAGCAAGGATCGAAAGCGAATGGGTCGCCGTGGCCGTGATTCCTTTCCCATCCACGGACGGATAACCGACGAACTTTCCTTTTCCATCGACGACTTTCTTGTAAAAGTTGTAATCGGTAAAACTCCTGACGGATAATTCCGCCATCGCACACTGTCCGGTATAAAGGAGCGAGCCGAGATCGACCGAATCCTTATAGAACATGATCCCGTCCATGTCGAGTCCCGGGATATTATGGTAGTTTTCACTTGCGCCGACACTTGAAGGAATGACTGTCCGGGGAGATTTTCCTTCCGTATTTCCGTACTTTTTGGTCTCTTCGAGGATCTTTTTCATGCTGTCACAGGAGAAGTGGACCTCCTTCTTCTTATAGTCCGTGAATTCAGACTGATCCGAACCCATAAACACCATGAGAAGATCTTTGCAGTCCTTTTTCGCCATCAGCATTTTGTCTTCCGGAAGTTCCTCCGCCGCACGGTCCAGATCATCGAAGGTCCAGTTTTCTCCGACATCCATCAGATCGGTATTCACGAAGAATCCGTTCAGCTGGAAGGCCAGCGGCGCGAAATAGAGTTTTCCGTCCGTCTCCATAGAACGGAACAGATTGTCGAAGTATTCATCCCTGGAAAGCCCGTTGCTTCCGTCAATATACAGATTCAGGTCCGCAAGGACACTGTCGTTTGCAAGATTATCCATTCCCGAAAAATCCATAAGGATATCCGGCGCATCACCGCTCATGAACCTCAGGATCAGTTCTCTCTTCTTAGCCGCGACCGCTTCATTATCGGAAATAGATTCACTGTCCTCATAGAGATAGTCGATCGTCTCGATCCGGAGTGAATGGGCAGGATCCGAATTATACCGGTTCACATACTTATACATGTCCGAAGAGATCCCCATTCCTCCCAGGAAAAGGATCTTCTGGCCGGCATGGGGATTCTTCTCCGCACGCTTAAGGTGTACCAGATACGCGGACTGGTTATTGAAATCTGCAAGGAAGTTCTGCGAGATTACATAGAACTCGTTTTCATTCACCGGATAGCTCGAGATACGATCGAGGATACCTCTGTCGATATCGGTCTGGTTCCAGTCGAAGATCTCCACAAGTTTTCCGGTCTCCACATCCACCTTCGAGATCCTCTGAGGAGATGTCACATACATTCCGTCCCCGGCAACAACAACTGTATCCGACTGGATCGCCGCACTGAGTTTTTCCCCTTTTTTGATCGTGCCGGTCTTCATATCGATCTCACTGATCATACAGGTGTAATTATCCATAAAGTCAGTTGGCATGGTCATGGCATAGTACTTCCCGTTCTGCATGAAAACATCACTTGCCAGGCCCAGATCAACAGACGACAGCACGAAGAGATACTTGCCGTTTTCGTCGAAAACATATGCGGGAGATGAAGAGCTGTCCGCCTCCTGCAATATGATCTTCCCATCCGGAAGCACACGTATTTTACTGATGATCCGTTCTTCTGGTTTCCATGGAGTTTCCGGCACCAGTTCTTTTACCGTGTCACCGGCTTTATTCCGGAAGACGATCCTGCACTCCTGTTTTCCGTCCTCTTCGAAAGTCCGCAGGAAAAGCACTTTGTTCCCATCCGCATCCGTAGTCGTGGCAGATACTTCTTCCGATTTGCTCCCGGTGCTTTTTCCGGAACTTATAAGCTGTCCCTGAAGGTCGTACACCGCTTCACCGGAGAAGAAGAACTCATCCGGATCATATCCCTCCGGGATTGTTTCATCCGGCCCGAAAAATTTAATGCCCGAATACGATACACTGTAACTGACCTGTACGCGGTCCCCCAGGAAATCAATATCACTTATATACAGTGACTCCACTTCCTTCGACTCATTTACAGGGAGCTTCAATTCAGTCACTTCCGATTCGAAGAAAGTATCGCTTTCCTTTACGACCCGTTTTTTGCCATCCTTTTTCGAGGTCTTTTTGCAGGCCGTACATGCCAGTCCGATCGAGCAGCAGAGCACGGCCGCGATGACCCGTTTCCCATATTGATACATTTTAATTTCCTCCCGGCCTCCTATGCATTTATCTTTCCTGAAGGATCTGTCTGGCGCGGTTATCGATATTCTTAAGAACGTCCTCTTCTGAACGTGATCCCGCGAAATACCCGGCAGTCTCTTCTGACAGTATATCATTCAGCGAATCATACGAATGATAGGTATACCGTATGCTCTCAATAGTCTCCAGAAGATCCTCATAGATCCCTTCCTTCAGCGGGAAATACACGAAAGTGATCGCGTTACTCGGATCCGCGGAATCTTTGACCCACTTCTTATAAGCTTTATCCACCTTATCGAACATGTCTTTACTTGTCTTTTCAAAAGCACTTCTCCTCAGCGGGAAATACGATGGCTCGAAACTGGTGATCTCCGAAGCGAGCATCGTCTGCGGCTCATCTTCATATAATCCGCGGATGATGTCCCAGGCCTCAGCCCTGAAGGAAGAAGACTTTACGATCGATAACGAGAAAGAAAGATTCGCGATCACGCCATCCCCGTCATGCGACGGATAACCGACGAGTTTTCCTTTATTACCGGCAAGGCCCTGCAGATAAGCATATTCCGCCGCATCCGGGATATATGCGGAGATCATTGCATAGTTTCCCTCACGGAAAAGCGCCTCCCCGCCCGGTTCAGCCGGATTATAACCATAGATATCGAAGTATCCGCTGTCCACAAGAATTGTTCGGGAGCTCTGCATATCCAGATCGGAAACCTTCGATTTCCCATACTTTCTGGTCTCCTGAAGTATCCGTTTCATACTGTCGCAGAAAAAGTGCGTCTCCTTCTTCTCGCGATCCATATATTTGGTTGTATCCGCACCTATAAAATAGTACAGTAGACTGTCATACTCCGTGTCCGGAAAGATCTCCGCATCTCCGGAGAGTGAGGATACCGCCTGATCCAGGTCATCGAGAGTCCAGTTCCGGTCGGTTTCCAGAATGTCCGTATTTTCCATATATCCTGACAGCCGGAATGCGATCGGTGCACAGTAGAGTTTTCCGTCGACTTCCGCAGCACGGAAGATATTATCGAAGAACTCCGAGCGGTCAAGTCCATCCGGCCCGTCGATGTACGGATTCAGATCCACAAGCAGATCGTCTCTTGCAAACTCATCGCTGCTGGAAAAGTTGACCAGAATATCCGGACCGGTTCCGCTCATCAGATCTAGACGCAGCTTATCTTCCAGTTCTTTTAAGGATGCCATCGCATTCGTCTGGTCGATCTTCTCACTGTAATCGGTGACCACCATCCTGGCCTTGTGAGACGGATCCGCGTTGTACTGATAGCAATAGTCGTAGATCTTATTAGGAACTATAAATCCGCCCACATTCAGGACCTTCTTTCCTGCATGAGGATTACTCGAAGCACGGGAAAGATGCACGACATGGATCGGCTCATTCTTTATCGACACGAAACCTCCCTGCGATACGGCAATGATCTCATCGCTGTTCTTCGGATAACACCGTATCGTACTTAAGGTATTCCGGTTCAGATCCGTCTGATTCCAGTTCAGCACCTCTTCAAGCTCACAGGTAGACGGATTCAGTCTGGAGATACCCGACATCGAAGAGGAGTAGATGCCATCTTCACCTGCGACCATCAGGCGCGGGTCCAGATAGAAGTTCATAAGATCCCTGCCGGGCCTGATCGTACCGGTCGTCATATCAACTTCGGACAGCTTACAATTACCCTGTAAGTCACGGGATCTGGTAATCACATAGTACTTGCCTTCCGAAGAAAAAACATCGCTTGCCGGGGTGCACTCCATGGAAGTGATCGCAAATAAATATCTTCCGTCCGCATCAATTACATGAGGAGTTCCGGATGCTTCTGTCAGGATCATCCGGCCATCTTCAAGTAGCTGGAGTGTAAAGAACCACGCATATCTCAGGTCTCCCGGAGCATCCACCGGAATACGCTTCAGTTCTTTTCCCGTCTCATCGGAAAACACGATCTCGGTGACCAGTTTGTTGACCCCGGGCTCCTGCACCCTGCACAAGCTCACGGTATTCCCTTCTTTATCGTGGGTCCTGAATGAAGCCGCCTTGCTTCCGCCGAGCTCGGACTGTTCGTTTGAGATCAGATTTCCCTTTAGATCAAAGACTGCCGTTCCGGCTTTGTTATAATCCCTGCTTTGCTGAAAAATGTCATAGGCCTCGGGCGTAACGTAAGACACTTCATACTGGACAGACACCTGATCCCCGAGATAATCGACCGAGAGAACATCCAATGTCCTGAGTTCTTTCGTATCATCGAGCGGGATCTGAAGATCATATACCTCAGAGTTGAAATACGGATCCGAAGCCAGTACTTCTGTCTTATTCTCTGTCCCTTTCGTTTTTTTCTTACATGCGCTTACCGAAGCAAGCATAGACAAGCAGAGCCCTGCGATCACGGCCCGCTTCGCCAAATCAAGATTCTTCATGTTCAACCTCCGAACCCTTTTTCCAGAGAAAACATCCATTTATAAGCCCTTATGATTTGACTATAGCAGAGCCGTGTGTCCTTCGTGTGACCTTGCCGTCATAAAATCCGGGATCACACCATCGTCTCGAAAAGCACTGATCCCGATGCGTCGCAGATGGTCATCAGTTCTCCTGCTTCACGGGCGTTGCTGCCATCCGTGTTGATCGCCGCGACAGGAATAGTAACGATCCAGCCGCAGTCCGTCTCGATCTCCAGATCCATGCTGAGTATCTCATCAGATCCCACATCGTACACACCCGATACATCTGCAGTCTCGCCCTCGTTGTCCGGGATGATCTGGACACGCTTCAGTTCTTTTCCGCCGGCACTAAGTACCAGAGTCTTTTTCGTTACAAGACCGTCTGATACAACCTTGCGTCCGCCATCCATCCTGACGGTTCCGTTAATAACGATCTTCCCGTCCTTTTCAGGGTCCATCGAGAAGCCGTACTCATGCGGCAGCATTCCCATGAAGCACTTTTCCGCAGGATATCCCATGATCGTCGAACTGAGTTCCTCGGTTTCGAGCATGTCACCGTTCTGGATCGTAAGGACCGGATACGCATCGATATACTCAAATGCCGGCACAGCGACTGTCCCGCGGTAGGTCCCCGAATAATCGGTCAGAGCCACGGAGCTTCCTCCCCAGGAAACAGACAGTCTCGTCTTGTCCGACGCATTTTTCGGAACGACCTCGAAGTTCACTTCGACCATATCTTTTTCCGTATCAAACTTCACAAACATGTAGTCGCAGCTCTTAAGAAGTGAAGCCGCATTCTGCCTCTCGATCTTCTGTTCTTCAAGAGATCCCTCCAGGAAGCGGATCTTGTCTTCCAGGTCTTCCTTCATGTATTTCATGTCGGACTTGAGCTTGACGATCGTCACCATCGACCACACCAGCGAAACGATCATGAACACGGCAACAAGGATCTTTGCCACGGTGTACGGATCCGCCACGTGTGTATGCACGTCTCTTTCCTTTCCGGCAACCACGCGGTCGAGATGACGGCGGTAAAGGAAGCGGGAAAGCATATAGATAAAAAAGCCGATAAGCAGCACCGCGCAGATGATAAGGAATGCCACCAGCGGAACACCTGCGCCGCTGGTCTTTGTTGTTTCAATTTCTGTATTCAGTCTGTATAACATCTTGTACCTCCAGTAAACTCCCCGGGCTCAGATCCCGAAGAACTCTTTAAATGCATAGTAGTAACTTCTTGTCACATCCACGATCGTCCCGTCGTCCATCGTCAGAACAAACTTCATGGAGATCGCCGGACGGATCTTGCGGACATGCTTTTTCGAGATGATGACGGAATTGCTGACCCGGAAGAACTGTTCACGGTCAAGTTTTTCCGCCAGCTGATACAGGCGCTCCGAAGCGAAGAACCGGCCCTCGGTGGTGTGCACTTCCACATCGTGCCCGAAGCTCTCGATATAGATGATATCGTCGGAAGCTATATGGACTTTATGTCCTTCTTCGTCTCTGGCGATGACAAAAGAACTGTCGACCGATCCGCTTTCGGAAAGGATATACTCTCCCTCCTCGCCGATCTCGAATCCGGCATCAAGAAGTTTCTTTTTCACTTCTTCATAATGCCCGTCTGAAATGTTCAGTCTGATTTTCATTTGTCACCATCCTGTCTCTCTTTGCTGATTTTATTCTACCGATATAATCGCCCGTGACAAGGGCTTTTGCACAGTCTGCACTTTATGCGCGCATAGTTTGCAGTAACCCTCATACAAAAGAAAAAGAACCGCTCCGATCGGAACGGTTCTTTTGTAAAAGCACTTGTCTTTCGTCCGAAGACGATAACCGAAGTAAACCCTCGATTAACGCTTACTGAACTGGGATGCCTTACGGGCTTTCTTGAGACCCGGCTTCTTTCTTTCCTTCATACGTGCGTCACGTGTGAGGAAACCTGCCTTCTTAAGAATTGCCTTGTAAGCTTCTTCATCTGCCTGAACCAGAGCACGGGAGATACCGTGACGGATAGCACCGGCCTGACCGGAAATACCGCCGCCGACTGCCTTGCAGATGATATCGAACTTGCCTTCTGTAGCTGTTGCTACGAGCGGCTGACGAACGATGAGCTTCAGAGTATCGAGACCGAAGTAATCGTCCATATCCTTATCGTTGATTGTGATCTTGCCTGTGCCAGGAAGAAGACGTACGCATGCTACAGCATTCTTACGACGACCTGTGCCATAGAAGTAAACCTTAGTAGCTTTCTTAGCCATGTAACTTATTCCTCCCTATATTATGCTTCGAAGTTCAGAACTTCCGGCTTCTGTGCAGCGTGATCATGCTCAGCACCTGCATAAACCTTGAGCTTCTTGAACATCTGACGTCCGAGAGCATTCTTCGGGAGCATACCCTTCACTGCCAACTCGAAAGCCTTCTCCGGCTTCGTATCCATAAGCTTTCTGTAGGATGTCTCCTTCAGTCCGCCGGCATAGCCTGTGTGATAACGGTACATCTTCTTATCCAGCTTGTTACCTGTGAGAACGAGCTTGGAAGCGTTGATGACGATTACATAATCTCCTGTATCGATGAAAGGTGTGTATGTCGGCTTATTCTTGCCGCGCAGAACAGTTGCAACTTCAGTAGCCAGACGGCCAAGTGTCTTGCCGGAAGCATCAACTACGTACCATTTTCTCTCGATATTTGATGGTGTAGCAACAAATGTCTTCAT
>CAMYWO010000043.1:0-19862 GCA_947302815.1 uncultured Clostridia bacterium | reverse complement strand
CGTGAACGACCAGTCTCGCACCCTTGCCGAGCTCCGCCTTCGTATCACGGACGGTATCGTCGA
This sequence comes from uncultured Clostridia bacterium, assembly GCA_947302815.1. Lineage (GTDB taxonomy): Bacteria > Bacillota > Clostridia > Saccharofermentanales > Saccharofermentanaceae > Scatonaster. The sequence continues at coordinate 19,799 of CAMYWO010000043.1, read as the reverse complement.
CGCCCTTGATCTGGGTCATCTCCATCTCCATGTAGCTGTCATCTTCCATGTAGACTTCCGTACCCGGATTGAGGATACGCTTACCGGAACCGTCACCGGAACCGTAGTGCTTCTCGACGTACTTGACCTTCGCGCCCTTACCGACGAAGAAACGGTGGATACCGTCGTGCTCACTGTCTTTCGGACCGCAGTTATCGATACCGCAGCCGGCGACGATCACGACGTCACAGTCTTCACCGATATAGAAATCGTTATATACGATCTCCTTGATGCCGCTCGCCGTCATGACGACCGGGATATGTACACTCTCGTTCTTCGTTCCCGGCTTAATACGGATATCGATGCCCGATCCGTTTTCCTTCGGGGTGATATCGATGTTCGCCGTCGAATTCCTGGCAACTGCCTTACCATTGGCACGGATATTAAATGCACCTACCGGGACCTTGTGAAGGTCCGCGACTTCCTCTAAAAGGCGATCAGATGTAGCATCCAGATTCAGCATCAGCCTTCACCTCCTTCATCCAGAAGTCCCTTGCCGCAGCCTCTTACCGCAGACATGGTGCCCTCGAGACCCGGCAGGATCTCATCCTTAGGGCCGTGTGCGACAAGATTGCCGTCGCTTAAAACGACGATCTCATCGGCGATGTTCAGGATCCTCTCCTGGTGGGAGATGATCAGGATCGAACTGTCCTTAATGTTCTTTCTCATACCTTCGAATACCTTGATGAGGTTCTGGAAGCTCCACAGATCGATACCGGCCTCCGGCTCGTCAAAGACGGACAGCTGGGAAGCCTTCGCGAGAACGGTCGCGATCTCGATACGCTTCAGCTCACCTCCGGAAAGGCTGGCATTGACTTCACGGTTGATGTAATCTCTCGCGCACAGGCCCACCTCAGAGAGGTACTTGCAGGCATCGACGCTCGAAAGTTTCGTACCTGTCGCAAGACGGATCAGATCGAAGACCTGCAGGCCCTTGAAGCGCACCGGCTGCTGGAAAGCAAAACCGATACCCTTTCTGGCGCGGTCAGTGATCGACATCTCCGTGATGTCTTCTCCGTTAAAAAGGATCTTGCCCTCCGTCGGCTTGAAGATGCCGGCGATGAGCTTGGCCATAGTGGACTTGCCGCCACCGTTCGGTCCCGTGATCACGGTCAGATTTCCGTCCGGGATCACGAGGTTGATGTCGTGCAGGATGCCTTTATCCTGCCCCTCTTCATTCACTTCGAATGAAACGTGCTGTAATTCAAGCATTGTTGCTCCTATTCTAGGGAGATATCTCCCGGCAGTGGTTTTCCGGAAGAAACAGTTTCCGCCCGAAAAGCACTGGTCAGTTTTCAATCACGGGATATTGTACCACGATTTTGAAGCCTTTTCCTGCTTCCGAGGCAACATCTAGCACAAAATTCATATCATCGGACATTTTCTTCACCAGATAAAGGCCCATGCCGGTCGCTTTTTTCCTGGCTTCACCCGTATCTCCGGTGAATCCGCGCTCGAAGATAAAGGGCAGGTCACACGACTTGATGCCGATGCCGTTATCCTCGATGATCAGGCGGTCCTCGCCCTCGACGGAGAACTCGAGTTTCGGCTCTTCGGAACTGTATTTGATGGAATTACTGACGATCTGGCCGAGAATGAAGCGGAGCGCGCGGCGGTCACCATAGAGCTTCTCCTCACTGACATGGTTGATGACGAGGAAATCCTTCTCCTCCAGAAGCGGGCGGTACTCCTCGATCACTTCGCTTATCACATCTTTGAGCTCGATCCGCTCGAAGAGATAATCCTTCTTCTCGCCCTTGATACGCGAGTACTGAAGCATCTGCTCGACACACTCGTTTAAGCGCGTGCGGATATACTCGATCTTATAGACCATCCCGGGATCAAGGGTATCGCGGTTATTGTCGAGGATCATGGTCAGGAGCGCCATCGGCGTCTTCGCCTCGTGGGCCCAGGCCTCGACATATTCTTCGTAATCTTCGTTTCTCACGATCTCCCTGCCGAGGCGTTCCCTGCTCTGCACCAGGAGGTCGCACATCTCCTTCGTTCTTTTCATCTCCGCACCCTTCAGGCGCGACAGGAGGATCTGCGCGTGATCTTCATCGGGATTACTAAGAAATGCATCCAGTGCACGGCTCATACGGCTTTCCGAGGCGAGGATGATTACGCATACGAGAAGAAATGATAATACCGAGAAAAGAACGATCGATAACGCCAGCGCGGTAAAAGCACTGACGTCTCTAAACCACAGGAGAACCATAAAGAACAGGTCTCCGGCAAGTGCATAGGCAAGCCACGGAAGATGCGCGGTCAGGATCGAAAAGTATCTCTTCATGCCTTCTCCTCCGCTGCCTGCTCAGAAGTATCGGAGACCGGAAGAAGCTTATATCCCACGCCGCGTTCCGACGCGATCTGCACCTTCATGGGAAGAGAGGCCAAAGTTTTCTTCAGTCTCGTCAGGTTGACCTGAAGTGCATTTTCGTCAATAAACTCACTCGTGCCCCATACCGCTTCGCAGATCGTTTCTTTGGTCACGACATTCCCGAGTTCCGTCATCAGAGCTTCGAGGATCTTGCCCTGGTTCTTCGGAAGGAGCACGGACGATCCGTCGACATAAAGCGTGTACGTCCCGCGGTCGAGAAGGAATCCCGGTCCCTCGAGCATGTTCGATCTTCCCTCGTATCTTCGGAGCACATTCGCAACACGTGCGAGGAGACGTTCTTTTCGATAGGGCTTGGTCAGGAATTCATCCGCACCGAGTTCGAGCGCGTGAAGCTCATCGGGGAGCTGGTCCCGGGAGGTCACCACGACCACCGGGATCGAGCTTTTATTCTTCACTTCGCGGCAGATCTGAAAGCCGCTTTTGCCCGGAAGATTGATGTCGAGAAGCAGAAGGTCGGGACGAAGTTCGAGTACCGTTTCCGTCACACTTGAAAAGTCGTCGATACAGTGGACCTCATAGCCCTCCTTTTCCAGCATGGAAGACAGCTCTTGAGCTACCATCTTCTCATCTTCAACGACTGCGATACTCTTCATGGAATTCCTTTCTCCGATGGACGTTTCAGCAATAACCGTGACCGGTCACTCTTCTCTTTCCGGAGTCATCAGTGTCTCCAGAAAGCGGGAGCTGCTGCGCTTCACGATATGCATGTACAGATATTCTATCAGAACAAAGACTCCGACAACAACCAGGATCACGGGAATCATCTCATCAATATGCGTCTTGGTGCGAGAACTCAGAAGACCGTTGAACAGTGCTTTTGTAGCAAAGAACGTGCTCATCGCAGCGACTGCGATCGGAAGACCGAAGTACCAGTTGATCTGCCTCTTCGATGTCTTATAGATCGTCTTGTGATCCGCACCGAGCTTAACGAGCGTCTTGTATCTTCTGCTTGTACGCTTCTGGCTCATGAGGAACTGTACCGCGAGGATCGTGTTCGCTACGACCAGGAAGATCAGGGCCAGGTAGATCGTGATGTAGCTGGCCGCCACCAGATAGAAGAGCTGTCGCCCCATGTTCTGAAGATAACTCTCATAGTCGAGATCCATCTTGTCAAAGTCCTCGTTGAGCCGCATATAGGTCTGTGTCAGCTCGGACTTCGAATACTTTTCCCGGTCAAGAAGTCCGTTCAGGTAAATCTCTTCTTTACCGGCAGTAAACCTATCGAAGTCATCGTCCGGAACGATGAGGGCAGCCGACAGCGAAATAAAGCTGTCTGTCACGATCGGGTCATGTCTGGCCTTCCCGGTCATTACGAACTCTTTTCCGGCAAGCGTCACGTGCGGTCTCTGGGCAAGGACCTTGTTATCGACTTCATCGCGGGCAAAGTCAGGGCTTCGATAGAGTCCCAGCTCTCCCTCTTTGATGTCGATCGGCTCTGCACCCATAGCCGTTACGAGACTGTTGAAGTCGGAAAGGCGGATCAGGAACGGAAATCCGTCAATGGAACCGCTCCGGTAGTAATTCTTTGAAGAAGGATCGGCTTCATCCGACAGTTTAGTGAATTCCTCCGATTCAAAAGCACTGTCAAAGTTATCTCCGTCAACGATGTACGGATGTCCGAGACGCAGGTACGAAAGGTAACTGAACTCGTCCTCATAGCCGGCAGCACGGACCGCAGCCAGCAGGTCGTCTTCTTTTCCGTTAAAGGTGTTGGTAAAGGTATAGTCGACACGTTCTTTTTCATAAATGTCATAAGAAACAAAGGTCGCGACACCTGCTGCAAGACATGCACTTGCGATCAGGATCAGGATCGAGCAGATCGCCATCGTTCCCGACTTGAAAATGACACCATCTTCGACCTGTCGGAAAGTAAAGACATGAAGTTTTCCGGAAGACGTTTTCTTCGCGATCAGATCGATCACGAAACGAAGACCTCTAAAGAGGAGAACGGTTCCCAGAGTACCGAGCAGGACGGTCCTGCCGAGTGCTTTAATATTCTCCCAGGCCGTTCCGTTTACGCCTGACCTGTATGCAAAAACCAGAAGAAGCGCGCCGGCAAGAAGAAGTGCCGCCTGAAGGATCGGATAGCCTTTCTTTCTGACATTATCCGGGGCATCGGTAAGAAGTGTCCCGACTTCTTTTCGTGCAAGCATAAAGGAGAGGATGATAAAAGAAACAAGTTTTACACCCATGAATCCCGCTGCCGTAAGAAGCGCCGCTTTCGGCGACCAGGTGATCTGGTGTCCGATAAAACCGATACCTACGAACTTGACCGTCAGAAGACTGATCACCTCAGTGATCAGGACCGAGACAGGAAGTCCGATAAGAAGCGCTACCAGGGAACTTCCCAGGTCCTCAAGAAGGAGCATCAGGAGAAGCTTGGTCCTCTTCATACCCATCATGATATATACGCCGAACTCGTGACTTCTTCTCTCGATCTGGTATTTACTTGCAAAGAAGATCAGTGCAAAAACGATAAACAGTGTGAAGCCGTAGAGCACGCCGATCATGGAAAAGAGCTTATTGATCGCATGGCTCTCCATGGTCTTCAGATAGCGCATCACGTCCTGGCTCGACAGGGAAAGCACTACGTAAAAAGCGATGATGGAAGTGATCAGCGAACCCATAAAGAGTGCATTTTCTTTATGGCTTCTGATACTGTTTCTTACGACAAGCTTAGAGAACATTGGCACTGCCTCCTCCCAGCTGGGCAAGGACTTTCAGGATGCGGTCATAGAAAGACTGCCGGTCTTCACCGTCTTCTTTTCTAAGTTCGTGGAAGATCTTACCGTCCTGGATGAACATGATCCGGCTGCAGAAAGACGCCGCATTGGAATCGTGGGTAACCATCAGGATGGTAGATCCCTGTTCCTGATTGATTCCCGAAAGCTTTGTCATCAGTGCTTTTGCATTCTTAGAATCAAGCGCACCGGTCGGCTCATCGCAGAGGATAAGACCCGGATCCAAGATCAGGGCACGTGCTGCCGCGATACGCTGTTTCTCACCGCCCGACATCTGGGACGGAAACTTGTTGAGGATGTCTTTGATCTCGAGGTACTCAGCAAGTTTCTCATAACGTTCGGAGCCCTCTTTCTCCGAACCACCGTGGAGCGATACCGGAAGAAGGATGTTCTCCTTACCCGTCAGATTATCGATCAGTTCGAAGTTCTGGAAAAGATAGCCCATATCCTTTCCTCTATAATCCGCAAGGTCCTTGCCGGACAGACGGCTGATCTCTTTTCCTTCCATCTCGATCGTACCGGATGTCGGCTTAATGACCGCCGCGATACAGTTCAGAAGTGTAGACTTACCGGAACCGGACGCGCCCATGATACCCAGGAACTCTCCCGGCATGACCTGAAAGCTGATCCCGTCGATCGCCTTCGTCTGGCTCTCGCCCTTTCCGTAATATTTCTTCAGTGATTCAATCTTTAAAACAGGATTCATAAAGAAACCTCCCTTTCTTGTTCGATACCATCGTAAAACAAGAGGGAGGCAAACACCACTTACATTGGATGTAAGGAAACTTCTCTTCGCACAAATCCTTCCGGCGCTGGTCCTCGGCTTCGCCTGCGGAGGCGCTCTTCAGGATTTTGCGAAGAGAATCTTTCACATTAGAGTGTAAGATTGTTTGCAGCTTGTTGATAAAAATATTATAAGGAAATAACCTGATGGGAAAGCCTCCGCAGACTCAGAGCGCGAGGATAGATCCCGAAATGTTGTTTTCGATGTCAATTATAGTATTATGGGAAGGGGGGTATCAGCTATGCGCAAATCTTCTAAAACCTTAAGTTTGATCCTTGTACTGTCTTTTCTGCTTTCTTCGTGTCTGATCGGATGCGGGAAAAAGAAAGAAGAAAGCGGTCTTCAGTCGCAGAGCGATTCTATTGTCACGGTTAAGAGCAACAGCGGATATTTCCAATCCAACGATGTAGAACTGATTATCCCGAAAGATTCTGATAAAGAAATAAATCAGGTAGAACTGAATGCATACAGCATCCTCGGCGATCGCATTGTTGTCGCCTGCTCCACCTCTTACGCATACACCAAAGAAATCGAAAAGAAGATAAAAAGTCATACGAGTGATCCGTCAGAGACTGTTGATCCATCAGAATGGCAGAATTTTCTTGACGAACTGGCAACTTATCGCTGGCAGGGTCTCCTCATATATGACTTCTCGGGTAATCTTGTATCTCAGATTGAAATGGAAGATCAAAACGACATCATCTATTCTCTGGCAGAAGGCAGAAATGGCAAGATCCTGGCACTAATTGGCAGTAGCGAAACATGGAACAACCGCTTATCCTCGGTGTCCTCCGACGGGAAAGAAGAGAAACTCTTTTCGCTGACCAATATAACCATAGACAGGCAGAGCACTGTGGAAATGCTTGATAATGAGATTTACCTTATCACTGGCACGAGCGAATATGGCGCATGGGATAAGAATGGAAAAGCACTCTTTCGTCATCCTTCAGATGGTATCAGATGCACTCTCTTTAACGTTTCCGGAAAGTGGTATGCGACAGGAGCGGATCATAACGAAGACTATTCACAGTTTTCTTCATACGCACAGGAGATCAACATCACCAACGGACAAACCACTCCGAAGAAAATCCAGCTCAATGATCAGATGCCGGAAATATCATCAAAAGGCGATTGGGGTTGCTTAGGAATATCTCCGGAAGGCATCCTGAAACTCTATCCTCTGGAAAACAAAGCTGAAACCGTGATTTCATGGAAAGATACAGATGTGAACTATACGCAGGTAATTCCGGAGACACTACGCATTCTTGAAAATAACGAAGTTTGTTTTCTACAAATCAGCCAAGACCCGGATGAACCCTTAAACTCGAATAAGAAACACATCATTTTCACAAGACTGACTCCGTCAGACAACAACCCTCACGAGGGGAAGCCTGTGCTTACGATCGGCACGATCGGCGGCACTACCTCGAATGTTTTTATGGACTATGTCAACGCATACAACAAAGATCCGGATAGCAAGTGCCAAATCGTCGTAAGTGATCTGGCCGGAAACTACAACAATAATTATATGACCCAGATATCAAAGCTCTCAGAGATCACCGACCAGATATATCTGGATATGCAGAACGGATCAGGCCCGGATATCCTGTTTGATTTCAGTTCGTATAGCCTTTTCAGTACAGAACGGGTATTGTGCGACCTTAACTCGTTTATTGATGGTGATAACGGATTGGATCGCAGCCTCTATTTTGACAGCGTTTTCCGGGCATCGGAAATGAGCGGGAAACTCTACCACATCCCTGTATTTTTCATTCTTTACGGAGTCTATATAAATAGTGATCGTATGGGAAATCAGAGAGGGTGGACGTTTGATGAATTTGATCAGAAAGCCTCAACTCTTCCGGATGATGTCGTTTGCATTCCCCACTACACCTATGATGAGTTTTTGAGATCCATGCTTCAGGGTTCTCTTAAAGACTTCATAGATTATGACAAAAGGGAAGCATACTTCGATAGTGCCGAATTTCGAAATCTTCTGGAAACAGTTAAAAAGTATGGTCACGAAAGAACAAACAGCGAATTCTATGACCACTATGAGCAGTTAAGAGAAGGCATGCTGGCCTCTTTCCCATCGCCGGTTTCGAACATCGATGATTATCTCAACATTATCCAATCCGCAAAAGGCAACCTTATCTATGCCGGGTGGCCGACAGCGCAAGGCAAAGGACCTTGTATAACACCGGGCATGTCACTGTCGATCTCTCAGTTCTCCGAACATAAGGAAGAAGCGTGGGACTTCATTAAGTATCTATTTAATTCTCAGATGCAATTACAGCTCTGCAAATCAACCACCATGCCAGGCATTCCGTTATCCAGAGAAGCTGTCACTTCTCTGAACAATGAATCATCCGAGAAATCTAAAGAGAACTATGCTATATACGAACAGAACAAACAGGCTTACATTGATAACGACTGGACTCCCCCAATCCTTGTTGATGACAACGCAATCAACTCATATATTCAAACTATTGAAAGCGTTGGAACATCCGCTCTAAATGACCGTTACATCTTAAATATCATTTCTGAAGAGGCTCCTGCATACTTCAATGATCAGAAAACCCTTGATGATGTCTGCAAGATTATCCAAAACAGAGTCAGTCTGTATGTGAAAGAGAAATAAGATTGGAATCCTGCGAAAGGACTGTATAAACCGTGTTATTCTAAAACAATGGTGCCGCCGCCTAAGACTTCATCTCCGTTATAGAAAACGGCGGCCTGTCCGGGCGTGATCGCACGGATCGGTTCATCGAAAATAAGCTTCACTTTCCCGTCTTCCAGAGGATGCGCGGTCGCCCACTGTTCCTTCTGGTGGTAGCGGAGCTTCGCCTGCACGCGGACAGGCTCAGCCGGAACTTCCCCGGAGATCCAGTTCACATCGTCAACAAGCGCTTCCGTGTTTCTGAGATCCTCATCGTATACGAGGATGACGCGGTTGTTTTCCACGTCAAGACGCGAGACGTACATCGGTGCCGGAAGCGCCAGTCCCAGGCCTCTTCTCTGTCCCGGAGTATACGCCACGATACCCTTATGTGTGCCGAGAACCTTGCCGTCTTTATCGACAAAATCACCTGCCGGGTATTCTTTTCCGGTGGTCTTCTTCAGGAACGAGACATAGTCTCCGTCCGGGACGAAACAGATGTCCTGGCTCTCTCTTTTTTCGGCGTTGATCATGCCCGCATCCTTTGCGATCTCACGGACTTCCGTCTTCTTCAGATCACCCAGCGGAAACACCGTGTGCGCCAGCTGTTCCTGCGTCAGATTATAAAGGACATAGCTCTGATCCTTGGTCTCGTCCAGTGCTTTTAGAAGATGGAAACGGCCGTCGTCGCCCTTCCCGATCCGGGCATAGTGACCGGTCACGATCACATCGCAGCCGAGGACCTGCGCACGCTCGTAGAGTTTTCCGAACTTGAGGTAGCGGTTACAGTCGATACAGGGATTCGGCGTCCGGCCGTGCTCATAGCAGTCGACGAATTTGCCGATGACTTTCTCGCGGAATTCATCCTGAAAATTGAAAACATAATAAGGGATGCCGAGGTGCATACACACGGAACGTGCATCCTCCACGTCATCTAGCGAACAGCATGTCTTGGGATTGGCAACGACGATATCATCATTGCTGTAAAGCTTCATGGTGCAGCCGATGCAGGAATAGCCCCGCTCCAGCATGATCTTGGCGGCCAGCGAAGAATCGACGCCGCCGCTCATGGCGATCAGCGCACTGCTCATTTTCCGAGTTCCAGCATCGCGTCGATGCACTTTCTGGAATCGCGGATCAATTCATCGCTCATGATGATCTCTTCACCACCGGTGCCGAGTACGGTACGGTAAACATCGACCAGCGTCGTCGCCTGCATGTTATGGCAGACACAATCCTTGGACAGCGCGTAGAAGCTCTTGTCCGGGCAGTCGAACTGCAGATGCTCGACGATACTGTTTTCCGTCGCAATGATGAATTCTTTCTCATCACTCTTCTTCGCGTATGCCATGATCTCCGTCGTGGATCCGACGAAGTCGGCCTGAGCGACAAACTCCGGACGGCTCTCCGGATGGATCAGTATCTTGGCACCCGGGTGCTCCTCACGGGCTCTGTCAAAGTCTCTCTGCGTAAAGCGCAGGTGCGTCGGACATCCGCCGTGCACGAGCTTCATTTCCTTCTCGGGAAGTTTCTTTCCGATCCAGTCGCCGAGGTTACAGTCCGGTACGAAAAGGATCTTATCGTTATCGATATTCTTAATGATCTTTACTGCGGAAGAAGAAGTAACTGCAACATCGCAGAGCGTCTTTAATTCAGCGGTCGTATTGATATAGGCAACTACCGTATGGTCCGGATTCTCCGCCTTCAGTGCGGCAAGCATCTCGGGCTCGATCTGCTCCGCCATCGGGCAGCCGGCTACGGGATTTGCGAGGTAGACCTGCTTCTCCGGAGAGAGCATCTTTACGGTCTCGGCCATAAAACGCACTCCGCACATGATGACCTTCTTTGCGGAAACCTTTGCCGCTTCCTGGGCAAGTCCGAAGGAGTCGCCGATATAGTCCGCGACCTCCCAGATATCGTGGCGCTGATAAGCATGTACTAAGATACAGATATCACGCTCTTTCTTTTCCTTATTGATCGCATCCTGCAGTTCGCGAACAGTCATGGTATTACCTCACTTTAGCCGCTGATGAACATCGGGAAATAGCTCTCGATATCATCAAAGAATTTCTTTAAATGGATCAGATCCGTTGCCGCCTTGTGCACGGTGATCGAGATCGGCAGATACTTCTTACCGTTCTCTTCGACGATCTTGCACATATCGACCGTCGGGAAGAAATAGTCCTTCATCTCGTGAAGATCGACAGAGAATCCGTCAAACGAAAACCACGGATTGAAGCAGACATTGTAACTGTTCGTCGGCGGCATGCCCTTCATGGCAAAGACACCCTTGCTGTTTCCGTACTTCTCCAGGTCGGAAAGGAACTTCTCGTTAAACACAGCAAAGTCCTCATCATATTCCGTCCAGAGGATCGTGCTTGTCTCGTCGTCCTCGTGATATACCGGATATGCCGGATTTAAGTAATTCCACCAGCCGATCTGACCGTCCTTATACGCGACGGAAAGCTCGCCCTGATTATTGATGGCGCGCGTCACCATATAGTAAAACACGCAGTCCTGACGGTATCCCTTTTTCTCGAGCGCCGGAAGAAGCTCCGTGACATCGATTCTCCGGTTAAGGGAGATATTCATCGGGAACATCTTCGCATAGTAATGGAAGTGCTGGGCTCTCGGCCATGTGGCCTGATCGTAGGTGAAAAACTGTGATTTCATAAGATCTCCTCAATATGATCGATGGACATTACCTGCGCATAGCGGTGATTCCAGATTTCGTAGCTGTAGTAGTGATAGAGTTCTTCTCCGGAGAGATATCTGTTATCGAATGTCGTATGTCCGCCTCTCGGGATAACGACATTGTAGCCGAGTTCATAGGCGACCTTCACCGTAGCGTCCACGCAGAAGTCGGTCTGCATACCGGTAATGATCAGTTTCTTTACGTCTCTTTCCTGAAGATATTCATGAAGTCCTGTCTTGCGGAAAGCACTGTTGTACCGCTTGTCGAAGATCTTCTCTCCATTCTTCGGTGCCACCTGGGAATAGATCTCGAATCCGTTCTCACCCTTGACCAGGGCATTATCTTCGTGGCGTATGAAGATCACTTCGATCCCCTTATCCCTGCAAATCTTCTCCATCTGGGAAATCGTCTTGATCAGACGCTTCTCATCGTACGGATGCTCCAGGATCAGAGCATTTTGCATATCGATCACAAGCATAGCCGTCTTCGGCATAAGGAACACTTCCTTCACAATAAGATCGCACATCCGCCGCCACAAACCCCGGCAGCCGATATACCTTATTACTATACCATAAAACAGCACGTCTTTCTTATTAAATAACGAGAGAGAGAAAGGATTTCGACAAGCCTCCGCAGCCGCGAAGCGGCGAGGACCAGCTCGAGAAACCTTTCTCTCTCTCGTTTTACAAATGAAGCCACCTCTGTTTTGGGTATAGAAAAGGGTCGAGGCTGCCCCATGGGTATCGGGACAGCCTCTGGAAACAAGGAAGTAGAGGTATATATTTAGGAAGGTCCTTCAATGTTATCAGCCATTGCTGGCTTTCTTTTTCCCGTCAGATGCAACTTCTGTACGGGGGTTCTTTTCTACCCAGTCGACAGTATCTTCGAGCGATGCTCTGAGATCTCTCGGTGAGTAGTGGAGATCCGCTTTCGCACTTTCACTCGCATAGAGCGGTTCAGGCGAAATGAACGGTCCGTATTTATCTTTCGGATTGGTCTTCTTCGTGATCTTGTAGTAGAGCTGTGCAATGCCCTTACCACTCAAGAGCCAATTCGGAACTGTTTTCGTTACTTCTTCTCTTCCCGTGATCTCATGCAGGTTATGCAGGAAATCCTGGGTACTCATGTACGCATTGGAGAGGATGTAGCATGTACCTCTCTCACTGTTATGTTCTGCTGCTTCCAGAACACCTGCGGCGACGTCGCGTACATCGGTAAAATCTACGCCGCCCGGGATACTGACCTTCAGATCACCGGTAAGGTAATCGCGGATCAGTGAGATGATATCCGAGTTGCCGTATTCGTAAGGTCCGAGCACCAGAGACGGGAGCAGGATCACTGCATTGAGTTTATTCAGTGTGACCTTGTCCAGGATGTACTGTGTTGCTTCGGCCTTTGACTTGGCGTAATCGCCAACAACTTTATTTCTGTCAAAGTGCTGTACATTGGATACCGGCTCGGACTTATCTGACAGCGGGATCGCTCTGGCTGAGCCGATATAGATCAGTTTTCCTATCTTCTTCTTTACACATACATCGGTGATATTCATCGTGCCGTGTACGTTTACTTTACGGACCATCAGGTCCTGCTTCTCCGTGATCACGTTTCTTTCCTGTGCGTGGATCAGAACCGCATCGCGTGGATCATCCAGATCGAAGAAATCTTTCATGGAGTCCTTTACCAGGATATCTCCGTACTTTACTTCTACGGGAAGTCCGGCCAGAGGAGTCGTATCCTCTTCGGGATGCACGAGAACGCGTACGGGTTTGTCGTTATCGAGAAGCATTCTTACGATGGTATTTCCAATTTGACCGGTGGCTCCGGTAACGAGATACTGTGTCATCCTCTTTTCCCCCTTTGGTAAGATTCGGGTCTTCCTGTTTCTTCAACCTTATGCTTACATTATGCAGGGAACAAATGAATAATTTATGCAAATCTAGAAAACAAACGGACTTTATTTCGTCTTTTCTATGTCCGATTTGTAAACAGCAGATCAGATCAGGGCCTGATCGATCACTCCGATGACTTTATTCAGACGGGATCCGACAAACACCGGAAATTCAGACTCTTCGCAGTTTTCCAGGAGCCACTTTCCGAAAACATCCGGGTGGATACTGAGGGCTTTGCTGATTCCCGTGAACAGTTCACTTCTCTCGACAGGATGCGCACTTGCGCTGTATTCGTCCGCTTCTTCGTCAATAAGGACCGGAACGACACGGGGCATTTCTTTGGCAGAGAGCACACGGTTGACCTGCAGCCAGTCGGCAAGGACACACGCCGTCTCTTCCGCCGCCAGCGTCTCCACTGCAGTCGGAAGCTTTGCGAATCTTGTATCGTAGCGGTCCCACTCGATATGCTCTTTCGTCTTGAAAAGCACTACTACGATAAGTTCATCGGAGATGATCAGAAAATCGATCGTCCTCGATGCCATGTCTGTTTTTAACGTGATGTTATAGAAGATATTTAAAGGAAGCTCGCTCTTTACGATCTGGGATGCGACCTTCTGATGGAGTTTCACCTGGGCGGCCAGTTCTCCCCATGCCGTCAAAAAGACCTTTTTCATCTCCTTGGGACAGGTCTCGGATTTTTCTTTGAGCCGCAGGATCTCATCCATCCGGTTATCGAATGGTTTGATCCAAGTCAGCTCCCGGTTTTCCGGTACCTGTGCCCGATGAAAAAGGTCCATCTTATTCTCCTCATATATGGGGGAGAAACTATAGCGGCACATGCTGCGCCGCAGTGCTTTTGGATTATTGGAATCAGCCGTTCAGCGATTCGTATTTTCTCACCCCGTAGTGAGTAATTATAGCATAAGATCCCCAGCAGAGGAGCATAAGGACGATGATCTCGCCTCCGAGCAGGCCATAGCAGACCGCGCTGTTACCGACAATTGCGGAGATTCCCAGCGGGGCGGCGAGGATCAGGCCGAGGACCGAGTTGACGACCATGGTCAGGAAGATCGCAAATCCGCTCTTGATGACCTGTGCCTCATTCGTCCAGTCCAGACGTACATAGATCAGGCCGAAGATCAGGCCGACCATCGAGGTCATCAGGTGGAACAGCGAAGTGATCAAGATCAGGATCAGGCAGGGGATGATACCGCTTCCCGATACGATGGAGAGCACGATGCTGCAGATAATGGAGACCGGCTGGAAGATAATGACACTGACCAGAAGCTTGGCCAGAAGGATATCCTTCGTCGGAATCGGCAGTGTCTTGTTGAGCCAGATCCTCTTGCCTTCAATCGAGACAGACGGCGGGGTCGTGTATGTGAACACACCAAAAAGATTGATCAGGAGTGCCCAGATGGAAGTCCATGCGATCCCGATGAGCCTGGAAGCGATATCGATCGTATGGCCTTCTACTTCGACCGACTTGATTTCGGAGACGCCTCCGACACCCTTAACGGCGATAAGGATCGTCAGGCCGACGAGCATGATCGTTCCCAGAAGTGTATTCATGATGTAGTTCATCGAAGAAAAATATCTTCTAAGCTCCATGGAAAGGACTGCTTTTCTCGGAGAAGATACTTTATAGACACGAGCCTTCTTCGAGTTGTCTACATGGAAGTCCACGCCATTTAAGCCGCGGGCGTGGATATAGACTGCCAGAGCCAGCGGTATCAGTGTGATCGCCAGAGTCAGGAGCATGCAGACAAGATCGCCGCTGTAGACCGCTTCCGTGATCCAGTAGAACGGAGGAAACACCTTCATCTTCGAGACGGATTCTTCCGGAGTCATATTGAGCTGATTGGCGATACTGGTGATACGCGGAACCATGATCATGTACAGGAATAGCACACCCATCGAGAGTGCCGTTGCCGCGATCTGACCGAACTTCGTTGCTTTTCGGAGGAACGAGATCATGGCACTGACCAGAAGCGAGATGAACAGCGGCAGTGCAGGAACGAGGAAGCCGATGAGCATGCCTCTTGCGAACAGGCCGAAAGAATGACCTCCCGCCGTGCAGAGGATCAGGCAGGTCGGTACCAGCATGACCATCGCGCAGAGTACGTCCAGAAGATACATGCCGAGGAGTTTCGAAATAACGATCGAGGATTTCGGGATCGGCATGGCAAGGAGCATATCCGTATCGTTCGATCTTGCATCTCTGGTCGAGTTCATGACACCGAACATCAGCGCAATGACCATGGAAAGTGACAGCGACAGGAAGATCGCCATCTCATCCAGGTTCTTATCTAAAAGAATAAAAGTAGTTGAAGCACCCATGATCGCAAAAGTACCGATCATGAACAGGCCGACGAGGATCAGACCGATCGCCGCCAGGATAAACGGGGTCTGTCTCTTACCTTTCTTATTAAGGCTGTTGACGAGGCAGAGGAACTCCGTGCGCAGCAAAATAAACAGTGTACGCATCTTACTTGGCCTCCTCGGTGATCTCCAGGAAGACTTCTTCCAGAGAAGCATCTCCCTTTATCTCTTCCATCGTGCCGGAAGCAATCAGTCTTCCGTCCTTAATGATCGCGATCTTATCGCAAAGCTTCTCCGCGACTTCGAGAACGTGAGTCGAGAAGAAGATCGCGCTTCCCTTATCGCAGAATTCGCGCATCAGTTTCTTAACGGTGAAGGCCGCCTTCGGGTCCAGACCAACAAAAGGCTCGTCCATGACCAGAAGCTTCGGCTCATGCAGGAATGCCGCAATGATCGCCAGCTTCTGCTTCATACCGTGAGAGTACGAAGCGATCTGGTTGTTCAGCGCGCCGGTGAGTTCAAGTTCGGCTGCATATTTCTCGATGCGCTCTTTACGGACGGACTTCGGGACACGGAAGATATCCGCGACGAAATTCAGGAACTGAAGTCCGGAGAGGTTTTCGTAGAGTTCCGGGTTATCCGGAATATAAGCGATGATGTTCTTCGCGGCAATCGGGTCTTCCTTGATGGAAATGTTATCGATTGCGATCGAGCCCTGCTCGAAATCGTGAAGGCCGACGATCGCTTTGATGGTCGTTGTCTTACCGGCACCGTTATGGCCGATGAATCCGTAGATCTCACCTTTCTTTACTTCCAGGGTAACGTCATCCGCTCCGACCTTGCCTCCCGGATATGTCTTTGTCATGTGGTAGATCTTCAACATTTTCGTATCCTCCCAAAAACCACTCTTTGCTTGTTTCCTATGGTCCGTGTCTGCCGTCTTTCTCTCATGGTATATCGGACCGGGTCATTCATTTTACAGATTCATTCTAGAAAACAATCTCAAATGAATCGCAAAGTATTTATAAAGAAAAGTTAAATCTGCGGTAATTCTAGCACATCCAGCCCTCAAAATATGCTTACTTTCAGTCATTTGTGTCGTTTTGACTATATCGGTTTTCCCCGGCCGGCAGTACAATGAAACTGTTGTGAGGATTTTGAACATCTTGCACAAATTTATACTTGATTTCTACGTATTCCTATGTGAAAATAGGAACAATGATTTATATGTGGAAATTTGGGTTTTCAGGAAGGACACAGCTATGGCTTCAGAACAAGTGAATCGTATCCTCGAAGCAGAAAAGAAAGCTTCTGAGATCGAGCAGGAAGCAAGAGTAAAATCGGATGAGATCTTGGCAAATGCGCAGAAACAGGCGCAGAAAGACTATCAGGAAGCTCTTTCGGAAGCCAGAAAAAAGGTAGCCTCCCTCTACGAAAAGCACAAAGAAGACGGTTCTTCGAGCAACACGGCGAATGACGCCGCATCCGAGAAAGCCGCGGAGAAGCTCCGTGACGCTGCCGAACCGAACCGCGAAGCCGCAATCTCCGCTGCAATGAACATACTGATGGGAAGGAAATAAGATCTATGGCTATACTTCCCATGAAGCATATCGAGATCATCGCCATGCAGAAGGACGCGAAGAAGATCGTTGACCTCCTGCAGCGTCTGGGCACCGTCGATGTCACCGAGCGTGATGCCGATGATGAGACCGATCAGCTCAGCCTGTTCCCTACCCGCACGAGTCTCAACCAGCTCGAGAAGACATCGAACTCGATCAATCACGCCATCGCTCTTGTGGAAGAATTCTCTACAGTAAAGAAACCGTTCCTTTCCGGATTTGCCGGACGTGAGGAATTGAGCGTCGAAGAATTCAACGAGCGTGCTTCCAGAAATGACGAGACCATGAAGATCGTCTACGATATTGAAGCGCTTGACCGTAAGATCGCTTCCGAGACGACCATCCGCACACATACACGTCACCAGCTCGACGCGATCCTCCCCTGGGAAAAACTCGATATTCCGATGCAGTATACAGGATCCCAGAAGACCGCCTGCATCACCGGACAGTTCTCCGAGAGTTATGACGAGAAGTCTTTCTATGAGGAGTTCTGCAACCAGTACCGTGCGATGAAGGAATCCGAAGCGGTGCTTAAGGGAATCTCCGCAGATGATGAAGAACTGAAGATCCCGGATATCTATACCGAGATCGTTTATACCTCAGGTGATCAGACCTGTGCTTCTTTTATAGTACATAAGAAAGATTATGAGGATGTCATGGCGACACTCCGCCGTATGTCCTTCACGGCACCGTCGGATCCGACCAAGCATCCGCCGGAGGTGCGTATCAACAGATTGAAGAACCGTATCAAGGAAGCCTCGGCCAATATCGAGGAATCCCGTGAGAAGCTCAAGAGCTACTCCGACAAGCTCGACGACCTGTACTTCCTTTCTGATTATATGATCATGCGTCAGGATAAGTACGACATGCTCGGAAGACTTCTGTTCTCCGGCAAGACCTTCATCCTCGACGGTTTCGTCGCAGAAGAAGACTGCGCGCATGTTGAGGAAGTCCTGACTTCCAAATTCGAACTGGTCTTCGAAAGCCGCGATCCGCTTCCGGACGAAGAGATCCCGGCCAAGTTCAAAAACAATGCATTCGTTGAACCGGTAGAAGATATCGTAGAATCCTACAGCGCTCCGACCCGTGGCGACATTGACCCGAATCCGGTCATGGCTTTCTTCTACTATTTCTTCTTCGGCATGATGCTCTCCGATGCAGGTTACGGTATCCTGCTGATGCTCGGCACACTCTTCGTATTAAAGAAGAGAAAGCCGGAGGGCAATAACAGAAAGAACATGATGAAATTCTTCTACTGCGGCATAGCAACCACCTTCTGGGGTTTCATGTACGGCAGTTTCTTCGGAGACCTGATCGGTGTCATCTCAACGAATTTCGGCTCCGGTAAAGTTGCCCTGAACCCGATCTGGTTCGACCCGAGCGATAATCCTATGAGGCTCCTGATCCTGAGTTTCGTTTTGGGTCTCGTCCACATCCTTCTCGGCCTTGGAGCGAAGTTCTACAGAATGTGCAAGAACAAAGATGTCGTCGGCGCGATCTGTGAAGTCGGCTTCTGGTTCGTCACCTTCACCGGAATCGTATTTGTACTCCTTCCGATGATCGCCGGTTTTCTTACCGACGGCGGACTTCCGGAAAACATTCCGTTTACCAAGATCGGTACCTATGTCGCCATCGCCGGCGGTATAGGCGTATTCCTCGGCGGCGGACATGGCAAGAAAGGCTTCGGCGGCAAATTCGTCGGCGGCTTCGGCAGTGTTTACAGCGTAACGGGATATTTCAGTGATCTTCTTTCCTACTCCCGTCTCATGGCTCTCGGCCTTGTAACAGGTATCGTAGGTTCTGTAGCCAATCAGATTGGTACACTCTTCCTGTCCGGATACTTTAAACTTATCGTTTTCATTCCGGTATTCCTTTTCTTCCACTCGATTAATCTGGGCATCAGTGCTCTCGGTGCTTATGTCCATGTTAATAGACTTCAGTACGTAGAATTCCTCTCAAAGTTCTACGACGGCGGCGGAACAATGTTTACGCCGTTTACTGGTAACACCAAACACTTCAAAATTAAGGAGGACAATTAAATGAATTGGGGTATGTTACTTGCATTATTTGGAGCAGGACTGGCCGTAACAATGAACTGTTTCGCGTCGTCCAAAGGCGTAGGTATGGTGGCGGAGGCTGCTTCTCCTGTTATCGCAGAAGACTCGAGCAAATTCGGTAAGCTTCTCGTTCTGATGCTTCTTCCGGGTTCCCAGGGTCTCTATGGTCTGGTTATCAGCATCATCACCCTCACTCAGATCGGTATTCTCAGTGGTGATCCCATTCCGAGCACATCCGCTGGTGTTGTTCGCGGCGCCCTTTTCCTGATCGCTTGTCTCCCGATGGCTTTCGGCGGCCTCGCTTCTGCTCTTCTGCAGGCTCGCGTAGCTCTCACCGGTGTACAGCTCATCTCCAAGCGTCCGCAGGACTCCGGTAAAGCAGTTACTTCTGCATCTCTTGTTGAGCTCTATGCTCTCTTAAGCCTCGTAACCTCTCTTCTGATGGTTGTAAGCATCAACGGCACCATGAGTAAACTTGCCGGCTGATGAAGTGATTTAAGGAGTAGATATGGCAGGAATAGATTCCATCATCGATCGAATCCTGAAAGACGCCCGTGAAAGCGCCGATGCCCGTGTGGCCAGAGCCGAACAGG
>CAMYWO010000042.1:0-19936 GCA_947302815.1 uncultured Clostridia bacterium | reverse complement strand
TTAAAGACATGGTCAGCGGGAATCTTCTGAAGGGTGCCAGCGGAAAAGGCGGCGGTTATAAACTCGTAAGAAATCCGGAAGAGTACACCGTCGGCGAGATCTTAGAGCTTATGGAAGGCTCGATGAACTCCGTGGCATGTCTTTCCGACAAGGGCTTCTCCTGCCCGAGAAAAGAATCCTGCCAGACACTTCCTCTATGGGAAGAATACGATAATATGGTCCACGACTTTTTCTACGGAAAGACGCTGAAAGATCTCTATGCTCCGGCGCCGAAGAAGACTAAGAAGAAAAAGTGATCCGATCGAAAAGCACTGATACAGGTGCTTTTCGCGAAGAATAATCAAGTGATTTCAGAAAGATCTGTTTGCCATCTGCAACAGATCTTTTTTTTGTCTCGTCATATATGCAGAGGCGAAAAGAAAGCCTCCTTCACACAAAAAAACGGAAAACACAGAAAGTGCTTTTCCCGGAAATAAAGGAGAAAGAAAAATGAAAACGAAAAGAATGATGGCGGCATTACTTACCTCTTCCCTTCTGCTTTCGATGGCAGGATGCGCAAAGAAAGAAAAAGATCCGAAAGAAACGAAGGATCCGACGAAGCCATCCGATATACAGACCGTAGACCGGCCTTCTGATCAGACGGCGATCTTCGAACTGACGAATGTCCGGGATCAGGATCCGGCATCTCTGAATATAAAGGAAATTAAGCAGGCTTATTCCAAGTTCGTATTCGGAGTTATGAAGAGATGCCTGAAAGTGGCAAACGGAAATAACGTCATGATCTCTTCCGATTCGATTCTCTTCGCGCTTGAGATGGCCGCTTCCGGAGCCGACGGTGACACACTTGATCAGATGCTTCAGACCATGATGCCGGGCGTAGATAATCAGGTCGGTTTCCAGTACGCGCTCGACCGTATGAAGGATCTTCAGAGTGATAAACTCTCGATTGCCAACTCCGCTTGGATCAATAAGGATCTCGGCGGCCTGATCTATGATGACTACCTCTCTTTCGTAAAAGGAAATTTCGATGCAGAAATTCAGAACATCAAGTTTGACGATAGTGCGGTTGCAACCATCAATAACTGGGTCTGCGAGAAGACCGATGGCATGATCGAGAAAATTATCGATGACGTCCAGGGCAACAGCCTGATGATGCTGATCAACGCGATCACCTTCGATGCCAAGTGGGCTGAGCCTTTTGAAGAGCATAGAGTCAATGATGGCGAGTTTACCACGCATGACGGAACGACACAGAATGTAACCTTCCTCCATGGAGGAGACGACGCGAAGTATCTCCACTCCGACAGCATGCAGGGCATTATGAAGTACTACGAAGACGGAGATTATGCTTTCGTGACACTCCTTCCGGATGACGAGAGTGTCGACATTAACGACTTCATGCAGAATCTGTCGGAAGACGAATACTGGGATTTCTGGGAAAGCCGGAATGAACACGGCAACTATAATCTCATCTATAAGTTCCCGGAATTTAAGAGCGAGTACGGCACTGAGCTCGGACCTATTCTCAAAGATATGGGTATGGAAGATGCCTTTGAACCCGGTAAAGCCGACTTCAGCAACCTGGGCAATTTCAACTTCTACATCGGCAAAGTTATCCATAAGACATATATCGACGTGAACCGCGCCGGCACCCGCGCAGCAGCGGTTACTGTAATTGATATTAAGGCCGGATCCGCGATGGCTCCGGATGAGACCCGCTACGTCATGTGCGATCGTCCGTTTGCCTACGCGATCGTCGATACCACGACCGGTCTTCCGGTATTCCTCGGAACCGTCGAATCAGTTAATTAAGCCAGTTCCCGCAAATGCATCAGGGAAAACCTCCATTCATTTGCATAGCCCCTTCAGGAAAAACTCCAGCAGACGTTCCTTATAATCCGGCGCAGTATCGAAGGCCGCGTGTCCGTATCCGTCGTACATGAAGTATTCGAAATCTTCACGCCCGGACAGCCGTGAGATGATCTCCTCTGAAGGTTTTACGCCGAGCACTGCATCGTCGTTTGCGCCTAGAAGAAGTACCGGACATGTGATTTCAGAAAGACGGTCGAGAACATCGAATCCTTCCGTGCCCTTCGCCTGGATGACGAATCTGCTGAGATCCTCATCAGTCACCGTCTTCGACATCATAGTGAAGACATCCTTATAAGCCTCATACATCTCTTTCGGATAAAGCGCCTGTGCGAATACCTGATAAAGTGCAGCAGCGTCCTTCTTTTCCGCCAGTGCGACCCAGGAAGAAAGCTCGGAGAAATCCTCTCCGCACACTCTTGCCGCCGACGATCCAAGGGCCAGTTTCGCGACCAGATCGGGTGCGGTAATAGCAATCGTCATGGCGATCATTCCGCCCTGCGATGCGCCGAAGAGATAGATGTTCTTAAGGTCCAGAGCGCGCAGCACGGATACCGTATCTTCCGCCATATCCGCGACTGTATACGGCTCCGGCATGTCGAGCCTTCTGTCCAGCACATAGATCGTAAAGTCATCTGTCATTGGTGCATATGCTTCCTTGATCGCGTGCGCGGACTTCATCACACTGATCACGCTAAGTCCGGGAAGGATAACCATCGTCTTCTCACCGGTTCCGAATGAAAAGTACTCCATCTCACAGGAATCTGTCTTTATTCTTTTGATCTCATTTGCCATTCTTTCTTCCTTTCAAAAAGCACCGCCACTTACCGTTCGCGGTGCCTTTTCGCCTGTTTTCCGGGGCAGGATCAGCATCAGAAATTGTGCCCGTTCCAGCCCCAGTCACTGACCGGATGATACGACACGTACACTGCATTACCGGGAATGCCGAACTTCTGCTCGAGCATCGCGCAGATCGCACCGGTCATCATGTTATAAAGATCCGAAGAAGCGTTTCCGAGAAGGCTTACTGCAATATAAGCGCCCTTTTCGAGTTTTTCTCCGCCGAACCACAGGTCATAGCTGTCATCGATCCCCACCATCAGGTAGGACTCCGGTTTGTTTAAAATCGAGATCATTCTGCCGAGTTCGGTCTTGAGGTCTTCCTTCTGCTCGGAAGAAAGTGAAACTGTCAGCTTTGCATCGATATATGGCATAGTAAAAAGCACTCCTTCGTTTTTGGTTTATTATACCATTCCGGAAAAGTGCTTTTGTAAACGAATTCGCTCTATTCCGAAAAGGTATCCGGCAAAAGTCAAGCGTGGAAGTCTTCAACGATCTGTGATATTATTATCGACGGAAGCTTAGCTCAGCGGGAGAGCATTCCCTTCACAGGGGAGGGGCCATGGGTTCGAACCCCATAGTTTCCACCATTTTCGAGATCCTGAAAGCACGGATACAGAATGCTTTCAGGATCTTCTCATTTAAGATTGTTTCGCACACAAGGACTGCGTCGTCCTCCTGTATATACATATCGTATATACAAAATAATAAGAGGTTTCAAGGATAACCCGTTTTCACTTCGGAAGATCCTCATCAAGGATCCCGTAGTTTACTCTTCGCCCATGGCCGTACAGGGAATAATCCGGGAAGAGTTCCATATTGTAGATGATGAGTTTTCCTTCCTCCTCCATCGTGTATTCGATCTTCAGAAGCCCATCACTGAGATAATGGAGCGAACAGGAGAAATCTGCGATTCTCTTCTCTTCTTTGGCTCTGTCAGTATTGAAGTGAACATAATCCAGAAGAAATTCCTTATAGAGAGAAGCCACATCATCGACGGCAATGACCTTGTCGATAGAATCCCCTTTTTCAAGTGATGCGAAATCAGATAACTTGTGGACTTTTCCGACGACAAGTCCGTACCCCACCGGCGTGACGCACCCATTCAGGCGGTAATCGAAAAACAGATACAAATGGTATCCTTTTTCGGTTTCGTAGACCATATAGTAATTGTCATCATCTTTTCTCCGGATCGCGCCTGTCGGAAATCTACCCATCAGTTCTCTTGTACTGTTAAAGATAAGATCCTGCTCCGGGCCCCAGTAGGAAATCCCTGAAAAACCGACCAGTTCGCCGTTTTCGAACAGCAGGTCCTTCTCACTATATGTTGGCGCCTTCGGGAAAGCACGGCCCTCGGGAAGCGAGTCTCTGCGAAGAGCATAGGCGTAGTAGTGATCGTCCACTATCATATATGCAGTGTACTTGGTGTACTTCGCAAGCTCATCATCGGAGAAATCCTTAAGGATAAAGAATCCCGTGGGTTTCACGTCTTCACCAGGTCTATATGCATCATAGGCCACAGAGACAGTCATTAAGAACCGTCCACCTTCATCTTCGCCCCAGGCACTTAAGTAAGCAAGATCCGTCTCATTCTCGCAGGATACATATACCGCCATAATAGAGTTTTTCGAGAAGAACTTCTCATCATGTCCGGATTCCGCAGAAGTCGCTTCCAGGAACGATGGATACCCGAGTAAAGATTGCTCCAGTGTCAGATCGTCTTTATAGCGCTCCATAAAAGAATCCAGTTCTTCTCTCGTATCGAATCTATAGATCGGAAGATACCGTGCATGACTTAAAGTCAGCATGTCATGGTTCAGGCTTTCGCTCAAGAAAGATGCCATCTCTGAAGTTGCACCATCGTCCTCCTCACCCACGCATACTACGCTGGAACCGGGGACTGCCATGGCATCGACACCGGATCTGTCTACAGCAGTGCTCTCTTTCTCTGTCGGCGTTACTTCTTCACTCATACTTGGTTCTAAAGAAGGTGTCTCTGTTACTTCAACCGATGATGGTGTCTCTGTTTCCGGAGTATTCAAGTCTTTCTTTTTCTTCGGATTCGTCAGGAAAAGCACTGATACCGCAATACAGATCAGAAGCAGTGAGACTACGATCCAAAATGCCGGTTTCCGGTAATTCAGTACATTCTTAACGCGCTGCTTGACACCGACCTCGCCAAAAGCAAGAGGACAGGCGGCGATCGTCATTCTTCTGACACTGCAGTTCAGAAGGGCCTGAGAATACTCGGCGATCCGGTGCTTTTCCATATTTCGGATGACTCGCTCATCACATGCCATCTCAATATCCCGGCAAAGAAGGATATATGCGATCCAGCATAAAGGATGAAACCAGTAAACCGTGAGGATCAGAAACCCCAGCGGTTTCCACCAATGATCCCTGCGATGGATGTGTGATTTCTCATGAGCGATCACATGCGAAAGAGTCTCTTCTCCGATCGAAGAAGGCACATAGATGACAGGGCGGAAGAACCCGAAAATAAAGGGCGACTCCACTTCATCGCAGGATCTGATATTCTCCTTTACCGGAACCGATACCGCCACTTTTCGTCTCAATCTCAAAATACTGATTACGGCATACCCGAATAGAGCTATGGCACCTACGGCCCATACGCGGCATGCTACCGAGATAATCGACTGCATCGTATTCGTTTGGTCGGATCGTTCTGATGAGCGAACCGGGGAAACTGTTCTTTCGATTACAGGATTGATCATACGATCGATGTATGGAACACCGCTTTGCACCTGCGGTTTTTCCATCGAGACGATCTGTTGCGGAACCGGCTCACTACTCGGGATAAGACTTATATTGCTTGAAAAAGAGATCGGACAGAGCAGGCGGATACCGACCATGGCCCAGAGTACACAGGGAAACCACTTCGGAGCTCTGCGGAAGATCAGCCTGACCACGATCACTGCCAGGATCAGCCAACCGGCCGTAATGCTTAAGTTCAGGACTTTAATGAACAGCGCTTCCATCTTATTTCCCTCGCTTAAACATATCGATCATCTGCTGGATCTGCTCTGCCTCCTCCGGAGTCAGTTCTTTTCGCGAGACAAAGGCAGCAACAAAGGCCGGAAGCGAACCCTGATAAGCGCTTTCCACGATCTGTTCGCTCTTTCGGGAATAAAAATCCTCGCGGGAGATCTTCGACGACACGATGCCGTCGATATTCTGAAGGAGTCCTTTGTCACAGAGTTTGCGAAGGACAGTATATGTAGTTGTCTTTTTCCAACTGAATTCTTTCTCGCAGAGCTTCACCAGATCACCTGAAGCAACCGGCTCGTGTGCCCACACAATATCAGCAAAACGTTCCTGAACAGCACCCAGTTCAACATCCATAAGACAAACTCCTTTATTGGTCTATTAGGATAGACCATCTATTCGTAGTCTATTCGGATAGACCGGATTTGTCAATATGCCTTTTCTGGTTATCAGATCTGCTCGTCAGGATCCACATCGGAGTACTTCAGTTCCTGCATCTTCGCAGTTACACGTGTTCCCTTCTCAACGGAGTTAACGAGGAATGTGTTACCTCCGACTACGACATCGTCGCCAATGACGGTCTCACCGCCGAGGATCGATGCGCCGGAATAGATCGTGACATTATTACCGATCGTCGGATGGCGCTTCTTCCCGCTTAGTTTCTGTCCGCCTCTGGTCGACAGACCGCCGAGTGTCACGCCCTGATAGATTTTGACGTGCTCGCCGATGATAGTCGTCTCACCGATAACGATACCTGTACCATGATCGATAAAGAAGTACTTGCCGATTGTGGCGCCGGGATGGATGTCGATACCCGTGATGCTGTGCGCATGCTCAGTCATCATGCGGGGGATCATCGGAACCTTCAGAAGAGTCAGTTCATGGGCGATACGGTACACAGAGATCGCATAGAGTCCGGGATAGGAAAGGACGATCTCCGCCTTGCTCTTCGCCGCCGGATCTCCCTCTAATGCCGCATCGATATCCGTCTCGAGGATCGCTCGGATCTCCGGGATCTTCTTCATGAATGAGAGCGTGATGGTCTTGGCCTTCTCATCGAGCTCCGCCTCCGGGACACACTCGTTATTCTCGTTATACTTAAGAACGATCGATATCTGCTTCTTAAGGTGATAGATGACATCCTCGATCGTGGCCGACATGTTATTCTTCAGGCTGTAGATCTTATACACCTTGTCGCTGTAGAAACCCGGGTACAGGATCTTCAGAAGTTTTTCCATCACATCGATGACCGCCGCCTTATCCGGCTGGTTATGAATGTCGATCTGGTTGACTGTTCTGTCATCTTCGTAATCATTTATGATCAGATCTACGACTTCACCGATCTTCGGATCAATATACTGTCCCATGGAAAACTCCTTCTATCTTCTCCGCCATTGAAGCGGTGCTTTTCTATTACATAGAATATCACTTTTACTACTATTCGTCATAGGGTTATGCTATAATTTCCCTAACATGGAAAATTTCGTGATTTTGCAATAAGCGGAGATCCTTCTTCGCCGCTTCTTCACGGAAGAACTTCAGGGGTGGAGTTTATTTCCGTGCCGGAGAGGGTAATATCGCGGGTGTCGGAAGTTTTGGCGCCGCAAGTATGGAGTAAATAGATCATGTCCTTTACTGAACTGACCTTTGTGTTCTTTCTCCTGCCTTTGACCGTCATTTCCGCACTCGCGCTAAAGTGGCTGAAAAGCTCGAAGATCAAGAACATCATCATGCTGGTCCTGAGTGTCGGGATCTTTGCTTACTACAGCTGGAAGCTGCTTGCTGTCTTTGCTGTCTTCATCGTTCTCGTCTACCTGGTGGGACAGCTGGTTTACACCGCCAGATCAGAAGACAGTTCGAAAAAGCGATGGATGATCATCGGAGTTTCCGCACTCGTTTTCACACTTTTCTACAGTAAATACTTCCCCGCGATCATCTCCTGGTGGAATGGTTTCCATGTCGTCAGGCTGAACTATGTATCGATCATTCCGATCGCCGGCATCTCTTTTATCACATTCTCTGCTATCTCCTACATCGTCGATATCTATCGCGGAGATGCGACTCCCGGTCCTTTTACAGATGCGGCACTCTTCATCTCCTTTTTCCCGAAGTTTGTCTCCGGCCCGATCGTTCTGTGGAAGGACTTTCAGAAAGAACTGACGAAGACCCGTTACAGTGTCGAGAAGATCAGTTCGGGACTGAACCGCATCATCATCGGCTATGCCAAGAAGCTTCTGATCGCGGACACTCTCGGCGCGCACATCGCATTCATCCAGACGAGGATCCCCACAGGTATGGATCTTAAAACGGCCTGGATCATCGCAATCGCCTATTTCTTCGAGATCTACTATGACTTTTCCGGATACTCGGATATCGCTATCGGTCTTTGCGACCTGTTCGGTTTCGATATCAAGGACAACTTCAACTTCCCGTACATTTCCCGCTCGATCACGGAATTCTGGCGCAGATGGCACATCTCGCTCGGCACATGGTTCCGCGAATATGTTTATATCCCGCTCGGCGGAAACCGTACCGGAAATGTTTACGGCAACCTGTTTATCGTATTCATCCTTACCGGCATATGGCACGGCGCTAACTACACGTTCATTCTCTGGGGTTTAGCGCATGGTATCCTGATCGTCATCGAGCGTGCCGTCCGTGACAAGTCCTGGTACCGGAAAATCCCTTCATTCTTTAAGTGGGCCTTTACCATGTTCTATGTTTTCCTTGCATGGATCCTGTTCATGTCCCCGAATATCAGTTCCGCAGGATCGTTCTATCGTTCTCTGGTGATTGAAACACAGGAACCTCTTCAGTTCACCTGGAGATATTTCGCCACCAAGAGGATCATCCTGATCCTTCTCATTGCCGGCATCGGGTCTCTGCTCGGACTGGTTGAGTTTAAGAAAGGCCTTAAGGAAAAGATCACCTCCTTCCTTAATAAGCCGTATATCGTCTGGGCCAAGTACATCCTGCTTCTGGCTCTCTTTAGCCTCGACATACTGTTCATGGTTAATTCCAGTTACAGTCCATTTATCTACGCGCAGTTCTAAAGGAGAAGATTATGAAAAAAGCTCTTGATTATCTTTACATACTTCTTTTCCTCGGCCTGCTTCTGATCCCCGTGATCTATATGAACAGGAAACCCTATGCCGTTTCCGACCTGGATAACCGCGTGCTTGCTTATGCTCCGGAGATCGGAGAGGAAAACTTCCCCGCCAAGTTTGAAACTTACCTCAAGGACCGTATCGGTTTCCGTACGGAGATGATCACTTCCTATCTGGTATTCAATGACACCGTTACCGGCTATCTCGACCATCCGCTCTATGAGAACGGCAAAGACGGCTACGTCTTCTTCGGCATGCATAACGTGATCCAGTACGATGACTTCCATAAGACCTACGCCGAATTCGTCAAGAAGATGCAGGACTACTGTGAATCCCGCGGTATCAGTTTCTACTTTGCCTTTGAGCCGGAAAAGACCTCCGTCTTAAGGCAGTATGTTCCGGACGGCGTGAACTATGACGATTCCTGGGTCGACCAGATGTTCTCCTACATGGAGGAGATGGGCGTTCACTGCATCAACAACACACAGGTGCTCACGGAGAAGAGCAAGACCGAGCAGGTCTTTAACGTCAAGTACGATGCCGGTCACTGGAATGACCTCGGCTGCTTCTATGGCACCAATAACATCCTGAGCCAGATCCATGAGGATTATCCGCAGATCACAGAGCTCTCGAAGGATGAATTCGACATCACCACCGAGATCGCCCGGTATCTTCCCACCTCCCGCGTTGAAGTAAACGAAGAGGTTCCGAAGTTCACCCTGAAAACAAGCTGGGACAACGTCAGTTCCCGTTACCTTGAGGGATTGAATCTAGACCCGGATTACAAGCATTTCCACTACCTGATCAGTGATTCCGAAGATGCAAAAGCACTGCCGAAGCTCCTTATGTTCCAGGGCAGTTACTATAACGGAAGAACGCAGTATTTCGTCAGCCGCACAAGCGGATACGTCGGCATCCACAACTACCAGAATGTCCTCGATCTTGATTACTACATCAATGCATTTGACCCGGATATAGTGCTTTTCGAGGCGACGGAATATACTTTCCGCGACCTGTACTTTGACCACTATGCCATGAAGGAAAGAACCTTCAATCCGCCGCTGGCCGATGCACGTGAAGAGACTCCTGTCAGCGAACAGATCGAGGCGGTCCGGGCTTCCGCAGAACACATGGACGAGAAGAATCTTTTTGTTCTGAAATATGACGGACTGGAAAAAGTCTTTCTGGATAACGACGGACTGCGGTCGGGACGATACTTCTATCTTCTTGCCGGAAACCGCATCATCGACCTTAAGAAAGATGAATACGGTTATTACAGCACTATGCTTGATTCCTCAACGGATCTTTCCTCGGCTGAGCTGATTGCGGTCGGCTACGATGGTAAGGCCCGACTCTATCCTCTTTCCGTACAGAGTGCGCATTTCCTACAGAACGGTCTTACCGAATCCACTTCAGGGATCAGGAAGATCGAAGATCCTCTGATGTACGTCGAGAAGCTCGGTATCTTAAACGACGCCATGGAGTTCACTACCGAGGTCGAGGACAATGAGTTCAACTCCATCGAGATCCAGCTGATCAGCCTCGATTCAAGAGAGTATTACGGCACCCTGTATTCATCTTCGTCCACCGGGGAGAATTCCGGCCTGATTCTGATGAACGAACCTACAGGCTGGTACCGGCTCCGCCTGAAGGCCAACTCCTCAGAGCAGGATGAATTCATCGAATACATCACATTCCTTCAGGGCGGCGAGTACTATGCCTACTCATTTAACCTGAATAAGCTTGCCAAAACACATATCGTGATCAGTGAATTCCGTGTCTATGGACCGGGTGCTGCGATCCCCTTTGAACAGTCGATCCTGAGTGATCCGGCACTGTCTGAACGGACATCGGCGGAAAACGGGACCCTCTTCTTTACCACAGACGTCGAGGATAACGCCTTCAGCAGCGTGATCCTTAGCTTAATGGGTGAAGAATCCGAGGTCACTGAGATTGCCCGTGCAACTGCGCCGGGTACATATAAGGGCTACTACTGCCACTTCTCCCCGAGCGGAGAATACCGGATCAAGCTCAGAGGAAACTCCAATCTTCAGGATGAATATGCCTATTACTACTGCGAACTCGATCAGTCCGCACTGTATGAATATTCCTTTGAAGTCGTTGAGATGGACACACAGAATATCGTGATCCGGGATCTGCAGTTCAAACAGATCCGCGAGTGACCGGTTCTTCTTCCTTTTCTTCCGGCTTCTCTTCCTGTTCTTCCTCTTCCCTCTCATGGGTGAGGTTCCAGTACCAGCGGAAGACGGCCATGCCGATGATGATCACATAACCGCAGATGCTGAGATGCGCCGGGATCTCGGAAAAGAAGATCAGTCCTAAGATCGCGGAAAAGACGACCTGTGTGTTATCGAAGACGCCGATCTTTCTTGCCGGCGCGAACTTATATGCAGATGTGATGGAGAACTGTGCGATCGCGGCAAAGATTCCGGCAGAGACCAGACACAGCAGCTGCCAGGGCTCCATGATCTTGAAGTCGAAGATCATGAACGGCAGAGACAGAAGACACGAGAACAGCGAGAAGCAGAGGACAATGATCGACGTCCTCTCTTTTCTTTTTCCGAGAAGACGGACGAAAGAATACGCGATACCGGCACCGGCACCGCCCCAGACACCGGCAAGTGCGGGGATCATGGAGACGTCAGCGGAAGGACGCGCGATCAGGAGCACTCCCGAGAACGCAACGGCCGTGGTCATGATGTCGATCTTCGTCGGCTTTTCCTTCATGATCGGGATCGATGCGAGGATCGCGAAAAACGGCGAAAGCTTATTGAGCATATTGGCATCTGCCAGCGGAAGATGGTCGATCGCGTAGAAGTTACACAGAAGTCCCGTCGTACCGAAAAGGCAGCGGAGGAATACGTACTTGCCGTTTCCCTTTTTCATCCTGAACTTATCTTCGGACCGGACAAGGGTGAAAGCGGCGATCAGTGCGGCAAAGGCATTACGGAAGAAGGCTTTTTCCATCGTGGGCACATCGCCGGAGAGTTTGACGAAAAAGGTCATCAGGGCAAAGCCCATCGCGGCCACCAGTATGCAGGCGATTCCTTTTGCATCCGAACTCTTCAGTTTCATTAATTTGTCATATCCTTCTTTCTTATTTCCCCCACATTTTATATTTGCGTCCCCTAGATGTAAACCATAAGTGTTATAATCAATGTGAACGAAAAATGATAAAGGAGAACGACCATGAATGGACTTTATGAATCCGGTGAGGATTATCTCGAGACGATCCTGATCCTGAAGAAGCGTAACGGTAACGTACGTTCCATCGACATTGCTCGTGAGATGGACCTGTCCAAGCCCAGTGTCAGCCGTGCCATGGGCATCCTGAGAAACAAGGGATTCATTACCGTTGGAGAAGATGGTGAGATCATCCTGACTGACGACGGCAAGAAGATCGCCAAGAGCATCTATGAGCGCCACCGTATCCTGACGGAAGCTCTGGTCATGCTCGGCGTCGATGAAGAGACCGCCGCTGCCGATGCCTGCCGTATCGAGCACGACATCAGCGACAAGTCTTTCAATAAGATCAAGAAGCATGTAAAAGACGCTAAAAAATCATGATTGTTATTTCCCCCCATATAATGTTATAATGATGAACGATTGTGAGTCGCACCCAGGTAAATCATCGCGTCTCGCAAGAGTAAAAAGCAAAAAGAGTTAAAGGAAAGTGGAGGGTTTCACACCATGAGAAAAAAGATTCTTAGCGTATTTTCTGTACTTGTCTGCGTTGTAATGCTTGTTGGCTGCGGCAAGAAGACACTGGAGAAGAAGGTCAGCTCTTCTGAACTGAAGCAGATGAACGAGCAGGCTTCGGCCATGATCGCAAACAATTCCGAATTCAAGGATTGCAAGATCGAGATCAACGGCAACGATCTGGTATACAAGTACTGGTTCAGCTTCGAGCTCAGCGATGCTCAGGTTTCTGCTCTGGAGAAGAGTGCAAGCTCCCTGGAGAGCCAGGCAAAGACTCTGAAGAGTCAGCTCGAGAAGAACTACAACCTCAGCAATATCACAGTTTCTTACATTTACTATGATGTAAATGATAAGGAAGTTTTCAAGGCTGGCGTTTAATAGTTAATTAACGATCTAGTGATTCCACGGGGACCATCTCAGAAATGAGATGGTCCTTTTTTATGGTATACTTATAAGCAATAAGTTCACGATATATCGTGGCATTGGGTAATCAGGAGGGTGCACTATGAGAAAGAAATTAACCGCTATCTTCTTCGCGCTGCTCTGCGTCTTTATGCTGGCCGGATGCAAGAAGAAGACACTGGAAGCCAAGATCAAGAAGGAAGATCTGCAGAAGCTGAATGATCAGGCATATGAGCTGTATGTAAAGCCGAATCCTCTGATTCGTGATTATCACGTTGAGGTGGAGGGCAATACTATTTACTATAAGGCCTATTTCGCAGCAAAACTGAGTGATGCACAGGTTCTTGAGATCAAGGCCAGCGGAATAGATCTGGTCAACACGATCTTTCAGGTAAAAGATGGTATTGAGAAGACATGCGGTGTACGACCGGAGACGATCTCGTATATATTCTACGACGTGGATGGCAATGTCATTCATGAGGTATCAGCTTAACGGAACCGAGGTTACTATATGAGAAAAAGACTGATTGCACTTGTATCTGTTCTTCTCTGCGCATCGATGCTTTTCGGATGCGGAAAGAAGAAGAAAACTCTGGAGAAGGAGATCACCGAGGATGAACTGAAGTTGCTGAATACGCAGTACTATCTTTCCACGGTGAAGGACGGTTCCGACTTCAAGAGCGTGAAATTTGAGATCGAGGACAATCATCTGATCTACAAGTACTGGTTCGCAAATGCTGTCTCGGACGAGGATGTTCTGGGCATGCAGATGAACGGACTTGTCGTTAAGACCGAGATCGAGAAGGTCAAGGACGGCTTCGAGAAAGACTTCGGTATCCGTCCGGAGCTGATCTCCTACATCTACTATGATCCGGACGGCAAGGAACTCTTCCGCGTCGAGAACTGATCTTTCAGTAGATCCTGAATAAGAAAAAGCAAGCACCGTTTCTGCAAAGGAGCGGTGCTTTTTCATACGTGATATAATAATTTCGGATTGGGTGTGACGTTTTCCGTTTAAATGTTGATTACTTAAGTGAGAAGGAAAACCTGTCGAAAGGCTTGGAGTTAACCATGGATGATTCTGCAATCGTAGATCTTTATCTAGACCGGAGTGAGAGCGCGATCTCCCGTACTTCCGAGAAGTACGGCGCCCGTCTGCGCAATGTTTCCTACGGGATCACATCTTCCCGCGAGACCTCGGAAGAGTGCGAGAATGACACCTACATGGAAGCATGGAACCGGATCCCTCCGCATGAGCCGAGGACCTATCTTCTGCCCTTCCTGATCCGCATCATCCGAGCGGTCTCGATCAACCGCTGCGTCAGTGACACACGCCTGAAGCGCAAGGCGGACATCTATGAGCTGACCACTGAGATGGAAAGCTGCATCCCTTCTTCCCTTTCCGTGGAAAAAGAACTCGAAGGCAAGCTTCTTGCCGAGGCCATCAGCCGTTTCCTTCACGAACAGTCCGAAGAAAAGTGTACGTTCTTCATGCGGAGATACTTCTATCTCGACTCCGCCGCGTCGATTGCAAGACGCTACGGCTGCAAGGAGAGCAAAGTGAGAATGACACTGATGCGCATGAGATCCGATCTCAAGGCGTACCTCGAAAAGGAAGAGATCGTATGAACGGAAAAGACCTACTCGACATCATGTCTCAGGTCGACGATGACCTGATTCTCAAGACAGAAATACCTCTGGAGAAAAAGGATTCTCCCATTACCGCTGTTCCCGTCCGAAAAGCACCGGTCCGCAGGGTCTATGCCGGTGTCGCCGCCGGAATCTGCGCGGCCCTGATCGCCGTCATCGGCTTTGCCGCCTGGAAGACCAACGGCTTCGGTCTTCTGAAGAAGCGCACGGAGAATACTGACGTGACGAATGTCCCGGATACGTCCGGCTCCGATACCGAACTGACTACCACGCCTCCGGACACGACCGGCTACTACACGACCTCGGAAGAGCCTCCGGTCACTACACTTCCGCCACCGACTACTGAGGAGCCGCCTGTGTCAACGCTCCCCCCGGACACATCCGCAGAGCCGACAAGCTCGTCTGACGAAATCGATCAGGATCAGGTCCTCTACGCACCGGATATAAAAACCGGAAGCGTTCCCGATGATTCAGAGAGTCCTGCAACCGACGAGATCCAGATGCCGGCTTCTCTTGAAGAAGAAATCGCCAAGCCTGAGAACAGAGACAGGTATTTTGCGGTAAGTATCAATATCTCCCACTTCGCATGCGTGGATGAATACCTGTCCGGACATAAACCTTATACTCCGGAAGAAGAGCTTGTAGAAAAGTTTGCCGATGAGATCCGCGCGGAGGTTTCCGAAGAGATGGATCGTCTCACAGGCCTGGGATATGACATCTATCTGCTTCCTTCCTACGAGAATGAAGAAGATCCTTGCTATGTCTTCGATGGTCCTGACAATGAATACCGTTATCATATCTATCACGGTTATAGCGTATCCGGTTACATGACCGGCGAGCAGCTGACCTCTTTCCAGACGAATTCTGCATATGGCTACCGCTTTACCTGGGATTCGAAGGAAACACACATCGATAAGAGCGAAATATAGGATCTCTGAGAGCTCCGCCAGGTCCTCTGACGGACAGATATTGAATTGAAAAATCCCTCCCCGTATGATACCTTGAAATCAGTTAATTACGTGGAGGGATCTTCTATGTCTAACCCGGGTATTCTTTTTCGAATCGCAGATAACAGCAGAAAGCAATTTATCCAGAACTGTATCCAGTTCGACAAGCCGCGTCTGGACGCCGCGGTCTATCCGGAAGGTCTGAAAGTCGAGTCGGATCTCCCCTATGCCGAAGGTATTTCTCTTCCTTCCCCGCTGGCACCGGATTCCGCCTCTGAAGGAAACCCGCTCTGCTGCTCCGACAGAACACTCGACATCTACACGCCCGAGAACGCAAAGCCGGGAGAGATCTTCCTTCTCATCCACGGCGGTGCTTTTGTATACGGATGCAAGGAATTAGATAAAGACTTCGGTATGCATCTGGCACTTAAGTCCGGCATCACGGTTGCCAACATCAACTACCGGCTCCTTCCCGGAACCGACATGCAGGGCGAGATCACGGACATCTTCCTCGCCATTTCTTTCCTATGTGAAAAGGGCTTTTCCACGTTCCATACTGTCGGCGATTCCGCAGGCGGATACCTCTGCCTCCTGACCGCGATCCTGATGAATTCGAAGGACGCCAGGACCCAGTGCGGCATCACGGATTTCAATTACGATATCACATGCAAAAGCACCAGTCCGATATGCGGTGATCACAAGGAGAGCCGAATGCAGTTCGCAGGCATCTATTTCGATCCGGACAGAAAGCTTCCGTCCTTTATCTTCGATCTTGCCGATGCCGCGGAGAAATTCGGCTGCCCGCCGGTCGTACTGACCACGGGGGACCAGGACATGATGCTGAACCAGAACGAGCTTCTGGAGAAGCGTCTCCGGAAGCTCGGAATTCCTGTTGAATATTATTGTGCGGAGTCTACTGAAGACCGCCCGATGCACCACGTCTATGCCATCGCCCATCCGACCTGGCCGGAAGGCATCAAGACCATCGAGA
Source organism: uncultured Clostridia bacterium (assembly GCA_947302815.1). Lineage (GTDB taxonomy): Bacteria > Bacillota > Clostridia > Saccharofermentanales > Saccharofermentanaceae > Scatonaster. The sequence continues at coordinate 3,404 of CAMYWO010000042.1, read as the reverse complement.
TGACCATCGAAAACGCAAACAGATAATAACTGTCAGCTTTCAGTCAGGCGGTCGGCCTTCGACCAAGTCAGGTCAGCCTTCAGCTCTGAATACTTCATCGTCATATACATCGTAGAAGATATAGACGACCTTCTTCGGCTTAATACCGGTCTCACTCTTGATCTGATCCTTGACGTCGGGAATCTGGCTCTGAAGCTCACCCTCACTGGCCTCCAGGCTGGCAATCATGTCATCTGACAGTTCGAAGTTGAACCAGTACTTGTAGTATATGGTATTGCCCTTGATGTCGATCTTTACATTCTTATACTGACTGTTGTTCTTGACATAGGCATCATATAACTGGTCGTTCATCTGCTTAATCTGCGACGCAGTATAAAAATCCTCGAGTGTATACTCCTCTGTGTCCTCTGTAGTCGTTGTCTTCGTCTTCTTTGTGGTGCTCTCCGTATTTCCGCCCTTCGTCGCAAAGTAAATAACCGGAACAGCGATTGCAGCGATAACAACAATTGACAGGATCACGTACGTAAGAGGCTTCTTCCAAATACTCTTCTTCTGTGGCATCGTCGTTGACGGCATATAAGACGGCACAACAGAAGCAGCCGGAACGGCCTGCCGCGGCGAGGGCGAAACCTGTGCCGCCTGCTGACGAACAGGAGCAGCCTGTCGCTGAACAGGAGCAGCCTGTCTGGGCGCTGCCGGTGCAACAGGAGCGGCCTGTCGCTGAGCAGGAGCGGCCTGTCCGGGTGTAACCGGTGCAGATTGTCCCTGAGCCGATGCGACAGGTCTGGTCGCAACCGTACGGGCAACCTGATTCGGTGCTGCCGGTGTAACAGGAGCGACCGGTGCGACAGGTGCGGCCTGCGCGGGTTTTCCTGAATATGCCTGAGCGGGTGCAGCAGGTACCACAGGCACTGCAGGTGCTACTGCATTCTTTCCGGAGATCGCATCTGCAAAAGCACCCATATCCGGGTAACGGTCAGCCGCATGAACGGAAAGTGCTTTCATAATCGCATCGTTACCGTACTGGGGAATCGGAAGTCCCAGCTGAAGCGGTGATTTTAAAGTATCGTCGTATGCACGGTCAAAAGCATCCGGCGGCAAAACGCCCGTAATGACCATATACATCGTGGCAGCCATCGCATACTCATCGGACCACGGGCCCTGATTACCGCGCCGGCTGTACTGCTCCTCCGGTGCAAACCCGTGCTTTAAGATAACGGATTTACTCTTCTCTGCATCCTCAGCAAGACGCGCGGCGCCGAAGTCTACGAGCTGTGCGGCACCGGTCTTCGAAATGATGATGTTGTCCGGGCTGATATCGCGGTGAAGAAGATTATTATCATGCACGTATTTGAGCGAACGAATGATCGGAAGCAGGAGATCTCTTGCTTCTTCGAAGGTAAGACGGCCGCCCCTGGACGCGGTGTATCTCAAAAGATCAACACCCTCGATATACTCCATGACGAAGTAGGCAGTTCCGTTCTCACGGAAGTAGTCATATACAGTAACGATATTCGTGATGGAACGGAGCTTGGCAAGGATCCTGGATTCCTCGAGGAATTTATTCGCACCGTGGTCAAAACGGGGCTGCTCATCCTGGGAACTTACTGTCATCGTGTGGTGATCGGCCTCACGGATCGCGATTCCGGAAGGCAGATACTCCTTCACGGCAACCGTCGTCTCCAGCGTCATATCCAGTGCCAGATAAGTAACACCGAATCCGCCCACGCCGAGAACACGACCGGTCAGATAACGGTTATTCAAAGTTGTACCGATTGGTAAAGCTATCGCCGGATGCTTCGCAGTTACCGGATCAAATCCGCACTTCGGACAGGCACCTGTCCCCTCAATCTTGCTAAAGCACCCATAACAGATCTTATTCGTATCAACACCCATTTTCAGAATATCTCCCGCGCCCCTCAATAATACTTAACTATTATACCATATCCAGAAGATTGTATAAAAAGACCGTCACGCCGTTTTCGCGATGTGACGGTCCTTCTTCGTTACTTAACTAACCGATCAAACGATCGTCGCAAGGATCAGACTCCTGCTCTGAAGACCTCTTTATCGTTGCAATCAAAGTAAACGTAAGTGATCTGGAGAGAATCAAGACCATACTGCTTCTCAAGCTGTCCCTTCAGAGTGTTAGCCTGGCTCTCAAGCTGGCTTGCGCTCTTCTTCAGGGAATCTACCTGAGCATCAGTAAGTTCAAAGCTGAACCAGTACTCATAGATCAGTTCGTTGCCGATAATCTCGATCTTGCAATCCTTGAATTCGGAGTTGCTCTGGATCATGTTATGAGCCTGCTCGTTCATCTGCTTCAGTTCAGCATCGCTGATCATGTCCTGCAGAGTCTTGCCGCTGTTGTTGCTCTTGGTAGTAGTAGTTGTTGTCTCTTCCTCAGTTGTTGTTGTCTCTTCCTCAGTTGTTGTAGCCTTTGTCTTCTTAGTTGTTGTCTCGTCCGGCTCGTCGTCGTCGTCATCGTCTTCTGTTGTAGCTTTTGTCTTCTTAGTCTTCTTAGTCTTCTTTGTCTCGTCCTCGTCGTCATCATCATCGTCGTCATCATCGTCGTCATCGTCGTCATCGTCGTCGTCGTCGTCATCATCGTCGATGTCTTCGATTTCCTCGTCGTCCTTCGTCTTCTTGGACTTCTTCTTGGTCTCCTCGCTGGACTTGCTGCAAGCAACCGCACTGGTAACCATGATAATGAATGCTAAAACGATACTAAGCAGTTTTCTGAATTTCATGTTTCTTCTCCTCCAGAATTTTCCTTTTTAGTCATAAAAGACCAGTTTCTTTTTTCCATACAATAGTATACGTTTTTCTCGTCTCATTATCAAGTCGATTTGATTAGTATGTTTACACAAAGAAAAAGGGCCCGATGTCCTGTTTCTATGGACATCGCACCCCTTCCCCAGGAGATAATTATGTACGACAAAACAAACACTGATTAATTAAACGCACTTACCCGCTTGAAGAACTCATGGTGGAATACTCACACCGCTATAACCGGCTGTGTCACGCGATGAACGGGACTTCTTCTATGTGGCTGCGCGCTTACGGGGCAGCGGTTCGTACCGTATCCATATCCCCTCACACACTGACGTCTCGTATCACCGGCACTTCTTCTCCGCGGATCCGGAGATCTTCTGTAATTCGCGCTGTTTCTTCTGGCGGCTCTCATCTGCTGTCTTCTTCTCGCCTGCGCCTCACGCTTCATATCGATAGATGCCTTCCAAAGGAAGATCACTCCTGCTAAAAAAACAAATGCACTCCACATACTCAAACCCTCGCTTTTCCTGTTTCCGCCGATTCCTTACCGGCTGTCGTTATCTTTATCGTGACTTCGTTGAATGAAATAGTAATACTAGACTAAGATCTCACAGAATAACGCAGAAACG
>CAMYWO010000041.1:0-20161 GCA_947302815.1 uncultured Clostridia bacterium | reverse complement strand
GTGCCAAAAGCGTACTTACAGCCGCGGCGATGACCTATGTTGCAGCTGCACTCTCAGCGATCCTGACTCTTCTGCGCCTGATCTCCATGGCACACCGCAGAGATTAAGATAGAAGAGAGAAAAAGCGGCGAGTGATTGTCTCAAAACCATTGTAAGGCTTTATTGTAAGACGGCCTTTGACACTTTGAGTGAATAAAATGTAAAAATGTCCAATGGACCCTCTCCGTTGGTCATTTTGCTATACAAACCCAAGCTCACGACCAATATAATCGCTTCCAATGCGTGATTTTCACAATATTGGTCATTTTGTTTGACGTTTTTCTTAAAGCAGTCAACAATCTGACCAATACGTTGCTTTTTGAGGGGATTTTGAGTAGTCATTAGTCACATTCTTTGCGAGTATGCATAGAATGACCAATGAAACGGACTGATTTGTTATTCGAATCGAAAAGAACTTGTGGTGACTAGCATGCGAATGCATAATAACCTGGCCTCTACTCAAATAGAAAGGAGTCATCTCGTTATTCCGAGATGACTCCTTTTAGTTTTGTTTAGTGGAGAGTTATTTAAACAATCCGCGTTGTTTCTCAGGTCGTTCAAAAAACTCCGTTAAGTATTTGTCGAGTATCTTCTCGGTGGCTGAAGTCTTGGATAATCCGGTTTCTTGACAGAACAGATCGAGTTTGTCGGAAACCGACTTATCAAGTTTCATGTTGATGATTCTTGATGACTTCTCGTGATGGTTGAAATGTTTCTTGCTTATATAAGAATTGCCTATGGGAAAACGGTTTTCCCGAATTGCGTGATTGTTTACAAAACATCGCTTATAAAATATTGTTTCGTGTTTTCCTTGCCGCGTATTATACGGACACACCGAAAAATACACATAAGGAGAACACGATATGTCGAGAGAAAAAACACGAAAAAGAACCGGCAACAGGCAGTTTCTGGCATTTCTGCTTATGGTTGCATTTTTAGTCTCCGCGCTTCCGTCCGTCTGGTTTGCCCGGGTGGTCATGGCAGCGGAACCTATTCCGGAGACCGGGAACAAAGTATACCACGACAATGAGTATTTCGAACTGTACCACACGGTCGGCGGCGAGGTGAAGGAGAAGAAACTCGAGTATCTCTTCGCGGAGACCATCGAGCCCGGGACGACGCGGCCGGTCTACTGTGTCATGGCGGGGGCGCCGACACCCGAGACAGGATCGGTAGTCCCTTCTGCCATGAACGATCCTGCGGCGGCAGCGCTTCTCGGGAAGATCCAGTGCATCATAGATATGGGGTCCGACCGGTTCGAGGTGCCGGATACGATCAACGGGCATCCGCATATCCACTACTATGTCAGGCAGATCCTGATCTGGCATCTGGTCTGGCTTTATCAGGGAAATCTCGGGACCGAGGCGCAGTCGTACTTCAAAGGCATCGACATCAATTCATTCATTGACGGCGCGGGATCCGGTCCTACCGCGGAGAAGATCCTCGCCGAGGCCAAAAGGCTCTGGACTGTCTACGATAAAGAAGGCAGGCCCTCGCTTGCCGGTGCATACACGCCGGAATACCGGGCCGAGATCGGGAATATGTCAGGACCTGTGTTCGATAAGGCGACAGGAAAATATCGGGCGTACTTTACCGTAACGGTAAGAGAGACCCATAAAGGCACGACCGGCGGGACCTTCCGCTTCACGGAGATCTCCGGAGGCAGACTGAATCTTCGGGGAAGTGACGGGCAGTATAACATCTGGGCGACCACCAACGCCGTCCTGCCGTCGGGCAGTGCTTTTTGTGTCGAGGGAACATGGAAGGAGATGGAGGCCGTTTCTTCGGGAAAAGCACTGAAGGTGCAGGTGAAGACGGTCAGTAATTCCGGAAACGAAAACCCGCAGCGCATGTACGGGTATTTCTTTGACTCGTCCCTGACGGCGTCCGGAAAGACGAAGCAGACCTATGTCGGCTGGCATGAAAGTTCATCCAAGTCCTATAGCGGAACCGGGGCGGGATGGACGGTCCAGGCAGATTATGTAGAACTTACGAAGACATCGGTATTCGGGGAACTGACGATCCCGGAGAAGGGCGCGGCATTTGAGATACACCGCTCGGATTACGAAAGCTTTGCGAAGGCGCGGGCCGATGGATTCGGCTTCTACGGATTATCTCTCTCGGACGGGCGGATCTTCGACAGAGAGACGGGAAAGCTCCTTTTCCTTCCGTCCGGGACCTATACGATCCGGCAGTTAAGCACCCCGGAAGGCACGAAGATGATGTCTCCGAATCCCGCGACCTTCACGGTGGATGCGAAGAGTTCAGGGAACAGCGCGACATTTAAAGACGAGATGAAGGCAGGTTCTTTTGCCATCGAGAAGAGGATCGAGACCGGATACGATACGTATAGGGGAACGTCCTTTTCAGACCTGGCCGCGGAAGAAGGTGCGGTCTTTCAGGTATGGAACACGAACTACAGCTCGTATGAGCAGGCGCCCGATTACTATCGGGATCTGCTGACCACGGACAGGCAGGGACACGCGGAGTCGAAGATCCTGCCGTATGGCGAGTACCGGGTACACCAGATCGAGTCGGAAGCGACGAAGTACACCTATGTATGTGACGATGAGACCGTCCAGATCAGAGGAACGGTCGGGGACGGATCGAAGCCGGAAACTGTGCTCGAGCTCCGGAACAGAAGATATGAATTAAAGATTCAGATCCGAAAGGTCAGAGAAGATACGGGAGAGATCATCCCGGCTGCGGGCGTCGAGTTCCAGATCCTGGATGATGCCGGAAATCTCCTGAAGGACTGGGACGGAAAGGATACCTTCACCACGGGAGCAGACGGCACCTGTAATCTTGAGAAACTGGGCCTTCCGACAGGCACGTATTTTATCCGCGAGAGAAAAGCACCGGCCGGGTTTGTCCTCTCTGAGGAACCGGTAAAGATCGAAGTAAAGAAGGATGAAAGCTTCATCGGGGTCGGCCCCGATGGCGACATGAAGGCCGTGCCCTTTGCGGATCAGGAAGTGAGCGTGACACTGGAACTTAAAAAGACCGGCGAAAGACTGACCGCTGTGGAGAAGCCGGATACGGGATATAACGGCCTTGCCGGATACAGTTTCATCTATACACAGCAGGCGTTAAAGGGAGCCGAATTCGAACTGTACTGTTATGAAGATGTGCTCGGATCAAGCAGGGATATCTCTCTTATGGATCCGGAAAAGTATCCGGAGGGAACGGTCGTGATCGCGAAAGACGGCAAGACCTTTACGCCTTATAAGATGTTCGATACGGACGGGGACGGAAAGAAGGAGACGCCGCTTAAGAAGGGCACTCTTCTGGGAACCTATACGACAGGCGCCGATGGCAGGATCCGTGTGGAGGATCTGTCACTGGATGCGGGATCCGGATCTGCGAAATACGCATTTGTGGAAGTCTTCGCGCCGGCAGGATTTGTGAGATCCGGAAGTCCGGTTGTATTCGAGGTGAAGGATGACCGGAAGGACCAGACGGTCCGTGTTATCCGCAAAAGCAAGAGTGTAAATAACGAACGGAAGAAGGTCGAACTGAATCTTACAAAGGTAGGAAGAGATTATGCTTTTGACGAGGCTGCAGGAGGATATGTGCCTTCGGAAACGAACCTTGCGGGAGCGGTGTTCGGCATCTATGCGGGTGCCCCCATCCTTTCTGCTTCCGGTGAAGTTCTTGTGCAAAAGGATGCACTGATCGAGGTCGTGATCTCGGGTGAGAACGGAAGGATCAAGGCAGAAGGCGACTACCCGTCTGGCGGTGCTTTTTACGCAAAAGAACTGGCCGCACCGGAAGGGTATGTACTTACGGCAGATTCCTATGCATTCCCGGTCAGAGAGGCGGTCGTCAACGAGCGTTCGCGCGCTTTCCTGAAGATCGAAAAGACCGCATCTGATACCGGTCTTCCCATGAAGGGTGTGACGTTCTCACTTTTTACGGAAGACGGGCAGTTCCTGGAGGAACTGGTCACGGATGAGAACGGAACTGCGGTGACTTCTTCGGAGTATCCGCTCGGTGAGAAACTGATCCTCCGCGAGACGAAAACAATCGAAGGCTATGCCCTTTTACAGGACCGGATCATCACGATCTGCAAGATGCAGGAGAGCCCCGGTGAAAAAGTGATCCAGACCGAGAGCGTCGTGAACTACCGGCTGTCGGAGGTCCGGGTCGAGAAGATCTGCGGCGACGGGACTTCTTTGCCGATGGACGGAGTCACATTTGAACTGTGGAAGAAAGGAGATGCAGGGAAGACTGATGTGCTTCTTGCCGAAGAGAAGACGGATACGGACGGCAGAATCAGCTTCTTCCTGGGAGAGGGGGAATATTATCTGGTGGAGACTGATGTGGGAAGATGGACGAATTTCCGCGTGATGGAGGAGGCGCTGAGTTTCTCCTGTGGAAAGGAAGGAAAGGTGCAGCACTTTGTTGTTACCGATGAACTGACGAAGGCCGTAACGGAGAAGCGCTCCGCCGGAAACGGAGATCTTCTCGGCAACTGCGGGATCTCGGTACGTAACGGAAGCGGAAAGATCCTCTCGTTCCTGTGGAGTGAGGAAAAACAGGGTTATGTCCTCTGCGCGGATGGCACGGAAGGAGCGACTCAGGTTCTTTATACCGGCAACGAAAAGGGTACACCCGGCTTTGGAAAGGTGGCGGTCTTCGGACTTTCTGCCGGTGACTATGAGATCTTCGAGGTGGAAGCTCCGGAAGGATACAGAAATGACAGTGAGGTCATGCCGGTCAAGGTGAGCAACGGTTCGGTCCTCGGCGTGACGCGGCTCTATGACACGATGAAGACGTCGGAGACTGACCGCATCCTCGGCTTCGGGGCATGCGGCATCTGCGGGATCTCGGCCGTCGCACTTCTGTCGATCGGATATATCGAACTCCGAAGTAAATACAGAAGAAAGAGAAGGAAGTGAAAGCTGCTCTGGTTTTCTTAGACGATGTGTCCGATAACGACTAACCGATGGGATCCGACACCTGTTGGGGTGCAGGTGATGAGGGTGATGCGGCACGATCCGCCGTCACCCTCTTTCTCCATATCTATATATAGAGACAGTTCAGACGGTTCGACCGTTTCGATCCGGTCTACGGTATATGTGTATGTGGATCCGTTCCGCTCGATGAGGATGGAATCGCCGATGCTGACCTCACCCAGACGGTTAAAGATCGAGCCGTATCTTTTCATGCGGTGACCGAAAATGACCAGATTGCCGGGAGATCCTGCCTCCGCGGACAGCGGCATACGTCCTGTGCCATAGCGGAGCTCGACCTTTCCTGCGCCGTCCCAAAGCGGGAGCTCGCAGTCGATCGAGGGGATACGGATCGTCCCGTAAGGTCGGAGTGAGTAAGCGTTCCCGGAAGGATCCCCGCTGACGGCGGACTGCGGCCTGCCCGAAGAATCTGTATCTTCTCCGGAAGAATTCTCCGGAGGATCCGTTTCACTTTCCGGGAAACGGGAAGTCTCGTATGGAAATCCGGAATCCTCTTCACCGGAGACGGGAAGCGCGTCTTCAGGGACCAGATTTTTCAGGTCTTCTTCACCGCAGATCCTGCTGACCATATCACGGATCTCCTCTTCGCGGGAGTCCTCCGCAGAGCGCGCTTCGGCGCGCCGGACGAAGATCCCGGCGAGGATCGCGGAAACGCCCAAAAGCCAGAAAACAAGGACGAGTACGAGTGCTTTTCGATGAGAAAACATAGGAAGTTCCTCCCTGGTAAATCGGTTGGGTCAAGCATAGGACGGGCGCGGTGGGGAAAACAATATTTTATAAGCGATATTTGGTAAACGTTTTGAAAACTCGAAAGAAACCGGCGGGTTGTTGACTTTACCTTCAGTTTAGAAGTAGAATTAGCAAGCCTAATTCAAGGCGGAAATTTATATATAGGAGGAAATAATGATGTCCGAAGAAACGTACCAAAATGTATTTGATGTGTTGGAGGCACGTGGTTATGTAGCGCAGACCACACATCGTGAAGAAATCTACAATCTGTTAAGTAAGCCGGGTGTCACCTTCTATATCGGCTTTGATCCGACCGCAGACAGCCTGCACGTTGGCCACTTCGTACAGATGATGGTTATGAGCCACATGCAGAAGGCAGGTCACCGTCCGATCGCCCTGATGGGTGGCGGTACCGGTATGATCGGTGACCCGACGGGAAGATCCGATATGCGTCAGATGCTGACCAAAGAGACGATCGACCACAACGTCGAGTGCTTCAAGAAGCAGATGGGCAAGGTCGTTGACTTTTCCGATGGAAAAGCACTGATCGTCAATAACGGCGACTGGCTCCTGCCGCTGAACTACATTGAGTTCCTGAGAGATGTAGGACCGCACTTCTCCGTTAACCGCATGCTCACTTTCGAGTGCTACAAGCAGCGTCTGGAGAGAGGTCTGTCCTTCCTTGAGTTTAACTACATGCTGCTGCAGAGCTACGACTTCCTGTACCTGTACCAGAAATACAACTGCCAGCTCGAGCTCGGCGGTGACGACCAGTGGTCGAATATCCTGGGCGGTGTTGAACTGATCCGCCGTAAGGAACAGGGCGAGGCTTTCGGTCTGACATTCACACTTCTGACCAACAGTGAAGGCAAGAAGATGGGTAAGACCGCAAAGGGCGCCGTATGGCTCGATCCGAATAAGACCACTCCTTTCGATTTCTACCAGTACTGGAGAAACGTCGAGGATGCCGATGTCATCAAGTGCTTAAAGCTCCTGACATTCGTATCTCTCGAGGAGATCGAAGAATATGCCAAGCTCACTGATGCCGCGATCAACGAGGCAAAGAAGAGACTTGCTTTCGAAGTTACCAAGATCGTTCACGGCGAAGAGACCGCGCTGGCTGTTAAGAAGCAGGCAGAGGACCTCTTCGAGAAGGGCGGACGTTCCGATGATATGGCAACCACAGCGATCGCTGCTGACCGCCTGTCCGGTGACGGACTGTCTCTTCTGGATCTCCTTGTCGAGACCAAGCTCACACCTTCCAAGGGTGAGGCCCGCCGCATGATCCAGCAGAAGGGCATCTACCTCAACGATGTTGCGGTCGAGGATGTTTACTACATGCTGACAGAAAAAGATTTCAATAACGGAGAAGCGTTCCTGAGAAAGGGTAAGAAAGTACACCACCGTCTCACGATCGGCTGATCCCAAGGGTAGGCTATGAAGACCTGTCGTTTTTGTAATAACCAACAAGAAAACGGAGACCGCTGCGATGCATGCGGTTCTCCGTTTTCTGCAGATAAAGTGGATTTTTCCGAAGGCTTTCCGGACCTGACGGGCGGCGAGAGTGCCTTTCCGGATCCGACCGCGTCTTCTTTCCCGGACCCGACGATCTCGCAGATCCCGGAACCGACCGTGCCGGTGGCCCCGGTTCCTGTAGATGCTTCTCCGGCAGAGGAAACTCCTGCGGCGGAAAAAGCACCTGCACCGGAGAATGAGCGTAAGGTCATGTATTCCGCAGCGGCCAGCGGAGAGACTGTTTATCTGAAAAGCAAGGGCGGATACCATCCGAACAGCGCTCCGGAATCATTCACACCGTCGCTCTCTACTTCGGATGATGCCCCGAAAGAACAGTCCGGTCCGGGCTGGTGGAACGGTGCACCGAATGCCTCATCTTCTACGGCGGACAGTACATCCGCTCCTTCCGTTCCCGATCCGGAGAAGATCGTGGCAGCGGCCTCTGTCCCGCAGCAGGACCCGAAGTCTGCGGCTGCTTCATATAAAAAAACATATATACATTCCCTGATCACATTTATCTTAAGTGCGGTCGGACTTCTCTGCTGCTGCGGCATGAGCACGCCGTCCCTTGTTCTTTCGCTGATCGCGTTTCTCAAAGTTAAGCCTCTTAGTGACGGATTGCAGGTCCGTGACCCGGAGAAGGCCGTAAATTCTGCGAAGATAATGACAGATATTGCGGATATTCTTCTTGCTGTTTCTGCCATAATCATGGGTATCGTGATCTTTGCTTTCTGACCGGAAAGAGAAGTCGGGGAAGAGGCACAAGTGCTTTTGCAGAAGCGGAAAAATCGCCGTTTCCGTAGGGATTCAGTTGAATATCGAAAATATTTGAGTTAAAATATCCGTATTGCATCCTGTGTCACGCACGGTATCGCTGATAAAAGTGAAGGAGAAAAGGTATGAAGACATTGAAGAGATTAACAGCGCTCGCACTGGTGGGAGCTATGGCTCTTTCTCTGGCAGCCTGTGGTTCGTCGAAGAAGAAAGTAACTGTAAAAGAGTTTAAGAAGATCCTCGGCAAGGCGGATTTCGAAGTCGAAGAGAGCGAAGACGAAGACGCCGAAGAGTGCTGGGATGCCAAGTACGTGGAAGATGATTCCGGTGTCGAGATCGTATATTACCTTTTCGAGTCCAAGGGTACCGCGAAGGCATGCTTCAATACTTCTTATGATGACCTGAATGAAGAACTGGATGAAGACCTCTTCGACGGTGAAGTAGAGAAGAAGTCCTGGTACTTCACGGCAGACGGTGAGTTTGATAAGGATTCCGAGATCCTTCCGGGCGATGAGCGCTATATTGTATGCGTTGTTGCGGAAGAGACACTGCTCGTATGCTACGCGACTCCGGATAAGTCCGCGAAGAAGGTGCTGAAGAACGCGCTTTCCGACCTCGGATACGAGATCGAGTGATCCTTTTGATCTGAAATGTTATGAAGGGCCTGTCTTCTCCCGTGAGGACAGGCCCTTTTGCGCCCCGGAAGTGCTTTTCGGGCGGAATTTGAAAATCTTTGTTTACAAGACAAAATTCAGGTGCTATACTTAATTGCCCGACAAAACGGGGTTTCTTTTTGTGCGCCGTTTTATCGAGACACTACAATTATGAAAGGAGATGTATTGATGCCTACGTTCAACCAACTGGTAAAGTCCGGTAGAACTTCGAAGATCTACAAGTCTTCCTCTAAAGCTCTTCAGTCCGGACTGAATACCTTGCGCAAGCAGGAAACAGACGTTTCTTCCCCGCAAAAGCGTGGTGTGTGCACAGTTGTTAAGACCGTAACTCCTAAGAAGCCGAACTCTGCTTTGAGAAAGGTTGCAAGAGTACGTCTTACCAATGGCTACGAAGTAACTGCATATATTCCGGGAATCGGACACAATCTGCAGGAGCACTCCGTTGTTCTGATCCGTGGCGGACGTGTTAAGGACCTTCCTGGTGTTCGTTATCACATCGTTCGCGGTACTCTGGATACAGCCGGTGTTGCCAATCGTAAGCAGGGCCGTTCCAAGTACGGTGCGAAGAAGCCGAAGGCCGCTAAGGTAAAGAAGTAATTCTTTATTTCCTGCGGTTGGACAGAATAAGTTGTCAGTACACTGTCTATATAGGGGACATGCTACTGGCGCTGACACGGTCCAAAAGAACTAATTTTTTACGTGAGTACCTATGGTTTCAGTTAGAGACTGAATATCATGAAAAGGAGGGAAGACTAGTGCCAAGAAAAGGCAATGTCCCAGTTAGAGAAGTGCTCCCGGATCCGCTTTACAATGATGTAAAGGTCAGTAAGCTGATCAACAACATCATGCTCGACGGTAAGAAGGGTGTTGCACAGAAAATTTGCTACGACGCTTTTGACTTGATCAAAGAGCGCACAGGCAAGGAGCCGATGGAAGTTTTCAATGCGGCTCTTGAGAACGTTATGCCTATGTTGGAAGTTAAGGCCAGACGTGTTGGTGGTGCAAACTACCAGGTTCCTATGGAAGTTCGTCCGGCTCGTCGTCAGACACTTGGTCTGCGCTGGATCGTTAAGTATGCCCGTGAGAGATCCGAGCGTACAATGTGCGATCGTCTGGCCAACGAACTGATCGATGCTTCGAACAGCACAGGCGGTGCATTTAAGAAGAAGGAAGAAATGCACAAGATGGCAGAGGCTAACAGAGCTTTTGCACATTACAGATGGTAAGTTGATGAAGGAGCAATTGACACGATGAACAAGAGAGAGTATTCACTCGAAAACACAAGAAATATCGGTATCATGGCTCACATCGACGCTGGTAAAACAACGACTACTGAAAGAATCCTCTACTACACGGGTATCAACCGTAAGATGGGTGAGGTTCACGAAGGTGCCGCTACCATGGACTGGATGGTTCAGGAGCAGGAGCGTGGTATCACGATCACTTCTGCTGCTACAACAGCTCCGTGGAAGGGTCACCGTATCAACATCATCGACACCCCCGGTCACGTTGACTTCACAGTTGAGGTTGAGCGTTCCCTGCGTGTCCTCGACGGTGCGGTTACAGTAATGTCCGCCCGTGGTGGTGTAGAGCCTCAGACAGAAACAGTTTGGAGACAGGCTGAGCATTACGGCGTTCCGCGTATGGTATACGTCAACAAGATGGATATCCTCGGTGCGGATTTCTTCCATGTAATCGACATGATCAAGGACCGTCTGAAGAGCAACGCGGTTGCTATTCAGATCCCGATCGGCAAGGAGGACAGTTTTGAAGGTATTATCGACCTGATGACTCTCCGTGCTGAGGTCTACACTAGTGAAGACGGTATGAAGTACGAGGACCGTGAGGTTCCGGCTGATATGGTCGAGTTCGTAAATCAGAAGCGTGAGGAGATGGTTGAGGCAATCGCTGAGACCGACGAAGAGCTCACCATGAAGTTCCTCGAGGGTGAGGAGATCACCATCGACGAGCTCAAGGCAGCACTCCGTAAGGCAACATGCTCCTGTAAGATGATTCCGGTCATCTGCGGTACATCTCTTAGAAATAAGGGTGTACAGATGATGCTTGACGCGATCGTTGACTACATGCCTTCTCCGCTGGATATTCCGGCTATCAAGGGTGTTAACCCTGACACAGAAGAGGAAGAAGAGCGTCCGGCTTCCGATGAGGGCCCGTTCGCTGCACTGGCATTCAAGATCATGACTGACCCGTTTGTCGGTAAGCTTTGCTTCTTCCGTGTTTACTCCGGTGTTCTGGAAGCAGGTTCTTATGTTTCCAACGCTACCAAGGGTAAGAAAGAGCGTATCGGACGTATCCTCCAGATGCATGCTAATGACCGTAAGGAGATCTCCGAAGTATTCTCCGGTGATATCGCTGCGGCTGTTGGCCTGAAGGACACCACAACAGGTGACACACTCTGTTCAGATGATGCTCCGATCATTCTCGAGTCCATGGAGTTCCCGGAGCCGGTTATCGAAGTAGCTATCGAACCGAAGTCCAGAGCTTCCCAGGAAAAGATGATCGTAGCTCTTCAGAAGCTTGCTGAAGAAGACCCGACATTCCGTACATTCACAAACCAGGAGACAGGACAAACGATCATCGCCGGTATGGGTGAGCTTCACCTCGACATTATCGTTGACCGTCTCTTCAGAGAGTTTAAGGTCGAGGCTAACGTAGGTGCCCCGCAGGTTTCCTACAAAGAGACAATCAGAAAGCCTGTCCGCGCAGAAGGACGTTTCGTACGTCAGTCCGGTGGTCACGGTCAGTATGGTCACTGTATCCTCGAGCTCGAGCCTCAGGAGCCTGGTAAGGGTTATGAGTTCGTCAACGCTACAGTTGGTGGTTCTATCCCGAAGGAATTCATCGGTCCTATCGATGCAGGTGTACAGGAAGCTATGCAGGCCGGTGTTCTCGGCGGCTATCCGGTAGTTGACGTTAAGGTAACTGTCGTAGACGGTTCTTACCACGAAGTCGACTCCTCTGAAATGGCCTTCAAGATCGCAGGTTCTATGGGCTTTAAGGAAGGTATGAAGAAGGCAGATCCTGTTCTTCTCGAGCCTATCATGCGTGTTGACGTTGAAGTTCCGGATGATTACATGGGCGACGTTATCGGCGGCCTGAACGCTCGTCGTGGTGTCGTTAAGGGTATCGAAGGTCTCAACGGTACACAGAAGATCCAGGCTGAAGTACCGCTTTCCAACATGTTCGGTTATGCAACAGCTCTCCGTTCTACAACACAGGGTCGTGGTACCTTCGTAATGCAGATCGGTCACTTCGCTGAAACACCGAAGAACATTATGGAAACAATCCTTAAGAAGTAATTTTTGAGGAGAAATGTCTTCCGAGTTAATTGCATCTTGCGATTATTGAAAAACATAGTAAAATAGATGTAACTGACGCTCGGAAGCGGAACAAAGTTTTAAATTATCAGCGATACGCTGAACAAGGAGGAAATTTTAAATGGCAAAGGCAAAATTTGAAAGAACTAAGCCGCACGTTAACATCGGAACCATTGGTCACGTTGACCACGGCAAGACTTCTCTTACAGCTGCTATCACGAAGGTTCTGTCCTTCCAGGGTAAGGCACAGTATGAGGCTTACGGCGATATCGATAAGGCTCCGGAAGAAAGAGCTCGTGGTATCACGATCAACACCGCTCACGTTGAGTACGAGACAGATGCTCGTCACTACGCTCACGTTGACTGCCCCGGCCATGCCGACTATATCAAGAACATGATCACTGGTGCTGCTCAGATGGACGGTGCTATCCTCGTAGTATCCGCTTCTGACGGACCGATGCCTCAGACACGTGAGCACATCCTGCTCGCTCGTCAGGTAGGCGTTCCTTACATCGTAGTATTCATGAACAAGTGCGATCAGGTTGACGACGAAGAGCTCCTCGAGCTCGTTGAGATGGACATCCGTGACCTCCTCAACCAGTATGAGTTCCCGGGCGACGATACACCGATCATCCGTGGTTCTGCTCTGCAGGCTCTCGAGTCCACTTCTACAGACGTTAACGCTCCGGAGTACGCTCCGATCCTCGAGCTCATGAAGGCTGTAGACGAGTTCATCGCTACACCTGCTCGTCCGACAGACCTCCCGTTCCTGATGCCTGTTGAGGACGTATTCACAATCACAGGTCGTGGTACTGTTGCTACCGGCCGTCTCGAGCGTGGTATCATCAAGGTTGGTGACGCTGCTGAGATCGTTGGTCTCCAGGATGAGCCGAAGGGCACAACAATCACTGGTGTTGAGATGTTCCACAAGCTCCTCGATCAGGCTGAGGCTGGTGATAACATCGGTGCTCTCCTCCGTGGTATCGACCGTAAAGAGGTTGAGCGTGGTCAGGTTCTCGCTAAGCCGGGTTCCATCACACCGCACACAAAGTTCACAGGTCAAGTTTACGTTCTGACACACGACGAAGGTGGCCGTCATAAGCCGTTCTTCAATGGTTATCGTCCGCAGTTCTACTTCAGAACAACAGACGTTACCGGTGTTGCTCACCTTCCGGAAGGCACAGAAATGTGCATGCCTGGTGACCACGTAACCATCACTGTTGAGCTCATCACTCCTATCGCTATGGAGCAGGGCCTCAAGTTCGCTATCCGTGAGGGTGGCCGTACAGTTGGTGCTGGTACTGTTGCTACAATCATCGAGTAATTCGATCTTAAGTAGATTAACAAGCATTTCAAAGAGCTTCGGGATTCGTCCCGGAGCTCTTTTTTCTTTCGAAAAGCACCTGTGCCGTCCGCTTATACTAACAGGACACATATCTGCTAAAAGTTGACAGAAAGTTTATAAACGTATCGCACTCCGATAATGTAGAATGGATGTATAGTTCGTAAAATCGGAGGATGTCCCATGTCTGAATATATTCTCGACTGGAATAAATATACTGATACCGCGATCCGTATCGCAGAGGAAGGATCCGTTCTTCTGAAGAATGACCGCGGTGCGCTTCCCGTAAACGGCGGTGCGAAGGTCGCACTCTTCGGAAGAATGCAGGATAACTACTATAAGAGCGGCACGGGCTCGGGCGGTATGGTTAACGTCAAGCACGTCGTATCGATCCTCGAGGGACTTTCCGCTTCTTCGGATATCGTGCTTGATGAAGAACTCATCAAAATCTACGAGGACTGGCAGAAGGACAATCCGGTCGATCCGGGCATGGGCTGGGGTAAGGAAAACTGGTCACAGCCTGAGATGCCGCTTACGGATGAACTGGTGGAGAAGCTGGCGTCCCGCAACGATGCGGCGATCCTGGTAATCGCGAGAACGGCCGGCGAAGACCGTGACAATACGCCTCAGAAGGGTTCTTTCTTCTTGAGCGACGGCGAAGAAGAGATGATTCAGAAGGTGTGCGCTGCTTTCCCGAAGACGATCGTGCTCCTCAATGTCGGTAACATCATCGACATGAGCTTCGTCGAGAAGTATGACCCGGCGGCAGTCCTCTATGTATGGCAGGCCGGCATGATCGGCGGTACCGCAGTCGCCAACGTTGTGACCGGTAAGGCGGTTCCGTCGGGAAGTCTTACGGATACGATTGCAAAAGCACTTTCCGACTATCCGTCGTCTTCCAATTTCGGACAGGATGTATCCAAGGACTTCTATGCAGAGGATATCTTTGTCGGATACCGTTACTTCAGTACGTTTGCGCCGGAGAAGGTCCTTTATCCGTTTGGATTCGGACTTTCCTATACGGACTTTGAAGTGAAGATCCTGGGCTTTGAAGCGGAAGGCACGGATGTGACCGTAAAGGCTTCCGTGAAGAACGTCGGAAACTGTACCGGCAAGAAGACCGTAATGCTCTTCGCCGGAGCACCCGGCGACAGATTCGCTATGCCGGCAAGAGCACTCGTAGATTTCAAAAAGACATCTGAACTGGCTCCGGGAGAGACGCAGGAACTTGTGCTTAAGGCAGGAGCAGACCGCTACAGTGCTTTTGACGATGACGGAAGACTTCTCGGGAAGACCGGATGGGTACTCCCGAAGGGAACCTATTCCTTCTTCTGCGGCGAGAACGTTAGAGACGCCGAGAAAGCGGGCTCTATCGAGATTGCGGACGATACGATGCTCGAGGAGCTTGAGTCTGCATTTAAGCCGGTACAGGCTTTTGACCGACTGACAGTCGGCGGGAAATATGAGCCGACACCGCTTCGCACGGTCAACCACCTTGATACGAGAATGGATCGTCTTCCGAAGGAGATCGCGCAGACAGGCGATAAAGGCATCAAGCTCGCGGACGTAAAGACCGGGAAGAACACGCTGGAAGAATTCATTGCGCAGCTTTCGGATGAGGATCTGTCGCTTATTATCCGCGGTGAAGGCATGGGCAGCCCGAAGGTTACGACCGGTACGGCTGCGGCTTATGGCGGTGTTACAAAAGAACTGAAGGCGATGGGCATCCCGACGCTTTGCTGCGATGACGGCCCGTCCGGCATGCGTATCGACAGTGGTAAGAAGGCCTTTGCAATCCCGAACGGCACCTGCCTGGCATGTTCTTTTAGCGAGGAATTAAACGAGGAACTCTTTACCTGGTTCGGCATCGAGATGGTCAGTAATGAAGTCGATGTCATCTTAGGGCCCGGTATCAACATCCACAGACATCCGCTGAACGGCAGAAACTTCGAGTATTTCTCCGAGGACCCGCTTCTGACCGGACGCATTGCATCCGCCCAGATCAAGGGCCTCGAGAAGCACGGTGTAACAGCGACGATCAAGCACTTCTGTGCCAATAACAGAGAGACGAACCGCCGCTTCATGGATTCGGTCGTATCCGAGAGAGCGCTCCGTGAGATCTATCTCAAGGGATTTGAAATCGCGATCAAAGAAGGAAAAGCGAGATCCGTCATGTCCGTTTATAACATGATCAACGGCTGCTTCGGGACATCGAACTATGAACTGAATACGATCATCCTCCACGACCAGTGGGGCTACACCGGCCTTCTGATGACGGACTGGTGGGCATTTATCCAGAAGATCCCGGCGAATCCGTTTGACCATTCACTGGACGAGCACTCGATCATGGCGAGAGCCCAGTGCGATGTCTATATGGTCTGCTCTTCGGTCGAGCGCGGGGACCTCGATGCGACAGATACTTTCAGGAACCTCAAGGAGGGACGTACTGATCTGGTAACAAGAGCCGAGCTTCAGAGAAATGCCGCAAATATCCTGCGTTTCGCTATGGAGACACCGGCGATGGATGCCGTCATGGGCAATAAACCGACCGTAAAGCATATCGACTGCCCGTTCTCCGATGACACGATCGAGGCGAAGGTGGACGTGTACTACAATATCGATGAGGATCCGGTCATCAAGGTCGATGTGGATACTTCTGAAGGAAATGACTTCGTATTCGGTATTACGAGCGATAAGCACGGCCTTTATACCTGTGAACTGGTAGTTTCTTCGGATCTGTCGCCGCTGGCGCAGCTCCCGATCACGGTCTACTATACGAGCATTCCGATGGGCGTCATTACGTTTACCGGAACAGATGGTGCGGTAGTCACCAAGCAGAAAGACATCGGTCTTCTGAACAAGCACTCGATCTTCCGTCTGCACTTTGGAAAGCGCGGCCTGAAGCTTCATGAACTGAGATTCACATTTAAGGCCGGCGTCGATGAGATCAAGTTTGAAGATATGTAAGGAGAAGATATGAATTCTGAGATCTGTATCGTAAAAAGAGAACATGATGATGAAATCGGTGCTTTTATCGGGGAAGCATTTGAGGTGTATGCGACGGAGAACGGCATTGACTGCAACTATGAGGATTTCTGCTTTGTTGCGATGGATGACGGAAAGATTGCCGGCGCGATCACCGGGCGTGCGTACTATAACGAGGTGCATGTCGGGGATCTGATCGTCGCCAAGGAGTGCCGCGGTAAGGACGTAGGAACGAAGCTGATGCTTGCCGTGGAGGAAGAATACCGCGGGAAGGGTAGAGAGAACATCAACCTCTCGACCTATGAATTCCAGGCGCGGGGCTTCTATGAGAAACTGGGATATGAAGTCGAGTTCGTCCGTCCGAACAGCATCCCGAAACTGACGAAGTACTTCTTAAGAAAGAAACTGTAACCGGGTCTTCCGTCCGCGATATACCAGAAGGTTATTGAGGGATCGGAATACCCGTGTTATACTCGCATAAGAAATCTAAAGAAAGGGCGCAGGGTCGCTGATATGTATTGGATCACAACGAATATTCAGCTCATGAACGGTTACGATGTAGTCTACCAAGGGGTTACTGCGCCCATTTTCAGGAAGTAAAAGCACTTCCAATCGGAGACGGAAACTCCGGAATTCCAGTGCTTTTCGAGGAATAGCGCAATAGCTCCTTGAACTTAGGAAACTTAAGTTTAAAGGAGATTTTTTATGCCTGACAATAATTCGAAAACACATACCGGGATCTATTCCCGGGCGAAAACACAGCTTCGGAAGTTATACCTTCTGAACTTCCTCGGAAACATCCATATCGCCAGTGCGGCATGGGTCGCACTCCTCGCATCGCGTGGTTTCTCGATGCAGGAGATCATGCTCGCGGAGACGGTGTTTCATATCGTCAGCCTGATCGATGAGATCCCGTCAGGCCTTGTCGCCGATGTCTTCGGTAGAAAGAAGAGCCTGATACTGTCGTGCCTGTTCGGCATCACGAGCTGTCTTGCGATGATTATGATCGACAGTTATACCGGTGTTCTGATTTCCATCAGCTGCTCGGCACTGTCGTATAACTACGCTTCAGGCACGGATGCGGCGCTGGCTTTTGACACACTGAAAGAAGTCAATAAGACAGAAGAATACGATCACTTTGCTTCGATGCAGTCCGTCATCTACCGCGTTGCGACCGCACTTGCTTCACTGTCCGCAGGACTTGCCCTCTGGATGGGCTATGTGAACGCGGAGATGGTATCGATCGGACTCAGTCTGATCCAGCTTACTGTCCTTCTGACACTTCGGGAAAACAAGGTAATCCTCCAGAAGAAGGAACTGTCCTTTAAGAAGCGTTTCCATAACTGCTATGTCGAGTCTCTCGGCTTTCTGAAGACGAACCGGGAAGCGGCGAAGCTCATTATCCGGAATGCCATGGTCGGCGCGGTCGACGTGCTCCTTCTCTTTGCACTTCAGGAGAAACTCCAGAATGCGGGCGCCAGCCGGTACGTCCTGGGACCGATGCTGTGCCTGATGTACTTAGGCGGCGTGATGGGTTCTTTTGTCGCGGAAAAAGCGAAGAACATAAAGCTCGGGAGGATCTTCTGTTTCTCACTGGTCATGGTGCTCGCAGGAGCGGCCTGCGCGTTTACGGGGAATCCGTGGATCATGACACTCGGAGGCTTCGTGTCAGCGTTCTCGGATGACCTTATCCAGATCCGCTCGGACGTAACTCTCAATAACATGGTGCCGGAGACTTCGAGAGCGACTCTGATCTCGGTCAGTTCGTTTGTCTTCTCGGTGGTTATGATCGTTTTGTCGCCTCTCGCGGGAGTAGTCTTTTCATAAAGGGAAAAGAAGCGGAAACCTAAACGCAATCGGTTTCGAAAAAATCGTTTTCGGGATGTTTTGATTCTCAATATATGATATTATATTTTTATCTGCACATAGGAGAGTACGATTATGAAAGAAAGAACACCTCTTGTTACTCATATTTTTACAGCAGACCCGTCTGCTCATGTTTTTAACGGTAAGATCTATGTCTATCCGTCTCACGATATCCCGCATGACGGCGAGGACAATGACGATGGCGACGAGTACAGAATGGAGGACTACCACATTCTTTCTCTCGACAATCTCGACGCAGACTGCGTCGATAACGGCGAAGCACTCCACATGAAGAATGTTCCGTGGGTCAGCAAGCAGATGTGGGCTCCGGACTGCGCTTATAAGAATGGTAAGTATTACCTTTATTTCCCGGCACGCGACAAGGACGGCATCTTCCGTATCGGTGTTGCTGTATCCGATAAGCCGGAAGGACCTTTTGCACCGGAAGATAGCTATATCGAGGGTTCCTACTCCATCGACCCGGCTGTCCTCGTAGATGACGACGGACGCGCTTATATCTACTATGGCGGTCTCTGGGGCGGCCAGCTCGAGATGTGGCAGACAGGTAAGTTTGATGAGAACACACCTCGTCCGGTCGGAAAAGATAAGGCACTCGGACCGATGTTCGCAGAGCTCAATGACGACATGAAGTCCTTTAAAACAGAGCCGAAGCACCTGGAGATCCTGGATGAGAACGGTAACCCGCTTCTTGCCGAGGATGAGGACAGAAGATATTTCGAAGGTCCGTGGATGCACAAGTACAATGGACTTTACTACCTCTCTTATTCGACAGGTACGACACACTATCTCGTATATGCGACATCCGAGAATCCGGACGGTCCGTTCACATACAGAGGACGCATCATGGAGCCGGTCATCGGCTGGACGACACACCACTCGATCGTGGAGTATCAGGGCAAGTGGTATCTGTTCTATCACGACTGCGAGCTCAGTAAGGGTATTAATCACCGCCGTACAGTCAAGTACACCGAACTCAAGTACAATGACGATGGTACGATCCAGACCATTAAGCCGTACGAGAACTGATACGTAAACTAAGAAGAATAGAGACGGAGCGTTTCCCAAAAGGAAACGCTTCTTCATTCAGAAAGAAAGAGGTTTACCATGGGAAAAGAACAGTGGGACGCATACGATATTCACCGCATTAAGACCGGAGCGGTCGTGACTCGTGGCGAGAAACCGGCACCCGGACAGTTCCGCATGGTCGTACATATCTGCATTTTTAATTCCGAAGGAAAGATGCTGATCCAGCAGCGCCAGCCGTTTAAGAGCGACTGGTCGAACCTGTGGGATCTGTCTGTGGGCGGCTGTTCCCGTGCGGGGGAGACCTCGCAGGATGCGGCGCATAGAGAGCTTCTGGAAGAAATCGGACTGGATATGGATTTTACGGGGATCGTCCCGCACTTTACCATGAACTGGGAACACGGATTTGATGATTACTACCTGATCAAGAAAGATCTGGATCCTGCCTCTCTCTCGCTTCAGGAAGAAGAGGTCCAGGCCGTCCGCTGGGCGACCCGTGATGAGATCATAGATATGATCCGTGGCGGTACGTTCATTACCTACCACGAGAGCTTAATCGACATGTGTTTTGCAATGCGCTCCCAGTACGGTGCACACGCCAGCGAGAAACTTCGATAATTCCGCAAAATAATAAGCGCCCGGAAAAAGTTTCTCGCGCTGGTCCTCGGGCGAAAGCCCTGCGGAGGCGTGTCGAAATCTTTTTCACGTGCGCTTTCTTTTTCGGTATTATTGTCCTTCCTTCTCAGGTTGCTTTCGTTGCAACTTATCCTGGAGTTTAAGGATTATTAATGCTAACTCTTCTGCGTTTCGGATGTTCCTCAGCATGATCTTCTTGCCGTTATACGGGTGGATGATCAGGTGGGCATAGCGGAAGAGCTT
>CAMYWO010000040.1:0-20209 GCA_947302815.1 uncultured Clostridia bacterium | reverse complement strand
CGAGTATTTTACTACATATGGAGCCGATGCAGAATTGTTTTTCGGTTACATCGGTGTGATATACTGAAATCGTTGTAAATAGCGAAGAAAAGTGAATCTTCGCGGGAGTCTATTAATAGTTTAGGAATGACCATGACGCATTTTTCCGAAGAAGAACTGAACCGCATCGCACGTCTTTCCGGGCTTTCTCTCTCAGATGAAGAGAAGGAGATCCTGCATCGGGACCTTATGCGCATCGTTCCGTACATGGAGCGGATCACCGGGCTCGACACTTCTGCCGTGGATGAGGACCTGACCGGGGCGATAGAAATCGGACCTGGTGCGGATTCTTCGGACGGTGTGATGCAGCTTCGGGATGACGAAGATGTGGCGTCCCCTAAAGCGCCTGATATTACGGCACTTTCCGCTTCGGCGAAGGACGGCACGTTCACGGTGCCGCGAGCAGTGGAGTGAGGCGGATCCGATGGAAAGAAAAGAGATCTTATCACTCACAATGACAGAACTTGCCAAGGCGATCCGGGAGCAAAAAGTGACCTCGGAAGAAGCCGTGCAGGCAGTTTTTGAAAATATAGATGAGCATGAATCTGTCATTTATGCCTACCTCGATTTTTACAGGGAAGATTCTATGGCAAAAGCACTCGCCGCCGACGCGCTGGTGCGCGAAACCTCTGATACTACGGCACTTCCGCCGCTTCTTGGTGTCCCTGTTGCCATTAAGGATAACCTTCTCTTTGCCGGTAAGAGGATGACCTGCGGATCGAAAATGCTTCAGGATTTCATCGCTCCGTACACGGCAACATGTGTCGAAAAGCTTGAAAAATCAGGCGCGATCGTCATCGGCAAGACGAATTTGGATGAGTTCGGAATGGGAGCTTCCACCGAGCATTCCTACTTCGGAGCGACCACGCATCCGATGGATAAGACAAGAGTTCCGGGCGGATCTTCAGGCGGATCGGCTGCGGCGGTTTCCTGCGGGGAAGCATTTGCGGCGCTGGGCACTGATACCGGCGGATCGGTCCGTCAGCCGGCGGCCTTCTGTGGCCTGATCGGGCTTCGTCCGACATACGGATCGGTCTCCAGACATGGTCTGACCGCCTTTTCCTCGTCGATGGACACGGCCGGACCCATAACACGCTCAAGCATAGACGCCGCAGTGCTTTTTAACACTGTTAAGGGGGCAGATCCGAAGGATCAGACCTCGATTTCAGCCCCGGATGTTGATCTTTCCGAGATGGAGAGTTACTCCATGAGTGGAAAGAAGATCGGCATCCCGAAGCAGCTTCTCGGAGAGGGTGAATCTTCCGATGCAGTGAAACGGGCGAAGACATTTTTTGAGGAAAACGGTGCGACGGTGGAGGAACTGGATATGCCGGTCCTTGACTATGCGGTCGCGATCTACTATATCCTTTCGTCGGCGGAAGCGTCCGCGAACCTCGCAAGATATGACGGCATCCGATACGGATACCGCGCTTCCGACGTCTCCGACATCTCAGAACTCTACCGAAAGACCCGCACGGAGGGCTTCGGAAAAGAAGTGAAGCGCAGGATCCTTCTCGGAAACTATGTGCTCTCCTCGGAGCACTTTGATGACTGCTACCGCCAGGCGGAGAAAGCGCGAAAAATGCTGAAGAAGGCCTTTTCCGACGCCTTTAGTAAATACGATCTGCTTCTTTGTCCGACGGCTCCGGGTGTGGCGCCGCGGCTCGGGAAGATCGACGAGGATCCGCTCTCTACGTATATCGCGGACCTCTGCACCGTTCCTTCGAGCCTTGCGGGGATCCCTTCGGTCAGTGTGCCGTTCGGGACATTCACAGCCGCTTCATCGGAAGCAGGCTCCGGTAAAGGAGCGCTTTCCGCCGGTTCAGAATCACGTCCTGCCGGCGCAGATAGTCGTCCTGCCGGCGCTGCACTTCCCGTCGCCATCCAGCTCATGGGCCCGAGATTCGGCGAACAGGAGATCCTGGGCGCGGCAAGGTTCATCGAGAAGAGTGCATTTCCCGGGAAGGGAGGTGGCGTCTGATGGATTTTGAAACTATCGTAGGACTGGAAGTTCACGTCGAACTGAAGACCCGATCGAAGATCTTCTGCTCCTGCAGTACAGCCTTCGGTGCACCGCCGAATGCCCATATCTGCGAAGTCTGCGCCGGCCTTCCGGGTGCGCTGCCGCGCCTGAATAAGAAGGTTCTGGACTACGCGATCCTGACGTCCCTGGCCCTGAACTGCGAGATCACGAAGAATACCCGTTTTGACCGGAAGAACTACTTTTATCCGGATCTCCCGAAGGGGTATCAGATCTCCCAGCTCTATTCTCCGATTGGAAGAAACGGTTTCCTGGAGATCGAAAAGCCGGAGAAAAAACGCATCCGTATCCATGAACTTCATATGGAGGATGACGCAGGAAAACTGATCCATAACGAAGGGGAGAATACTACATCCATCGACCTTAGCAGGTGCGGCGTGCCGCTTCTCGAGATCGTGACCGAGCCGGATTTCCGGTCTTCCGAAGAGGTGGCCGCGTTCCTCGAGATGCTCCGTACGATGCTGAAATCCATCGGTGTTTCGGACTGTAAGATGCAGGAGGGATCGCTCCGCGCGGATGTAAACCTGTCGGTCCGCCCCATCGGTGAGAACACCCTCGGAACAAGAACGGAGATGAAGAATCTGTCTTCTTTCCGCGCGGTAAGTAAGGCCATCGCGTATGAGAGTGCCCGCCAGTGGGAGATCGTCCGAAACGGCGGCACCATCGGGCGTGAGACGCGCCGCTGGGACGAAGTAAAAGAGCAGTCGCTTCCGATGAGAAAGAAGGAAGATGCGGCGGAATACAAGTATTTCCCGGAACCGGATATCCCGGTGATCCGGATCACGGATGAAAAGATAGACGAGCTTCGATCTATCTTGCCGGAGCTTCCCCAGGAGAAATACCGCCGATATATCGAGGAACTGAATCTTCCCGAATACGATGCCGGCATACTGTCCGGAAACAAAGAAATATCAGTGCTTTTCGAGAAGACTACGGAGATCTGCGGGGACGCGAAGGAAGCCTCGAACTGGATCATGGTGGACCTCATGAAGCTCCTGAACGACACGGGAACGCTTCCCGAGGACATGTCGATCCGGGAGGAGTCTCTCGGAGAGATCATCGTGATGGTGAAGGAAGGCCGCGTCTCGAGAGCATCCGGAAAAGAGATCCTGAAGGCGGCATTTACCGAAGGCGCGATCCCGGAAGAATACGCGGATGAGAAGGAGCTGTGGCTCATCTCGGATCCCGATGTCCTGGGACCGGCTATTGACCGGATCCTGAGCAATAACGGGAAACCGGTCAGCGAGTATCTGGCCGGAAAGACGAAGAATTTCCAGTTCCTGCTGGGACAGGCGATGAGAGAGACGAAGGGCAAGGCGGATCCCGCACTGCTAAGACAACTTCTGGAGGAGAAATTGACCGATTTGTCGGGCGACAAGACGGGCGATACATGAGATAATAACGGTATGGAAGAGAAAGACAGAGGCTTTTACGATAAGATCAGGGACGCGGTCAACGCGTATGTGCTTCACGACCCGAACGCACAGGCGGTGACGGCCTTTGAGCGCGAGAAGAAAATGAAGACGGTCGATGACAAGACCCTGGCGATGTTTCAGGAATCCGCCGAGGCCGGGCATCCGTTTTCGTGCTTTAATCTCGGCCGCTGCTATGAGACCGGAAACGGCGTGGAGAAGGATCTCGAGAAAGCCTACGAATGGTACCGCAAGGCGGCGGTGGGCGGCGATGTGAATGCATGGCTCGCGCTCGCGAAGATGTTCGATACAGGTACCTATGTTGATAAAGATCCGAAAGAAGCGGCAATGTGGCTGTCGCGCGCGGCGGATAAGAACCACCCGATCGCGAAGATCGGCATGGGCCAGAAGTATTCGCGCGGTGACGGCGTGGAGAAAGATCCTGAAAAAGCACTTCAGTATTTTAAGGAAGCGAAGGAACTGGAGCCGGGCATCGGAAGCTACATCCTCGGTGAGGCCATCGGCGACGGCATCGGCTGCGAGAAAAACTACGAAGAAGCATTCCACCTTTTCGAGGAAGCGCATGAGCATAAGTTTGCGCTGGGCACCTACAATCTCGGCATGATGCTCGAGATGGGCCTCGGCTGTGAAAAGGACGAGAAGAAGGGCTTCGAGCTCATCAGGCAGGCGGCGGATGAGGGCATCCCGGAGGCGATGTACCGCATCGCGTTCCACTACAGGGAAGGCACTTCGGAAGCCGTTCAGAGCGATAAGACCGCATTCGATTACTTTAAGAAAGCGGCCGATAAGGGCTTTGCGCCGGCCTACGTGGAGACGGGCCTGTGCTATGAGAACGGCGCGGGCGTCGAAATGAATAAGGAAGAGGCTTTCCGCTGCTACGAAAAGGGAGCGCAGGCGGGCCTTCACACGGCGATCGTCTGCCTGGCAGTATGCTACCGGGCGGGCATCGGCTGTAATATAGACGAAGATAAATCTATTGAACTTCTGGAAAGAGCGGTCCTCATCGGAAACACCCGTGCATACCATCTTCTGGCCAGTGCGCTGTTTGAGAAAAACCCGTATGACGAGCGTGCCATCAACCTCGAGATGGTCGCGTCGAGGGCCGGATTTGCGAGATCCTCGCTGTTCCTCGGCGGTTACTTCC
This sequence comes from uncultured Clostridia bacterium, assembly GCA_947302815.1. Lineage (GTDB taxonomy): Bacteria > Bacillota > Clostridia > Saccharofermentanales > Saccharofermentanaceae > Scatonaster. Next base: position 15,552 of record CAMYWO010000040.1, on the reverse strand, counting down.
TCCAGAAAGGCGAGGCCGGTCCGGATACTGACCGTGCGTCGCACTACTTCCGCCTGGCGGCCAAAGAAGGCAGTCCGGACGCGATGTTCGAACTGGCGGATATTCTCGATACCGAAGAGAACCGGGAGAATGAGGAGATCCAGAAGGAGATCTGGGAGCTGTACGAGGGAAGTGCGGATGCCGGACATCCTCTCGCGGCAAATAAGATGGCGCTCCGCTACAAGGACCCTTCGGAAAGAGCGTCTTCCGGGGATTATTATCCGGCGGTAGATCCGGAGCTTTCCGAGGAGGAGAGAAGAAAGAAAGAGGTCCACTATATCTCGATCGCAGCGACCGGAGGCATCCCTTCTGCCTGCTACGAAGTGGCCGAGAGATCCTTCTGGGGCGACGGCCTGAAGGTGGATATCAGGTCCGCAAAGGGGCTTTATCACTACTGTGCCGATGAGCTCGACAACCGGTCGCTCCTGGCCAGATATGCGTTCTGCTGCATACTGACTTCCATGGAGTTTATTTACGGCAAGGTCGGCGATAACGATCCGGCCATTAAGGATCTGATCGAGAGTGAGCGGGCCCGTCTCGTCCGCGAGGATCAGACCTGGCAGGAGGGCATGGACCTTCTGGAGACGCTGGCGAAGGAGAATATCCCGGATGCCGTGATGTTCCTTCCTCTTGCAAAAGCACTCTCCTACGGTGAGAAGACAGACCTCTCGTCGGAAGAGGATCAGAAGATGCTGGAGTACATCGACGATCTTCCGGACAACCGGGAAAAATACTATATTCAGGGCGTCATGAAGGCGATCCTGAAACCGAAGGACGTCATGGAGCCGATCAACTATCTGCGATATGCGAGGTCTTCGCTTCGTGCATGTAATGTCGATCAGATCCTGGGAAACCTCTATCTTTCGCTGTCGAGAAAAGTGAAGTTCCGGAGCAAAGAAGAGGTCATGGTCATCGAGAACGCGTTTACCGGCTGGTCCACCACGCTTCAGAAGGATGAGCTCGCGAGGCTTCGTGACCAGATGCGCAACCAGAGTAAGGAATCGATCTGGAGTGAGAATACTACCTGGAGCAGGAAGAAAGCAAAGCCGGTCGAGATCCTGAATTCGGCCTCGGCGCTCTACAAAGAAGCCTACGCGAACGGCGAGACCAACGATCTCCGCCCGTATAACCGCGTCTACGATGAGATCACCGACCGGAAGATGCTCCTGCTGATCCCCGCCGTTCTTGTGCTGGGATTCCTGGTCGCTCTTCTGGGCACGATCATGAAGCTCGGCTGGGATATGGGCATGACGGAGATGAACGGAGGCACGGGGAAGGACGTCCCGTGGAAAAAAGACCTCATGACGTTCCTCGATATCTTCGTATGGGTACTTCTGGCTGTGATCGTCGTATACGTTGCGATCTATGCAGTCCTGGAGGTAAAGAAAGGCAAACGAAAAGCACGGCTGGAAAAACTCATGAAGGAAAAGGCCGCAAAGAAGGAGCAGAAATAATGGCAGTTCATGTGGTTCTCTTTGAACCGGAAATACCGCAGAATACGGGGAATATCCTTCGCACCTGTGTCGCGACGAACACGAAGGTGCACATCATCAGACCGCTCGGTTTTGAGCTGAATCACGACACCCTGAAGCGTGCCGCGTCGAACCATCTCGATCTCGCAGAGTACGATTTCTACGATAGTTTCGAGGACTTCGAAAGCAAGAACCCGGGCACGTATTTCTACATGACCCGCTACGGAAAAAAGCCGCACAGCAGCTTTGACTTCGCATCCGTCAAAGACGATATCTATCTTATCTTCGGAAAAGAGAGTACAGGTATTCCGTATGAGCGCCTCGCCGCCCATCTGGACTACTGCTTCCGCATCCCGATGGCGGGAACATGCAGAAGCCTCAACCTTTCGAACGCCGTGGCGATCGCACTTTATGAAGTGATGCGCCAGCTGGATTACCCCGACCTGTCATACACCGAAGTGCAGAAAGGGGAGGACTTCCTGGAGTCCTTTGACATCCGGCCGCTCGGCAGAAAGGACACAATATGAGCGACAATCACGAGAACGATCTGGAAAAAGCACTGACGCCGGAGGAGCCGGCCGAACCCGAGGCTGCTGAGGTGAAGGAAGAGGCTGAACCGGCCGGCGAGCCTGAGAAAGAAGTTAAGGAGCCGGCGAAGGATAAGACGGTCCGGAAGTCGGACTACCAGCCGAGGTGGATGAGTATCCTGACGGTCATGTGGCTGCCTGCGCTCTCGGTGATCTTCGAGATCTGCTTTGCGGCGCTGATCCACTATCCGTTTACGCTTTATACCACGCTCCTTTCCTTGAGCGGGGCATTCCTTGTGACCGGCCTGATCCTTCTGATCCCGAACCGCCGGGCACGTGTGATCCTTTTCGGCCTGATCACGAATATATTGACGATCATCTATATAGCGCAGTACATCTACTTCCGTATCTTCGGTACGATCTTCGTTTTCGGCTCGATCGAGTCCGGAGGTGCCGGCGCGGTGGTCGAGTACTTCAGCGTCGTGAAGTCCGCTATGATCGCGGGCTGGCTGGGCATCCTGATCCTGCTTCTGCCGTCGCTTCTGTACTGGCCGGTCATCCGGATATTCATAAGAAGAATCCCGGTATCCGGGTGGAAATACAAAGTCTCAGTCATCAGTGCTTTTGCCGTAGTCACAGTACTTGCGCTGTGCCTGATCGGTAACGACAGAAAAGGTGCGGCGAACCCGCGCATGCTCTATTTTTCCGAGTTTTCGCAGGACGCGTCGCTTAGAAAATTCGGACTTATCCCGACGATGGGTCTGGATATCCGCATGAATGTCCTGAACTGGAAGCTCGATGAGAAGGCGGAGGTCGATGTGGACGATATCGTGATCGAGACATTGAGTTCTGAGGAGAAAGAGAAGGCCGGCATCACCACGGCATCTCCTACGCCTTCGCCGGTCCCGACGCCGGAACCGACACGCGCACCGGAAGCAACACCTACGCCGACTCCGGCCCCGACCGCGACGCCGACCCCGTTCCCGAAGAATGCGCTCGATATCGACTTCGATCTGAACGAGACCGACAAGACTTTCCAGCGCATGAACGAGTTCCTGTCGCAGAGAGAACCGACCACCATGAACGAATACACCGGGCTTTTCAAGGGGAAGAACCTGATCCTTCTGACGGCGGAGGGCTTCTCCGGATTCGTGATCGATCCGGAACTGACGCCGACGCTCTATAAGCTCTCCACGCAGGGCTTTGTCTTTAACAACTTCTACACGCCGTACTGGTACGTCAGCACCTCGGACGGTGAGTTTGTCGAGACCACGGGTCTGATCCCGAAGTCTGGTGTATGGAGCTACACGAAGGTCGCGAAGAACTACATGCCCTTTGCCTTCGGAAACCAGTTCCAGGCGCTGGGATATAAGACCTTCGCGTTCCACAACAACACATATACCTACTACCACAGAGACCGTTCATATCCGACCATGGGCTACACCTATTACGGATTAGGAAACGGTATGGAGGTGAAGAAGACCTGGCCGGAATCCGATGTGGAGATGATCGAGAAGTCCGTCGAATACTATCTCGACGGCAGTGGTCAGCCGTTCCACGCCTACTACATGACCGTAAGCGGCCATCTCCCGTATGCGTTCGGAGATAACCAGATGTCGAGCAAGTACAAGGATCTCGTGAAGGATCTCGATTACAGTACACCGGTCAAGGCTTACATCGCCTGCCAGATCGAGCTCGACCGTGCGCTGGAGACGCTGATCCAGAAGCTCGATGAAGCGGGCGAACTGGAAAATACCGTCATCGCGCTCGGTGCCGACCACTATCCGTACGGCCTGGAAAACAAGGAATACAGGGAGCTTTGCGGACAGCCGATGACCGAACCGTTCTCGCTCTACGAGAATACGTTTATCCTCTGGAGCGGCGACATGACGGAGCCGGTCGTGGTGGACAAGTACTGCTGCAGTATGGATATCGCGCCGACACTGGCAAACCTCTTCGGCCTTCCGTACGACTCAAGACTTTACATCGGCACGGACATCTTCGCGCCGGAGCCGCACTACGTTATCTTTAACGACCGGAGCTTCATCAACGACAAGATCATGTACAATGCCCGAAACGGCAAGGTCACAGCGCTTGTGGATGAGGAGATCACGGAAGAGTATGTCAAGGAATGCATCGAGTATGTCAGCGAGCTGTTCTACTGCTCGACGCATATCATCGACAGCGACTACTACGGGTATCTGTTCCCGGACGGTGTTCCCTGGCAGGCGAAAAGAGACGGTTAAATCCCGGCAGGCATCTGCCGCTTTTAGGAAAGACCGGATGACCGTCAGCGGTCGCGGTTTTTCTTCGCGTTGAAAAGATCCTGGTCGGCCTTGACGATGAGCTCGGAGGCGTCCAGCTGGTCTTCGTATGTCGAGAATCCGAAAGAAAGGGAGATATAGATCTCTTTCTCGTCGAGCATCAGCGGTGTCCTCAGGAACCGGCTCTTGATACGTCCGGAAAGCACCCTGGCGCCGGTAAGGCCGGTGTCGGAAAGAAGAAGAGCGAACTCGTCGTTTCCGACACGGAAGACGTCATCTGCGCTACGAGAGCAGGATCTCAGGATATTGGCCACATACTTCAGAATGACCTCGCCGCTCTTTCCGCCGTGGTCGGAACAGAGCTTCGTGAAATTATCGATGTCCATCAATATAATGGAAAAGCCCGCGCTGTAGCCGCGTCCTCTGACACGGGAGAACAATCGCATGTTTCTGGTGATCATTTCCTCGAAGTACTTGCGGTTATAAAGGCCCGTCTCTTCGTCGATGGTGGACAGGACGTGGATACGGGAGCTGAGTTCATCGCACTGCTTATTCTTCTGCATGAGCTTCTGCTCCGTGTTTTTCTCTTCGGAAATATCCCGCGTGATGCTCCAGGTGCCGGCAACTTCGCCGTTATCGTCGATCAAGGGATAGATCGATGTGGACAGCCAGATGTTCCCGATCGTGGTCCTCGGACCCGAGAGTTCCAGGTGCTTTTCGAGATGAAGTACGGGGGTCTTGCTCTCCATAACGCGGTCTTCGCAGGATGTGTGCTCGGAGGCATCTTCTTTTGAAACGAAATCGCTGATTTTCTTTCCCTTCAGTTCGTCGGGCGTCCGGTAGCCGAGAAGACGCGCAAAAGACGGGGAGCAGAGCGTGTAGCGGTGATCCCGATCCTTAAAGCACACGGAGTAGTCGATCTGGTTGAGAAGGATCGTGAAAAGCGAATCCCGGGAAAATCCGTTGAAGGATTCCTGTGAGGAGTTGCTGGATTTCGTCATATAAAGACCTCCTCCCTAAAAGAAAAAGTGGTCAGCGCAGAGCAAGCGCAGTGACCACGATAACGCCGATAAGAATGAAGAGGATCGCGCACCCGATCGCCATGATCAGCGACACATTGTGTCCTTCAAAGATGGACGGGAAGTGATTCTTCATGAAAAGCACGTATTTGTCCCACTGGTCGGAAAACCAGACGGCGATCTTGCGGAAAGTAACTGCGACACGCTCGCCGAACTTCATGCCCTTCCTGTAGACCAGCTGGTCGTCGGAATAGGAGAACTTCTCCTTGACTTCCTTCTCCTTGATGATGGTCGCATTGGTGGGGGCGACGGGACGGGACTCCGTGCCGGTGAACTCTTCGTCGATGGAGCCGAACATGGTGTTCGAGCGGAAAGGATCTTTTGCCTCCTGCGTGACTACGACGCTCTGGGTCTTCCAGGCGGGAACAGAACTCGAAGAGACCGTGTGAAGTTCTTCCATCAGAGGATTCTCCACGGTAGATACCGGCTCCTGTATCTCGGGACGAATATCCTGCGATACAGATGCACTGTGTTCAGCACGGGCGGAATGACGCATCGGGAAGCTCCTTTCTTCTTAGCATCAGTTATCGTTAGTATATCACGATTGCGGAAAATAATCAGCCGAAGCGGCATGGAAATCCATAAAAAGAAGACCGATTGAGGGGTCAAATCTTCCCCGATTTGAGGTATAATAGATGCAGTGTGTGAATTGGGGGACTCTGTGATGAACCGGGTATACTTTGACATAGGAGTGTTTACCTATTGGTCCGACGAAGCTCTGGAGAGCAAGAGACTGGTCTCCAAGGGCGGAGTTCTCGTGTCTGATGATGAGGCACTCGCCGGTGTCAGGGACGGTTCAGAACAGATCGATTCAGGCCTTGTGGATATGCTCCGCAACCTCTCGGAAGAGGGGTACGATCTGAATATCTGCGATACCCGCCCGGTCTCCGAGATCAAGGACATGATCGTGGAGCTGGGGATCGGATCGTTCTTTCACCAGATCATCAGCGCAGCGACGGCAGAGCCGCTGGCGAAGAGCCTTCAGAAGATCCGCGGCAAGGAAGATTTTTCCCTGTTCGTCGGATGCAACGGCACTGTCATTGATGCCTGTGACCGCAGCCAGATCCCGGTGATCGCCTATGGCGAGCAGTTCAGGAAATATGCCCTGGATGCTTTCAGCTATGCGATGTATCCGCTCGAGATCGAAGACGAGATCGCGACACTGTGGATCGTCCACAGCGTAGCCAGAAGAACGATCGAGAAGAATGCCAGAGTCCTCGGCATCGACGGCATCGAGTTTTCCGGCAGAAAGGTATTTACCTCGAAGCTGGCGAAATACTTCGAGCTCCTGGGCAAGGAGTACGATGTGGTCGAACTCGAAGACTACCACCGTGCGGTGGAGGCCAGCTATAAGGGAGAGGATCCGGTGGAGTCTTTCTACTTCAACGGATTTAACACCGAAAAGCTGATCACGGAGGTGCTGAAGCCTTTCTCCAAGACAGGCACGATCGACAAGGTCGTCTACTGCCTCGACAGCAGTAACGATTCTTTTGTCAACGAAAGATATTACAGTTTATCCGAAGACGGAGTGATGATCCTGATCGGAACGATGATGTACAGAGAACCGCTGAAGAGGTACTTCGATGTGACGGTGTATATCCGCTGTGATTACCGCGAGGCGGAGCACCGGGCATCTCTGGTGGAGACCCCGCTCTACGGCGAGGATCCGGTCGAGGTGTACCGCACGAAGCACATCCCGGCACAGAAGATGTATGTGTCGCGTCACGACCCTATGGCCGGCCGTGATTTCGTCATCGACAATTCGAATTATCACCGTCCTTTTCTGGTGAAATAAGGGAGGTAGATCATAATGCAAAGAGTACTGGTAATTGGTTGTGGCAAGCTGGCGCGCGCCGTGATACCGATACTGTCTCAGAACGCAGTATATTTCCGTGAGGTGTGCCTTTCGGGCCGCTCCAAGGAGAAGTGCGATGCATATAAGAAGAAGTACTCCGGCGACAAGCAGAAGATCATGACGGCTTATGTGGATATCCGCAACATGGAGAAGACGCTTCTCATGGCGAAGATCTATAAGCCGGATCTGGTCATCAACCTGACGCCGTCACACCTGAACCTGCAGGTGATGGACCTGTGTCTCGAGATCGGCGCGAACTATATCGACGCGTCCCTGTATTTCCCGAAGGGATCCTCGGTCTGCGATATCGATGCGGAGTATGCCTATGACCAGAAATTCCGTGAAAAAGAACTGACGGCGATCATCGGCTGCGGTTTTAACCCCGGCGTGATCGATGCCTTTGCGCAGTATATCTATGTAAAGCAGATGGACGATATCCGCACGGTGGATATCCTGGATATGAACGCCGGTACGAACGCGAGCCCGTACCTGATGAACACGCCGATGATGACCAGCCTTCGACAGATCTCTTCGGAGAGCCGCATGTGGTCCAACGGCGGCATCGTGAAGGTCCCGCCGATGAGTATACAGGCGAAGTATTCCTTCCCGGAGATCGGTAAGAGAAATCTCTTCATGGTCGATCACGAGGTCGTCGATGCGCTGAGCGGAGAGATCCCGGATGCGACATCGATCCGTTATTTCTCGGCATTCAAGCGTCCGTTCCTCTCGATGGTAAGGATCTTAAGCGAAGTAGGCATGACCTCTACGGAGCCGGTCGACATCGACGGTCAGAGGATCGCGCCGCTCGATTTCTTAAGCGAAGTTATGCCTCAGCAGGAAGACTTTGTTGCGACGGCCCGCGGTAAGACGGGTGTCGGTATGCTCGTTCACGGCAGCAAGGAAGGCGTCGGCAAGCAGTGCCTGATCTACACCCTGGTGGATCATCAGGAGTGCTTCGCGAAGTACGGTGCTTCGGCGACCGACTTCATGGCCGCAGCTGCACTGGTATCCGGTGCGATCCTGGTATCGCTCGGTCCCTGGAAGAAGGCAGGCGTACACATGGTCGCGGAGTTTGACCCGCTCCCGTTCCTGAAAGAACTTCAGAATCAGGGATTCAGTTACAAGCTCTTAGAAGATGCTCCGGAACTCGATGTGGTTTCCGGTGCGTCGGACGACGAAGAAGAGTGACCCCGAAAGACGTATAATCCGGCCAGGATCAGGAAGGTAAGACCACTGATCCAGCCGCCGCATGCGCTTCCCGGCGCGGTATAGTGCAGATGGATGATGTAGTGTCCGGAGGAAAGATCCGAAGAGACCCACGCATCACGGTACGAAGAGACAGTGCTTTTCTCGCCGTTAATGTAAATAGACCAGCCCTTTTCATACGGAATATTGGTAAGAAGCGTCGAGTCGGAGTAGACCAGCGCTTCCGCAGTAATGCCGTCCGCATCCTCGGTCAGTGAGGTGATCCCGAAGTTTGCCCCCGACGTGTACTGGCTCCAGTTCAGGGTGTTCATGTGCCCGAAAGAGGCCGACGCGCCCGTCAGGTCTTCCGCATGGGAAGAACAGAACTTGACGGTAATGGTCTGGCTGACGTTAAAAGATCCCAGATCGATCAGGACGGTACCCTGACTTCTTGAAATCGTCGAAACACGGATGTCGTTGATATAGACCTCTACCGGATGCGTCCGGGAAGGAAGTTTCGCCGCGCAGTAGAGCGGATCGGAAAACAGCGTGGTTACGGTAAAGCTGGCGGTATTCGGATCCGAGGAACCAAGAGCGGTCTCCTGGAACGGCATCACCGGAAGAGACGGCCAGAGTGAGTAGATCCAGTCATTCATGAACGCGAAGATGGACGTGGACTCCGAAGCGGGCGGAACCGGCGTACTCTGCGGCGCCACGATGAAAAGCGAGTGCGGATTTTTCAGAAGAAGATCCGTCGCATCGCTGTGGTAGGTGACGTCCGTGTGGTAGTTGTCCGTATCGTTTCCCAGCTCCTGTAAGAAGGAAGCAGCAGGCTCCCCGTGGATCGCGAAGGGCATCTGCAGGAACTGCGGAAGCAGAAAAGCGGCGCAGATCCCCAGGGCGAATACCGAGGAAACGGCGGTCTTTCGGGCAGATCCGGTCTTTCTTATGCGGGAGGCCAGGATCACGGCGGCGAGGGCCGGGATGACCAGAAGGTCCCATGCCGCGCAGCTGATAAAGAGCAGGCAGAAGCAGAGGATCAGCGGAAGAGAGAGCGGGATCTTCCCTTCTTTCTTCCCATCTTTCCTCCCTTCTTCCTTCCCGTCTTTAGATCCGCGGCGCAGAAGGATCAGAGTGACCGGGAAAAGGAAGAACGTGTCCGCGACGGGAAAGTGAAGAAGAACACTCAGTGCGAAAAGCACTGCGGTATAGGCGATGCCGCCGAGCGAGGAGACGGTCTTCTCGTTGCGGGTATGAAACGAGGAAATCAGATGCGAAACGACTGCGGCGGAAACCGCCAGACGGAGCGCGTTCAGAAAAGCCATGGCCTGAGGATGGGCCGAAGCGGGAAGAAGCGATACAGGAATCGAGAGGAGTCCGCCGAAACCGCCGAGAAGAAGGCGCGGGATACTCATTCCCATACCGGTCTCGAAGGTATAGCTGCTGAAGTCCGCCTTCATGAAGCGGCTCCGGAAGATGCCGAGAGTCCGAAGCTCCATGGAGCCGAGGCCGGACGGGCTCGATACATAGATGTCTGTCAATATAAAGAAAAAGAGCCAGGCGCAGAAAACAAGTATACCCAGAAAGAGCGGGCGGGTGATCGAAGAACCGTGTTTTACGGTAGTTTCTTTAGCTGATGTTTTCCGGCCGGACATGCGGTATCCTTTCTTCTACGGACAGTGGATCTTTCCACCCATGATAACACACGCAAAGTTGAAATACGTGACGAAATCTGTTATATTCGTCTTTAATTACAACTATTATTGATACATTTGCGCACAGATTGCGCCGCAGTTTTTCTGCGGGACTCAGGAAGGAAAGGAACGCACGTGCCCGACGACAGTATAGGCCAAATAATTTTGGACCTGGTCATAGTTTTGATCTTTATTCTCATCAACGCCTTTTTCTCGGCAGCCGAGATGGCGGTGATTTCCCTTAATGACGCCAAAGTAAAAAAGCAGGCAGAGGACGGCAATAAGAAGGCGAAGCGCGTCCTGAAATTCATCGAGAACCCTTCGAAATTCCTAGCGACCATCCAGGTCGGCGTTACGCTGGCCGGATTCCTCGCCAGTGCTTTTGCCGCAAACAGATTCACCGGAAGAATGACCGCATGGCTCGACCCGGACGGGAAGTACTCCTGGCTGGCAACGGTCTGCACGGTTGTTGTTACGCTGATCCTCTCGTACTTCTCGCTGGTATTAGGTGAACTGGTACCGAAGCGCATCGCCCAGAACAATGCCGAGAAGCTGGCATTCCGTTCTTCGAACATCGTACGCACATTCGGCACGATCATGAACCCGTTTGTTAAGTTCCTGACCATCAGTACCAACGCGGTCTTAAGACTTCTCCACATCGACCCGGAGGTCAAGGAGACCAACGTTACCGAGGAAGAGATCCGCATGATGGTCGATGTCGGCTCCGAAGAGGGTTCCATCGAGGATTCCGAGAAGCAGATGATCCAGAATATCTTCGAATTCAACGATAAGGACGTTGTGGAGATCATGACCCACAGAAAGAAGATCGTGGCGCTGCCGATCGATGCTTCCTACGATGAGGTCATGGACATTGCAAGGAATGAAAAATATACCCGAATCCCGATCTATAAAGAGACAATCGATGAAATCGTTGGTATACTACATATTAAGGACCTGCTCGGTGTTTCGAACGAGGACGGACAGTTCTCCCTCGAGAAGATCATGCGTCCGCCGCTCTTCGTACATGAGACCAAGAAGATCTCTTCTCTGTTCCATGAGATGAAGAAGGGCAAGATGCAGCTTGCAGTCATCGTCGATGAGTACGGCGGAACGATGGGTATCGCAACCATCGAGGACATGCTCGAAGAGATCGTCGGAAGCATCACGGACGAGTTTGACGAAGAGGAGCAGGAGCTCCTGAAGATGAACGACGGCGGATTCCTGGTACGCGGAGATATGACGCTCAGCGACCTCGAGGAAGCCATAGGCGTAGATCTGGACAGCGAGGACTATGACACGATCGCCGGCCTGACATTAAGCCTCCTTGACAGAGTACCAGACCACGGGGAGACACCCGAGGTCCAGTATAAAAACTTGAAGATAAAGGTCATACAGGTGGAGGAAAACTGGATATCCAAACTCCTCCTGCACGTAGTCCCCGAGGACAAGGACGGAGACGACGAAGAAGAGAAGGAGTAGAACTATGGCAGACGAAAACAATGAGAAACTGACCCGTAAAGAAAAAGCCGAGCTCAAGGAACAGGCTAAGCAGGAGAAGCATGACGCGAAGAAGACCGGTGCGAAGAATGTTGCCCGTTTTGGTATCATCTCTGCACTGCTTTCTTTCATGGTGCTGATCGTATTCGTGATCACCTGGCTCTGCACACAGAAATCCGATTCCAAGCTCATCGGTGCTGTGAAGTGGGTCATGGGCATCTGGCTGATCGCGGAGATCTTCATCTCCCTGTTCATGTGGTTCTACAGCAGCCGTCTGGTAAAGAAGTGGGACGATAAGGGCGAGAAACTGAAGGGCGCGAAGACATCCCTCACACTGAACCGCGCATACGTTATCGGCGGTGCGATCCCGACAGCGATCACACTGGTTGTCGTAGGAATCATCAGCCTGTTTAAATAATTGATCTTAACTATACGGATATAAACGAGTATAAGAAGGAGCTGTCTCAGATCCATGAGATGGCTCCTTTCATTTGTCATTTAAAGAGGGTTTTGCTCAGAAATGACCAATAAATAGGTGGCATTGGTCATTTCATGTTGATTGGGATGCGAAATGACCAATGAGAACCCGGATTCTGCCCGAAAAGCACTATATTGGTCATATTGGTTGACTTTTTTGAAAAACAGGCAACGAAATGACCAATATCGCATAGGGAGAGGCATTTGGAGCAGTTTCATTAGTCATATGAGGCCCGATGATACGAAAAATGACCAACAGAAGCCCTCCGTCGCCTTACGCCAGTGCGAAGTACAGGATCACGACCGCGCCGAGGACGATTCTGTAGTAACCGAAGACCTTGTAGTCGTGCTTCTTTACGTAGTTCAGGAGCGCCCTAAGTGCGAACAGAGATACGAGGAAGGCGATCGCGCATCCGACGAAGAGCGTCAGGATTTCAGAAGAGGAGAAGTTAAAGCCAAACTTCAGGAGCTTGATGAAGCTCAGTCCGAACATGACCGGAACAGCCATGAAGAAGGTGAACTCGGCTGCGCTCGTTCTGTTGATGCCGATCGAGAGGGAACCGATGATGGTCGAACCGGATCTCGATGTGCCCGGGATGATGGACAGGCACTGGAACAGTCCGATGATGAATGCGTCCTTAAAGGAGATGTCGTCGACGGACTCAACGCGGGGGAGCTTGTTCTTTCTGGAGTGCTCGACGAGGATGAGAATCACGCCGTAAGCCGCCAGCGCCGCGCCGATGATGTACGGTGTCTGAAGGTGCGCCTCTACGTAGTCGTCGAAAAGCAGCGTGATGATGACGCCCGGGATGCAGGCCACGACGACCTTGAACCACATCATGAAGATTTCTTTCTTCACGTAGCATTTCTTCCCGGACATGCCCGGCTGCTCGCCGTAGCCGAAGGGCCACAGGCGTTTCCAGAAGGTAACGACGACCGCCATGATTGCGCCGAGCTGGATCACGACGAAAAATACATTCTTAAATTCTTCACTCTGGGAGAGTGGGAGAAGCTCGTCGAGGAGCAGCATATGTGCTGTTGAACTGATCGGGAGCCATTCCGTGATGCCTTCCACGATGCCGATGATAGCGAGCTTGATCCATTCAAATACTGTCATTTTTTCCCCACCTTTGGTAATATGTTTTCCAGTATAGCACAATAAGACAAGCCCCTGCAGTCAGAAGGGAAAGAGAAGGGAGCGGCCGAGGGGAATCACCCGGACCGGCCGCCACGAGGAGATCATGGAAAGAGAGAGAAGAAGACTTCATCCGAGATTTAAGTACGCAGTGCTTTTCCTGGCGCTGTTTATGGTGGAGGTCCTGATCGCGCTCTTTACCCGCGGCGCCGTCCGCGCATATCTGGGCGACGTCATCGTCATTCCCGCGCTCTACTTTTTCCTAAGAGCGATGTTCTTCCCGAAAGATAAGATCTTCTCGGTCTATGTGCTTCCGTTTCTCTGCTATTTCACGGGCTGGTTTGTCGAAGTCCTGCAGGCGCTTTCCGTGCCAAAAGAACTGGGGCTTGACTCTTCGTCTTTCCCCGGCATCCTGGTCGGCGGGACTTACGATGCGAAGGACGGCCTCTGCTACTTCATCGGACTTCTCCTAATCGGTCTGTTCCTTGCCGTCGAGACCCACTGGAAGGATGACCGCCGCTGGTTCTACCCGGTCGCCGTTTTCCTTCACTGGACGTGGGGATATTTCCAGACATCCTTCGGTTTCTTCGTGTTCCTGTGGTTCAGAAAGTGCCGTCATTTCTACTATAAAGGCGTCATCCGTACCGTGTGGCCGATGTCCTCGGCTGTATCTCTCGGTATGTTCATCTTTACTCCCCGCGAGCCGGATCCGGAAGATCAGAGCGAAGCCGCGAAAAGTGACCGCATCTATAACGAAGAGGTGGCGATCCACGAATACGGCCACACCTTCCAGTCCCTGCTTCTCGGGCCCTTCTATTTCCTCGTGATCGGTATCCCGTCGATCTTCTGGGCGAGCAGCAAGCGCATGGAGAATTTGAGAAGAAGGAAGAATATCCCTTACTCGAAGCTCTACTGCGAGCACTGGGCCTCCTCCTGGGGCGAGAAAGTCTCGAAGGAAAAGGCTGACTGGAGCTGACGCGCGGCGCGCCGAATGAGCCGCTTTCCGGACAACTGCAAAAGCGCGTCACGCAGGCTAATGAAAAAGTCCGAAAACACGCACAATTTTGTGCATTTTACGGATATAAAAACCCCCTCGTTATGCGGTATTATAACCACATAAAATTCCACATATATATCGGGGAGGCGCCACCATGCAGAATGAAATGATCCTTATCCTGGATTTCGGAGGCCAGTACAACCAGCTCATCGCTAGAAGAGTCCGTGATTTAAGTGTCTACTGCGAAGTTCATCCGTACAACATGCCGATCGAGAAGATCAAAGAGATGAACCCGAAGGGCATCATCTTCACCGGTGGCCCGAGTACCGTTACTGATGACGATGCACCGAAGTGCAGCACAGAGATCTTCGAGCTTGGTATCCCGGTACTTGGTATCTGCTACGGTGCACAGCTCATGAACTACCTCCTCGGCGGCAAGGTTGCAAAAGCACCGGTCCGTGAATATGGTCACACCGAGGTCGATGTTGATAACTCCACCACACTTTTCAGACATGTTTCCGCGAAGACCGTCTGCTGGATGAGTCATACCGTATATATCGCAGAAGCCGCTCCGGGCTTCACCGTTACCGCGACCACCAAGGCCTGCCCGGTCGCAGCCGCTCAGAACGAAGAGAAGGGCCTGTACTGCGTACAGTTCCATCCGGAAGTTTCCCACACAGTAGAAGGAAACAAGATCCTCGAGAACTTCTTAAAGCGTGCATGTAAGTGCGCATGTGACTGGAAGATGGACTCCTTCGTTGAGACCTCCATCAAGGAGATCCGTGAAAAGGTCGGTTCCGGTAAAGTCCTCTGCGCACTTTCCGGCGGTGTTGATTCCTCTGTTGCCGCAGTACTTCTTTCCAAGGCAGTCGGCAAGCAGCTCACCTGCGTATTCGTTGACCACGGTCTCCTTCGTAAGAACGAGGGTGACGAAGTAGAAGCCGTCTTCGGTCCGGAGGGTCCGTACGATCTGAACTTCGTCCGCGTCAACGCTCAGGAGCGTTTCTACAGCAAACTTGCAGGTGTCGAAGAGCCGGAGAAGAAGAGAAAGATCATCGGTGAAGAGTTCATCCGTGTATTCGAAGAAGAAGCGAAGAAGATCGGCGCGGTCGACTTCCTCGTTCAGGGCACCATCTATCCGGACGTTATCGAGTCCGGTCTCGGCAAGAGTGCCGTTATCAAGTCCCACCACAACGTCGGCGGTCTTCCGGACTGTGTTGATTTCAAAGAGATCATCGAGCCGCTGCGTTTGCTCTTTAAGGACGAAGTAAGAAGAGCCGGCCTCGAGCTGGGCATCCCGGAGAACCTCGTTTTCCGTCAGCCGTTCCCGG
>CAMYWO010000039.1:0-20273 GCA_947302815.1 uncultured Clostridia bacterium | reverse complement strand
TTTCAGTACATCTCTAAAGCGAGACTTTCAAGTACCCTGAAGCAGCTGAATCTTTCGGCGGAGCAGGGAGATATATTGATTCGAATTCATACTGCGATCCACATGGCGGATGAGGCGGTGGATCTCGCGTGCTTTGTCAAGAAACTTGTTCCCAGCGCGATCATTTTCGGTACCAGCTGTGCGGCGATCGTTAACAAAGGCAATTATGCCCAGAATCGCTGCGTAATATCTGTATCCACGTTCACGGAGGCAAGAGTCCGTTCGTCCATGATCTCGATCATGGATGATTATACGCAGACACCTCTTCCGGTCGACATGCTTGTCGGTCAGGTCAAAAAGGAGTTTGTCGAGGACGATACCAAGCTTCTCCTGACGTTCTTCTCCGGACAGTACAAGGATTCCTATCAGTTCGTCGATAGATGTAATGATTTCTTCCCGAGTGTTCTGATGAGTGGCGGTGTGGCTTCACTCCCGGAGTCCGGTCATGGAAACCTTATGGAGAATGGCTTCGTTTTCAATGAGACAGGTTGGTCTGACCGTGCGATCCTGATTGCCGCAGTCTCCGGACAGAAGTTTGAGAGTTATTCCTCTTTCGCGACCGGCGCGCAGGTGATCGGCGAAGAATCTGAGATCACCGATACATTCAAGTCCTGTATCCTTTCGATCGATGGCAAGGACGCGGTCGATGTCTGCCAGTTGGGAATCGACAATATCCTGAATGAACACCCTGAACTGGTGTATCTCTTCCCGTATGTGCACGCAGATGAGGTCGAAGTTCCGCTCCATATTTATCACCGTAAGGATGTAAGTCTCGAACAGGCCTTCCCGAGGACGGACCCGATGAACCAGAATGAGTACGCGCTTCGTGAGGATGTAGAGACGAAAGAGAAAAAGGAACTTCTCTTCTGCGGACACAACATCAAGCCGGGGAGAAGGATCCGCAGATCCTTCGTCTACGATGGCAAGATCATCGCGGACAGCCGTGCGTTGTTCCAGAGGATCGAGAATTTCTCCAAGGCGGAGACAGTTTTCGGATATATCAGTTTCGCAAGGACCTCGGGATTCCTGAACTGCGCAAGATGGGAACTCGCACCTTATGAGAATTCGAACATGTGCGGTTGTGTTACTTCCGATGAGATCATGAATGTCTACGGAAGAAATGTATTAGGTACCGGTACTTTTGTAGTCACGGTCATGGGCGAACGCCAGTATGCGCAGGAATATAATCCGTATGCGTTCTCCCACACATCATCGCTTGCACAGGATAACCGTAACATGCTCAATAGCCTGATGAATATCGAGAGCAGGCTGGAGGAACGTAAAGATGATCCGGATGCAGAAAGGATCCTCCCGTTCGTCCGTGAATGTGAAAAGATCATCCTGTACTCGAAGAATGATGAGATCCCGAATGAAGCAGCACTCAGTATCGATATTAAGCTGAAGGGCTACGACCGCGTCTGCGTGATCGATGTTCTGGAGCAGTCGGAGATGGAGAGAGTATTCTCCCCGCACCTTGTCGAGCTCACGTTCCAGGAATACATCCATAAGTGCATGGATTTTTCTTCCAACCATAAGTATCACATGTATCTGCTGGAAGGCTGGATGGTTGCGATCGCAGTACCTTCGTACCGGTCGACGCTCAGCAGTTTTGTCCATGATATGGAAGTTCTGCAGAAAGAACTGTTCGATTACACAGAGGAACTCATCGCGATCGTTCCGATCTTCAGCGTCCTTGACGGATGTGATGAAGACAACTATCTGGGCATGTACTATTCGTCCAGGTCGGAGATGAAAAAGAAGAATATCCAGTTCATGGTTACGGAGCCGTCGGAAGAAGATACGCTCGATGAAGAGAGCATCCGCGAGCGCTACCATATCGTCAACGTGATCAACTATGCGATCGCGAACGATAAGGTCATCCCGTATTTTCAGGGGATTCACGACAATCATGAAGACAGGATCAATCACTATGAGTCGCTGATGCGTCTCGAAGATGAGAACGGGAAGATCTATTATCCGGGATCTTTCCTGGATGTTGCCCGAAGCTTCGGTGTCCTTTATGATGCGATCTCGCGGATCATGATCCAGAAGGTCTTCGAGAAATTCCGCGATATCGAGGATAAGAGTGTTAGCATCAACGTGTCGATCCGTGACATCAAGAACAAAGAGATGCTCGAGCTGATCTACGATAAGCTCTCGTCTGTGCCGTATCCGGAGAACTTTGTCTTTGAGATCCTCGAGAGTGAAGATATCGATGATTACAACGAACTGACGATCTTTGTTGACCGCGTACACGAGCTCGGCGGCATGATCGCCATCGATGATTTCGGATCCGGTTTTTCGAATCTGCAGCATGTCATGGGCATCCGTTCTGATTACCTCAAGATCGACGGATCGATCATCCGCAACTGCTGTATCAACCCTGAGTCGGAGAACCTTCTCGCCCTGATTGCCGGCTGGAAGACCATGTCTTCCAAGAAGGTCAGTATCATTGCCGAGTATGTGGAGAACGAAGAGATCCAGAAGAAAATTGTCGGATATGATGTAGATTATTCTCAAGGTTATCTCTTCTCCAAGCCTGAACCGGATCTTCTGGAGTGATCCGGACAGGATCCGCATGACGAGGGAAAAGGACGGGTAACAGCGTGATCAAGGGATATAAGGAAAAGAAAACGATCGGTCTCGTACTGGAGAATACCTTCACGGAGTTTGGTGAGGAGTTCATCCAGAATGTGCAGAGCGGAATCCGGCAGAGAAAGGACTTAAATCTGGTCGTCATCGCCGGACGTTTCGACGGAACGAAGGATAAGAACAGCCGCCATCACCGGTATTTCAATATCTATAATACCGTCTATCAGCTGGAGAAGCTCTGCAAGTTCGACGGCCTGATCATCAACCTCGGCAGTATGGAGAATGTTAACGTCGAGAGAGTCAAGCAGCGTTTCCGTTCCCAGATTAATCATATCCCGGTCGTGTTTGCCGCATCGGATATCGTGGATTATGTCTCCGTCAATTACGATAATGAATCGGGGATCCGGGAGGCGGTGGACTGCCTGATCAATGTGAACGGCTTCACGAAGTTCGGTATGCTGGGCGGTCGTCCGGACAGCCGTGATTCCGAGAAGAGAAAAGAGATCTTCGAGAGGCTTCTCAAGGAGAATGGTGTCGTCTTTACACCGGACAATTACGAAGCGACGGATATGTCAATCAATACCCGTTCCGAGGCAAAAGCACTTCTCGACAGGAATCCCGGGATCCAGGTGGTCTTTTGTGTCAACGACTCTGTTGCTGTCGGTCTTTATGAAGCGATGGAGGAGAAAAGACTCGTTCCGGGACGAGACATCATGGTGTTTGCTTTCGATAACACGACGATGGCCGGACGCATGATCCCGCCTCTTTCGTCAATCGGTGTTGCGGATATTACCCTGGGAAGAAAGTCACTGGACCTTCTTCTGGCACAGATGGCGGGAGAGAAGGTGGAATCCGTCGAGATCCCGACACGTCTTTACGGCAGGGAATCTCTGCCGTATGAGATGTATGAATACACGAAGATGGAGATGCGGAATGTCGACCCCGCGTTCATCAACCGCATGTTCAATGATTGTTTCTACAGATACCGATATGAGTACATCACACGTGAGTCGGTCAATCTGCAGAGGCTTTTTGCGGAGTTTATCGGAAAGATACTGATCGCTGTCAAGGAGCGTTATATGAGTGTCGAAGATTTCCTGGAAGCAAGGGATCTGATCGATATTTTCTTCGGTAACGGCGCGATGAACTATACTGACGCGGAGAAACTGCTTCAGTCGATCGGAAGACTTCAGGCAAGTGTGAATATCGAACAGGGAGCGAATCCGGGCGGACCGAACCAGTTTATAAACCGCCTCTTTACGCATATGCGCGATGCAGCGATCTTGGCTCAGGCAGAGAGCCTTATCAATGCCAATGAGCGTAGGATCAATTTTCGCTCGGAGTTCCAGGACTGTCTGGTTGAACTGACGGACTTCGGAAATGAAGTGGCAGATAAGGAGACCAGGACGAACCGGATCATCAGTAACTTTAATATGGTGGGTCTTCAGAACGCCGCGCTGTTCCTTTTCGATGAGAAAGTAACATACGAAGAGAACAATGACGACCTTTTCCCGGATAAGATCAATCTCCGCTGTGTCCTGAAGGAGGGGGAACTTTTCGTGATTCCCAAAGAGCGCCAGTCCGGGCTTACAGAAGTGCTTTTCCATCGGATCGAGCTCCCGCCGAAATGCAGGCAGAGCGTGATCCTGCCGGTGCTTTTCAAGAATAATATCTATGGGTTTATCCTGACCGAGATGACGCATGAGATCACCTCGAGCGGTAACTTCCTGGCGAACCAGATCGGCAGGCTCCTGTACGACGCGGAGGCGGAATCAAAATAATTTCGGGTTTATTTATTCTGCTTTAGGTCTTATAATAAGAACACTGACGTTCTAAGGAGACTACGATTTTGGGCAGAATTAAAAAAGCACTGAGCAACCGATGGGGTGCGTACACGATCGCGGCAATCGCCGGTGTAGTTGCGTACATGACTTTTAATAACCTCCCGGCGGTGCGTGCATTCCTTTCTTCGGTAATGTCCATCCTGTCTCCGATCATTATCGGTGCGATCATTGCGTACCTGGTCGACCTCCTGGTTGTTTTCTTCGACACGAAAGCCTTTAAGAAGATCTCGCACGCGAAATTCCGCTATGCGCTTTCGGTCGTCGTGTCGATCATCGTCGTCCTTCTGGCGCTGGGCCTGTTCTTCTGGCTGGTTCTTCCGGAGATGGTCAGCAGTATCACGCACTTCATGAATAACACGCAGAACTATGCTTCCGATATCGAGGAGCGGCTCAAGAAGCTTGATGATTTCGCTGCCCAGTACGGCATCCATCTGAATACGACGAACTGGACCGCCAACCTCCAGGAGCAGGCGGAAGTTATGATCTCCGACGTTTCGCACAATCTGACGATGGCCATGGATATCCTCCGCGGCATCTGGAACGTGCTTCTGAACATCTTTATCGGCATGATCCTCGCGGTCTATTTCATCGCCGGAAAGAAGAGACTGTTCCGCGGCATCGACCATTTCCGCCGCGCACTTCTTACGGAAGAGCAGTACAAGAGACATACGGATTTCTTAAAGAGAAGCAATGCGATCTTCTCCCGTTACATTAGTTACACGATCCTCGAGGCGATCGGTGTCGGCATCTGCAATGCGATCTTCATGCTGATCGCGGGACTCCCGAACGTCGTCCTCATCTCCGTAGTCGTTGGTGTTACGAATATCCTGCCGACCTTCGGTCCGATCGTCGGAGGTATGATCGGTGCATTTATCCTCGTGCTGGAGGATCCGATGTATGCGGTCGCATTCGTGATCTTCACATGTATCCTTCAGACGATCGACGGTTACGTTGTCAAGCCGCATCTCTTCGGTGACTCGATGGGACTGCCGGCATTTATCTCTCTGATCTCCATCATCATCGGCGGCAAGCTCTTCGGACCTCTCGGCATCCTGATCTCTATCCCGTTCACCGCGGTTATGGCGATCCTCTATCATGAGAGTCTGCTCCCGTGGCTGGAGAGAAGAAAGCAGGCGCGTATGGCGGAAGAGGCGAAGGCCAAGACAAAAGCGAAGGCCGCGGTGGCTGGGGCCGGAGCTGCTGGTGGCGCTGCTTCAGTGGCAACGGATGCCGGGACGGATGTTGAAGCGGCGGTGGAAGCCGTGGATGCTGCTGAGGCTGCGGGGTCTGCTGGTGCGGCTGCGAAGGTTGCGGCGAAGACGGCAAAAGCGCCTGCGAAGAAGACCACGAAGGGTTCTTCGAGAAAACCCAGGAAGTAATCAGCTGAATTACAAGATATAAGGCGTCCTTTTAAACGAGGGCGCCTTTTTTGTTTATGATTGGCCTTGAAATGGTGAAAAACAACCCAATATACCCCTGGATGAATCGGGGTAAAACGCGTTTTTTCGCTTTCCCCCCGATTTCCCCTACTCGAAAGGGAGCGCTTTCTTGAAAGGAATCGTCGGTTCCAGAAGCAATGCAGGCTCGCAGTCCCACGGACCCATCAACCCTTCAGATCGCGATACATCAGGATCTCGTCGTGATAGGTCCCGTCGTCGAAGCGCAGGGCGTTGTGGCGGCGGCCGGTCTCGACGAAGCCGCACTTTCTGTAGAGAGCCTGAGCCTGCTCATTTTCCGCGACGACTTCGAGGTCCATCTGATTCCAGCCGACCTTAGTTGCCAGCTCGACCAGATAGTTGATCATGGCCGTTCCGATGCCGAGGCCCCAGTATTCCTTGTAGAGTGCGATCGCCAGTGAGCAGCGGTGCTGGATCTTGCGCTGTGCGCCGATGCCGAAGACACTACCGTTGCCGGCTGCTTTTCCATCCACGACGGCGGCCATCATGATATGGTACGGGTCCTCGAGGACTCGTCCGAGGATCGCCACTTCGTCCTCGTATGTGTAGTGCACTTCATCTTCGTTGCGAAGGAGGAAATCGGTCTCGCCTGCGGTCTTCTTCAGATACTCGAGCATCTGGTCTGCGAGATCCGGTCCGTTCGGGCGCAGAATGCAGGTCCTCCCATCTTTTAATGTGATCGTTTTTTCCGGGAAATGCATATCGCGCCACCTCGTTTCTTTCGTATTTTCTTTTATTGTAGTCATCGGAAAGAGGCCCGACAAGTAGTCTTGTGGTATAAACAGGAAGGCCTTCGGACATGTTATACTGAATTCAGTTCTGACACGAAGGTAGAGACAATTATGGGTAAATATGAGATGACAAATACCATCACGCCGGAAGAATATCTGGCGATGCGAGCGGCCGTCGGCTGGAGTGTTTTTCCCGTCGAACAGGCAATCGCGGGACTTAGCAATTCCTATGTCTGGTGTATCCGTGACGAGGGCCGTCCGATCGCCATCGGAAGAGCGATCTGGGATCACGGGTATGTGATCTATATCGCGGATGTCATCGTCCTTCCCGAGTATCAGGGACAGGGGCTCGAGCATGCACCAGTGGCTCGTCAACGAGAAGAGTGAATAACCGGAAGATGAGGAAATAGACGTGGCGGAGAAAACGGAACCGAAAACACTTTATGTATCCGACCTGGACGGAACGCTGATGAGAAATGACGAGACGCTGTCCGAGAACACGGTGCGCATCATCAACGGCCTGGTCGAAAGAGGGCTGGATTTTACGTACGCGACGGCACGCTCGGTCGAGAGCGCGCGGCCGATCGCAGGAGGGCTGAAACTGAAGCTTCCTGTCGTTACGAAAAACGGCGCGGTCCTGGCGGATAATGCTACCGGTAAGCACATCAGAAAAGCGGTTTTCACCGATGAGGAAGTTGCCCTTCTAAAAGAGCTTCTCACGGATATTCCGTACTGCGGTTATGTCTCCTGCTTTATCGGCGAGGAGATGATCCGCACCACCATGGAAGGTAAGCACAGCGTGGGTCTTCAGGGCTATCTCGACTACTATAAGAATGATCCGACGATGAAATATATGGACTCCTACGAGGAGATGTTCTGCGGTCTTCCGGGGTATGTCACCTGCATCGGAGAAAAGGAGGAGATCGAGCCGATCTACGACCGTGTCCGTGCGTATGACTGCTGGGAATGTATTTTCCAGAAGGATACGTATCGTGACGAATTCTGGCTTGAGATCTGCCCGAAGAATTGCACGAAAGCGAAGTCGCTCCTGAAGCTGAAAGAGGATCTTGGATATGACCGGTTAGTGGTTTTCGGGGACTCCCTGAATGACGTATCCATGTTTAAGATCGCGGACGAAGCCTACGCAGTCTCCAATGCCCGTGATGAGGTAAAAGCACTCGCCACCGCGGTGATCGGATGTAATGAAGAAGATGCGGTCGCCCACTTCCTGGAAGAGAGGATGTTTCGTGTGTGAAAAGTTGGAAAGAGGCGGGTGTCTTCTCAGGAGGATACCCGTTTCTGCGTCTCCAGCATCGCTTTGTACGCGCGCCATCTGGGATAGTCCTCATCGGTGATACCGTCTTTGTCGAGACGTCTCTTGATGTCTGCTGCGATATCACCTGCCATACTTGCCCAGATACCTTTATCGGCTTCTCCATTAAGACCGATCTCGATGATTTCCGGAACGAAGCCGAGAGTGGCTGTCGTATACATACTTCCGCTGTAAGTATCTGCATCCAGGACCTTGCTGTGAAGCTTATTCGTGAGAAGTACGATCACCATATTGTTTTCCGGATCGATGACTACGAGAGTTCCGGTGAAGCCTTCGTGACCGAATACTTTTGAATCCGTGACGGAACCGAAATAGTAATCTCTGGCGTGATCACCTTCGCGCCACCAGCCAAGTGCGTAGCCGGGATAATCTTCATCCTGGACCGCGGTGAACTGGTCGATGACGTTCTGTGAGAAGAAGCGGTGATTC
Organism: uncultured Clostridia bacterium; assembly: GCA_947302815.1. Classification (GTDB taxonomy): domain Bacteria; phylum Bacillota; class Clostridia; order Saccharofermentanales; family Saccharofermentanaceae; genus Scatonaster. The sequence goes on along the minus strand of CAMYWO010000039.1, from coordinate 11,848 downwards.
CCGTAGCCGCCCGTAAGCATCACGGAAGCAAGGATCGCCAGATCGGAGGCATTGGAGAACAGACCGGCATGTCCGGAAACTCCCGCCATGCGGTGGAAAGCATTCGAGTCATGGACCTCTCCCTGGAGCGTGCGGTTGCGGAGTCCCTCATCGGTGTATTCACCTTTCTTCGGATACGGCTTTAACTCCGTTGCGGCACAGTCGTCTGCGGAGAATCCATTCTCAATCGGATTGTAGGTGATGTGAGTCAGACCCATCGGCTTCCAGAAGATCTCCTCAAGGTACTGATCGATCCGCATCCCGGTGATCTCCTCCACACAGAAATCGAGAAGCATATAGTCGAGATCGCTGTACACGAGTTCCGTTCCCGGCTCGTACATCAGAGGTGTCATGAAGATCTGATTGAGTGTATCTTTACGCGTGGCGTCAGTCGGGGAAGTGCTGAGCTTCTTCTGGTTGGTCATATTCTGCGGTCCCGAAGGGAATCCGGCCTGATGACGAAGGACATCACGGACCGTGATATTTGCCTTCATCTTTTTGTTTTCGGAAAGAGGGATCTTATCACGGTTATAGTACTTCCGTTCGATGGTGTTGTTTGCGAATTCTTCACCGAGAATATCAACGATCTTCGTGTCCAGAGTGATCTGTTCTTTCGTCATCAGGTACTGGATGGCGAAGTTCACGCTGAACATCTTGGTCACGGAAGCGAGGTCGTAGAGAGTATCTTTCGTGACCGGGGAAGCGCCGATGGGGTTCGCGTTATCGTCGTAAGTCTTAACGTTTCCCCAGGAGTTTTCATAGACCATACGACCGTCCTTAACGACCGCCATCTGCGCGCTCGGAAAACCGCTTTCCACATCACAGCTGATGATCGTATCGATCAGCCGGATCGCATCTTCAGAGATGCCGACATCCTGTATCGTTCCGCTGATCACTGTCGGGTATGGGATCTTCACGAAGACTACGCCCTGCGAAAGATCACTTAACTGAAGGGAGTTCCTGCCGTTTCTGGTGATGCCCGAAATGTCCAGAGAATAGACTTTTCCGGGAGCCATTTCCGAAGTGTCGATCCGGGTATCGTTAATGTAGAGAGAGAACTTTCCGGATCCCGCACCGGGCTGGATATAGATGACTCCCTGCCCGCTGTATCCGTAGAAACCTAAACGGTTATTGGCGCCATACATCGACCGGTCCTGCCAGTCCGGAAAGGAAATATCGTACTGCCAATCCAGGCCCGGATCTGAAACCACGGGATCAGAGAAATCGATCGGAGTGATCGTGACATCCTGCGAGGGGATAGTAGAAGGATCTGTGGTGACCGTTTCCTGATCTGATGCAGGTGTTGTGTCCTTAGAAGTGCTTTTCCCGCAGGAAGAAAGCAAGGTGGATGAGATGATGGCGATGCATAACAGAGCGGAAGCGATTCTTTTCATGGGATGTCCTTTTTGTGTCGGAGGATGTTGTACAGGTCTATTGTAACACGTATACGAGCAGGATAAAGACGGCCGGGAGATTTCCAAGTACAATGAAAATGAAGAAAATTTTGAAAGGCCGCAGGATACGGCGGTCATAGAGAAAAGGAGTAGTGATTACTAAAAACATTTTCGATCTGACTAAAGAATTATTTGCACTGGATGGGTATGAATTCGATCAGGTTTCGGAACACGAAGGCGGCCGGAACAGGATCGTTGTTTGCGTTAAAGAGGGGGAGAAGAAGTATGTTCTCCGCATCTCGGATCTTCACGATAAGACCATGGAAGACTACCTGGCCGAGACGGAGTTCATCCGCTATTTGGCAGAAAACGGCGCGCCGGTCGCGGACGTGATCCCTTCGAAGAACGGGCGGTTCGTCGAGTGTATCGAGGAGGAAGATGGTCCCGTTTACATCAGTCTTTTTGAATACGCAAAAGGCATGCTGATGGTCGATAACGGCTATCGCTACCGGAAAGACGCACCGCTCGAAGAGTATTTCTATAATACGGGAAAAGCACTCGGGTCGATTCACCGTCTTTCCAAGGAGTACCACCCGGAACACCGCCGTGCTTCGTACTTTGACAAATTCAATATGGACTATATCGGAAAGCTCATCCCGGATCAGTATTCTGAATTGAAGGAAGCGATCGCAAAAAGGATCAGTGCTTTCCGGGAATTACCGGTAGATAAGGACGGTTTCGGACTTGTCCACTTCGACTTCTGTGATGGTAATTACCATGTGGATATGAGCAGTGGTGACATTACGGTCTTCGATTTCGATAACTGCATCTACTGCTGGTACATGTTCGATCTCGCGCACGTCTGGACACATGGTGTCGGCTGGTGCATGCAGGAGAGAGACCCGAAGAAACGCATGGCATTTATGGACCATTATTTCCAGACAGTCCTGGAAGGATACCGGACCGAGACAGATGTGGCAGAAGAGCTTCTCGAGAAACTGCCGCTTTTCATCGACATGACGCTTGTTGAGTTGCTGGTGGACGAGTTTGAGTGTGCGGAAAGAGAAGGTGAGCTTCCGGACGACGAGGACATCGGGATCCCGATGCAGATCCTTATCCACGACGTTCCCTACTCAGGCATGGGCGAGCAGTGGTAAATACGCATATTCTCCCTTCAAATGGTATAATCGTAATAGTACTTTTGGGGGAGGATATTAGTAATGGGATTCTTAGATAACTTCAAGCAGGCAATGGAAGCGGCAAAGGAAGCCGCGAACAATAATATTGAGAGACAGCGCGCGGAAAAGGCAGCGGCGGAAGCGGCACAGAGACCGCAGGCAAGACCCCAGCCGGCGCGTACGCAGAGCAGACTTCCGGAAGGCGTCGTGCAGGCAAATCTTATGCAGATGGATCCGATTCCGCTCGGCACCAATTCCAATGGACAGAATGTCATGGTAAGTATCTCCGGCGTGATCCGCGCAAAAGCGATGGGAGCAAGCTCGCTGGATTCTAACGCACAGAGAGTAGAAATAAAGAACATCGTGCGTGAGACCTTGACGAGAGAGCTCGCCCCGAACATCAACTCTATGGGCGATCTGAAGTTCCTGATGCTGACGGCGAACCGGCTGAACCCGGTCGTGATCGAAGCGATCAAGGCACGCGGATATGAAGCAGCATTTACGATGCCGCTGGTGATCAGACCTGTTCAATAACACCGTGGATTGCAAAGGAGCAGACCGGCTGACTTATGAATAAGAAAATCTGGAAAGAGATCTTCTCGTATGTGATGATCATGATCGGCGCTCTGATGGCCGCCTTTTCGGTTGCCTGTATCCTGCTGCCGAACGACGCGATCGACTATGGAACGGCGGGCGTGGCAATCATCATCAGCAAGATGACCGGCTTCCCGCTGTCACCGTGTGTACTTCTCGTTTTTATTCCGTTCATGCTCGGCGGATTCCTCCTTCTGGGCGCGAGATTCAGCATCAAGGCACTCTTCGGCGCGATCATCTATACCGTCGGTCTGGATATTTTTGAAGGGATCCCGTTTGAACTCAATACCGAGCACTTTCTGGCGGTGGCATTCGGCGGCGCGATCCTCGGACTGGGCTTGTCGCTTATCCTCCGTCACGGCGGATGCATCGACGGATCGGAGATCTTCGCCAATATCGTGATCAAGAAGCTATCCGAAAAGACAGGAAGAAACTTCAGCATGTCGTGGATCCTGATCGGATTCAATGCGTGTGTGTACGGCGCGGCGTTTCTCCTTATTAACAGAAATGCCGCACTGCTCAGCCTTCTCGTCTACTTCGTGGCGACGGCGGTCATCGACCACTTCACCGATCACTTCGAAGCGATCAAGCAGGTGACCATCATCACGAAGGATCCGGATAAACTTGTCGAGGCCATCAAGACGAAACTGAACAAGACCTGCACCATCATGGATTCCTATGGTGCGATCGCAGGCGAAAATAAGACGCTGATCTGCTACGTGAACTACTTCGAGCTTCAAAAGATGAAGGAGATCATCGCGGAGAACAAAGGCACGTTCAGCACAGTATCGACGATCGACGAGATCCTGAGATAAATACCGGGATTGGGAAGAGAAAGAGTAGGTATATAAAATGGAATTTGACGGCAGCGAGGTGCTGATCGGAAAAGGCGCGCAGGCGGAAGTTTTCCGTTATCAGGGATACGCATATAAAGTTTATAAAAACACCTATCCGGCGGAGTGGATCGCGTTTGAAAAAGACCAGCAGAGAGCGGTCAATGCGCTGGGACTCTGCCCGGTCCGTTACTACGATACGGATGACGCACACATCATTAAGATGGATCTCATCGAAGGAGAACAGCTTGAGGATAAGGTCCTGAATGGATACGTCGAGGGATTCGGCATCCTTGCGGATGCTTTCCGGAAAATACACGCCGCGCCGATCGACGGTATCAAGATGCCGCCGATGATCGCGACAGCCGGTATGGGATTAAGTGAAGAGGATAGAAATACGATCTTCCCGATCATCAACCGCCTTTCTGAGAAATATCCGCCCTGCATCTGTCATCTGGACATACATTTCCTGAACATCATGATCCCGAATGGTGCGATGGATGCGGCGCTGGAGAAAAAGACGTATCCGGAATTCGTGATCATCGACTGGATGAACGCCCGGATCGCGCCCGCTATATTTGACTACGCGAGGACCTACATGATCTTCGATGAAGCATCGCAGGAAGGTTTAGCGGTATACAAGAAGTGCGTCGAGGACGACATCAAGGCGCTGGGCATCACTGACGAGGATTTTCAGGATGCGCTCAAGGTAAGTACCATCATCCGTAAAACAGAGAAGAATTAAACCGTAAGGTGAATGCGGAAGCGTCTCCCGATACGATAGAATATAGAAAGAGAAACAGCGTTCAAGGAGCAGATCATGATCAATATTCGCAGAGCGGAAAAAGAAGATTTTGAGATCCTCGAGGACCTTTACAGGGAGCTCGAGGAGGACGGCGTTTTTTACCAGCCGCAGCACTTCGTCCTGAGCCCGAAGGGGGCCAGATCGGAGTATATGGCGGGGATCCTGGAAAGCGATAATCAGGCGCTTTTCGTTGCCGAGGATGATGGTAAGGTAATCGGATTCGCGCATGTGGTGCTCATCAAGAGCAAGCCGTTTTCGTGCCTCAAGCCGGAGCTGGCGATGTACCTTCAGGATCTGGTCGTTACCGCGGAATACAGGAACCGCGGAATCGGATCGATGTTTATGGAAGAGGTAAAGAAATACGGAAGAGAGAACGGCGCGGATTTCTTCCGCACGCAGGTCTTCCCGGGCAATACGGACGGGCTTCGTTTCTATAAGAGAAACGGCTTTACCGAGACGATGATCACGATCGAAAGTCCGCTCTAAAAGAGGTAGTCATGATTGAGAACAGTCGACAGTTTTATGAAGAAAAAGTCGCGCCGATGATCCGTGAGAAATTCGGTGAGTATGAGTCGCGCATCGCGGTGGGACTCTCTGGAGAGGGCTCGGACTGCTTCGGTTTTGATGACGATATCTCGCGTGACCATGACTTCGGAACGGGCGTGTGCCTGTGGATCACTGACGAGGATATGCCCGTCTTCGGGCGAGCACTTCAGGAGGCCTACGATGCGATCGTTGCGGAGAAGGAGAGGTCCTATCTGACGGAGCGTCTTCGCGAGAGAAGAGGCGTCATGACGATCCATGACTTTTACTCCAACATCCTTCGGATCGACTGCGATACGAAGGGCTGCACGATGAGCGAAAAGCAGTGGATGCAGCTCGATCATGCGTGCCTGGCAACGGCAGTAAACGGCGAGATCTTCCGAGATGACCCCGGTGCTTTTTCTGCATTCAGAAAGCTTCTTCTCGACTACTATCCTGAGCGGATCTGGAGGATCCGGATCGCGGAGAAGATGCATGAGTATTCAGCGGCTCTTCAGGTCAACTACGCGCGCTGCATGACGAGAAAAGATACCGTCTCGGCGCAGATCTGCAAGGTCCGCGGGATGGAAGCGGCGATGGAGCTTTTCTTCCTTCTGAAGCGCACCTATCCGCCGTACTATAAGTGGACGTTCCGCGCGCTTAAGGATATCGATGAGAAGGGTGAATTTACCGCCCGCATCCGGGAACTCGCAGACGAGAAGTGCAATCTCGAAGCATGGGAAGATACGAGGTATCACCCGAACCGCCAGAACTTTAAAGACCGCATCGTTTCTCTGTCGGAAGATATCGGATATGACCTGACGGAACTTCTGAAGATGGAAGGCTTCATCAACCGCATGAACCCGTATCTGGAGTCGGACGTCAGGAAGGTCTTAGACGGCCTCAATTAACGGGAGGACAATTATGAACTATTTCGTAGAAGGCCTGCAGGGCAGTGGAAAGACGACACTGGTCGGACAGCTTTCGGAGAATTTTCCGAAATATACGGCCATCCGCGAGGGAGAGTATTCTCCAGTGGAACTGGCGTGGTGCGCTTATCTCACTAAAGAAGTGTACGAAGAGAAGCTTCTGAAATATCCGGAGCTCCGTGACCAGATCGAAGAGAAAACACATTTCGAAGACGACCATGTTATCGTGTGCTACACGAAAGTTCGGACGGAGAACAGGAGCTTCTATCAGGATCTGGAGCAGTACGAGATCTACAACAACCGCGTCTCTTTTGACGAGTTTAAGAAGATCATTCTGACGCGTTTTTCAAACTGGAACGGGGACGGAAACATCTTCGAGTGCTCGCTTCTTCAGAACATTGTCGAGGACATGATGCTTTTCCGCGTCTGCACGGATGACGAGATCATCGCTTTTTATAAAGATGTCCGAAAAGCACTTGAAGGGAAGAAGTTTCACATCATGTACCTGAAGGCGGAGGACATCCGCGGCAATCTTCAGGTGATCCGTAAGGAGCGCTCGGACGAGAGCGGAAATGAAATCTGGTTTCCGCTGATGATGCAGTTCTTCGACAACTGTCCGTATTCGAAGGCGAAGGGGACATCGGGCGAAGAGGACCTGATCGCGCACTTTGCGCACCGTCAGGAGCTGGAGCTTCGGATCCTGGAGGAAGTATTTCCGGGACAGTACTCCGTGCTTCGCCGCGGCGTGAAACTCGTGCCGGTAAAAAAAGAAGATCTGGAGACTGTCTGGAAGATGCAGGTCGAGGCTTTTTCCGGGCTTCTTGAAAAGTATCAGGACTTCGATATGAGCCCCGGGGCAGAGAAACTCGATAAGATCGAAGCGCGCTTTCACCAGCCGTGGACGAGCTACTATTTCATCGTGGCAGAGAACAGGAATGTCGGCGTCATCCGCGTGGTCGATAAGAAAGACGGATCGAGAAAACGCATCTCGCCGATCTGGATCATGGAGGAATTCCGCGGGAAGGGATACGCGCAGCAGGCGATCCTTGAGGTCGAGAAGATCTACGGACCGGAGAACTGGAGTCTCGATACGATCCTTCAGGAGAAAGGAAATCTTCACCTGTACGAGAAGCTCGGCTACCGTCAGACAGGACAAATCGAGCACATCAACGAGCGGATGGATATCGTGTTTTATGAGAAAAACTGATGTCGGAATATTGATTCCGATGAACATAATTAGGAGATAAATATGGAACTGGAAAAACTTACGGAACGCATATGGTTTATGCCATATGAAGAGGAGCGGGACCGCCCGAACCTCGGATATATCAAGGGCGATAACCGGGCCCTGGCGGTCGATGCCGGCCATTCGGAAGAGCATGTAAAAGAGTTTTACGCGCTTCTTGAAAAGGAAGGACTTCCGCTTCCGGACCTTACGGTAATTACGCACTGGCACTGGGATCACACCTTTGGCATGCATGCGATACACGGTCTTTCTCTTACCAACGAGAGGACCAACGAATATCTTAAAGAGAAGAAGGAAGAGATTGAGAAGGAAGGCCCTTCCGGCTTTTTATCGATCAATGACAGCGTCAGAAAAGAATACGAAGGCGGAAAAGAGGTCATCGTGGTTCCTGCGGATATGACATTCCGCGGCGAGATGACGCTGGACCTCGGCGGGGTCACGGTAAAGATCGTAACGTCCGAAGCGCCTCATACCGATGACTCCACACTGGTTTTCGTGTGTGAAGACAGTGTGCTGTTCCTGGGTGATGCCACATGCAATGCATATCCCGGCGGACCGAAGGATAAGGGCCTGAGCATAAAGCTTGCCGATACGATCCGGGGCTTCAACCCGAAGACCTGCATGGAAGGCCACTGGGTGCCGACCACGATGGATGATACACTGTCGGATCTTCTTTCGTGATCCGCGCCTGATCCGACCTATTACGGCCATGCCGGAAGAACTGTCAGAAATGAAAAGAAAGAAGGAAATAAAATGATCGACGGACACATTCATGTCGAGTACGGTCCCTACACACTGGAGTGGATCGATGAATTTGTGAAAAAGGCTGAGGAGACGGGTCTTCAAGAGATCCGTCTTCTCGAGCATAACTACATGTTCCCGGAGTTTTCACCCATGTATGATTCCGCACGTGCGGCGAGTGATTTCGTGAACAGCTGGTTTCAGAGAAAGGCCGCGCATAAGAGCCTTTCGGAGTATCTGGCACTGATCGGCCAGGTCAGATCAAGGGAGTACCCGGTCAGCATCAAGTTCGGCCTCGAGGTCTGCTACTTCCCGGAATGGGAAGATCTCATCTATAAGAACACGAAGGACCTGGGCCTCGATTTTCTTCTCGGAAGCATGCATTTTGTCGGGGATTTTGCCTTCGACCATACGGTAGAGCTCTGGGAAGGAATCGACGTGGACAGCACGTACAGAAGGTATTTCGAGGACTCCGTAAAGCTCGCGGACAGCGGACTTTTCACCGGGATCGGACATCCGGATACGATCAAGATCTTCGGACACAGAGCATCGTTTCCGCTGACGGAATACTACGATTCTCTGGCAAAAGCACTTGCCAGGAACGGCATGTATGCCGACCAGAACAGTGGTGCTTACAGAAGATGTCCGGACACGGCAGAGCTCGGCATGAATCCGGATCTTATCTCGATTTTAAAGAAACACAATGTACCGATCGTCACATCCTCGGATGCGCATAAACCGGAGGATGTCGGGTACATGATCAGAGAACTGAATGAGTGTGTGGAGAGAGCATAAGATTTTTCAATAAGATAACTGAAAGGATAATAGTATGATTAAGAAGATTGAAGACAGAGAAGAAAAGTCGAAGATCGCAAGAACGATCCTCGAGGCACTGACGGAATGGTTCGAAGTTGAGGAGAGCCGAGAAGGGTATATCTCCGACTGTAAGGACTGGCTGTTCTTTGCCGCCGAAGAAGACGGACATTACGCAGGTTTCCTGTGTCTTAAGGAAACCGGAAAAGAGACTGTCGAGCTCGCCGTGATGGGCGTTCTTAAGGAGTATCACCGAAATGGCATCGGCCGCCAGCTCGTCGAGAAGGCGAAGGCGGAAGCCGCTTCTCTGGGGTATTCCTTTATGCAGGTGAAAACGGTTAAAATGGGTGTGTACGAAGATTATGACCGGACCAACCGCTTCTATCTCGGCTGCGGATTCAAGGAATTCGAAGTCATCGAGACTTACTGGGATGAAGCGAATCCGTGTCAGATCTATGTCATGTCGTTAGCATAAAGAAGTCTTGCCGCTAAGAGAATGACAGAATGGGGATAAACATGATCAAAGCGATATTTATTGACTTTTACGGTACGATCGTTCATGAGGACGGAGAGGTCATTAAGAAGATAACGGACATCATCTACAATACCGGAAAGGCCGAGAGCAAGGGCGAGATCGACGGGTTCTGGTGGAACGATTTCCAGCAGATGTTCCTTCACTCTGAATGGGATACTTTTGAGACGCAGCGCGATCTTGAGAGAAAGTCCCTTCAGCATACACTCGAGAGATTTCAGTGTCCGGCAAGCGCCGATGAACTCAGCGATCTGATGTTCGCGCACTGGGTCAAGCCGCCGATCTTTGAGGACTCGAAGCCCTTCTTCGAGAAGTGTCCGCTTCCGGTCTATATCGTATCCAATATCGATACGGCGGATGTGATGAGTGCGATCGAATATCACGGACTATCCCCGGCAGGTGTTTTTACCTCGGAAGATGCCAGATCCTATAAGCCGCAAAAAGCACTGTTCGAGTATGCTTTGAGTAAGACCGGCCTTCAGCCGGAGGAGGTCATTCACATCGGCGATTCCATGAGCAGTGATGTCAAAGGAGCAGGTTCCGTAGGGATCCGCGCCATCTGGCTCAACCGCTTCGGAAAAGAAGTTCCGGAGGGTGTGGAGAGCATCTCATTACTGACAGAACTTTTCGAAAAGGAGAACCTCGGATGATTGAAGTCAAACACATAAAGACCGGAACGGATAACTGCTATATCGTAGCAGACGGAAAGCAGGCGATTCTGGTCGATACAGCAAGCGGAGCGGGACTTGAGAAAGTGATCGCGGAATGCGACAAGTATGACATGAAGCTGATCGTGCTTACGCATGTGCACTTCGATCACGCGGAGAACGCCGCGGCGCTCTCCAAAAAGTACGGAATTCCGGTCGCGATCCATCCGAAGGATGAGGAGCTTTTCATAAGCTTCGACAAGCAGCCGTTAAAGCCGGTGGGACTCGTCGGAAGAGTCGTTCTCGGCCTGTCGAAAAAGGTGCTTCGGGAAACGAAAGTGGAGCGTCCGGAGAACCTGATCTTCGTTAAAGACGGAGACGATATCAGTTCCTACGGGATCCCGGGTAGAATCATCGAAACACCCGGTCATACGCTGGGCTCGATCAGCGTGGATGTGGATAGGAAACACCTGCTCGTCGGCGATGCTCTGGACAACTGGATTAACCCCGGCAACGCACATCTGTATTACGATAAGGAAGCATCGAAAAAGAGCGCGGAGATCCTACGTGCATTAGGTGAGCGCACCGTGTATTACGGACACGGAAAACCCACACCGAACGGTAAATACAGAGTTTAAGAAACCAGGGAGAAAGTAACATGGCAGACGTAATCAAGATCAATGACAGCACCTGGAGAATTGAGGATGGCGGAGTGAGATTCCTCCTTTTCTGCGGCACGGAAAAAGCCGCGCTGATCGATACGGGAATGACCGCACCGGATGCAAAGGAGATCGCCGAAGGACTTACGGATCTTCCGTTGATCCTCATCAACACGCATGCGGATCCGGATCACATCTCCGGCAACAGTGCTTTTCCTGAAATCTATATGTCTCCGAACGAGGAAGAAAACTACAGAAACTTCAAGGGACAGGGTACGATCCTGCCGGTAAAAGAAGGCGATGAGATCGACCTCGGCGGACGTGTCCTTCGTGTGATCGATATCCCGGGACATACTCCCGGAAGCATCGCGATCCTCGATGTGAAGAACAGGGTCCTGGTCAGCGGCGATACCGTCTCGGACAGTCATATCTTCATGTTCGGCCCGATGAGAAATCTCGATGATTATATCGCGAGCCTCGGACACCTTTCCGAGTATGCGGATCAGTTCGATGAGATCTATCCGATGCACGGCTCCTTCCCGGTTTCTCCCGACCTGATCGGACAACTGAAAGAGGGTGCGGAACAGGTCCGTGCCGGCGAAGCTGAAGGTAAAGAAGTCGAGTTCTTCGGCAACAAGGCACTCCTCTATAAATTCCCCTTTGCGGGCCTTCTCTGTGACCTGAAATAAGAGAAAAGCTTCTCCGTATCATAGGAAATCCCTTGAATAAAACCGAACAAATGTGCTACAATATAGAGGCCGGCAAATCCATAACAAGGAAGGTGTCTATATGAACGAATTTATTGCATATTGCGGCTTGGACTGCGAGAAGTGTGAAGCACGTATCGCGACGATGAATAATGATGATGAGCTTCGTCAGAATGTGGCGAAAGAGTGGTCTGTCATGAACGAAGTCG
>CAMYWO010000038.1:0-20365 GCA_947302815.1 uncultured Clostridia bacterium | reverse complement strand
ATATGTTAATATAGAAGAGCAGGACCTCACTTCTATGAACCCTGATCTTTCTGAACGTAAAGGCTTCGTTCTTGTTGAGTGGGGCGGCGGAAATCTAGGATGATCCGATAAGGAAGTAGAAAATGACTGAGCAAATGAAACAGGCGATGAGGGCAAGACACACCGTCAGAAAGTTTGATGGAACGCCTTTGTCTGATTCAGAGAAAAGCACTCTCAAATCAAGAGTTGATGAATTGAATAAGCAATTGAATCTTTCCATTGCTTTGGTCGAGAGCGAGAAGACACCCGTCAATTTTATGGGTAAAGTTGTTCTGGGCGGAGAGGGTGTGAATACCTATTTCGTTCTGGCAGCAGATGACCGGGATGGTATTGATGAGATGCTCGGCTATGCCGGGTCTGACCTGTGCCTTTATGCGCAGATGAACGGTCTCAACACCTGGTGGATGGCCGGGACTTTTAACAGGAAATATGTGGAAGGATTTGTCAGTGGCAAAAAGATCGTAAGCATTATCGCTGTAGGCCACGGCAAGACACAGGGTGTGCCGCATAAGAGCAAGGATAAAGATCAGGTCAGCAGCTATTCGGGTGAAGCACCGGAGTGGTTTAAAAACGGTATCGAGGCAGCGCTTCTTGCACCGACTGCGCTTAACAAGCAGGCTTTCACTATCACCGGAGAAGGTAATAAGGTTAATCTGACATATAAAAGCGGACCTATGTCCGGCATCGATAAGGGAATCGTAAAGCATCACTTTGAGCTTGGAGCAGGCAAAGAGAACTTTGAGTGGACTTAACGTTTATACGTTCACTTGAAAGGGTAGGATTTGGCTTATGGCTATCACCAAAAACAAACAATCCGTGGAAACGATTTCCAATATGGCGGAAGAAGCATTTCCGGATAAGAGAATCGCAGCGGTAAAAGAACTGACTGAAGGAATGTGCAATGTCACCTACGATATCACGTTTGAAGATGGCAGTGAAAGTATATTGAAGATCGCGGCAAAAGACAGAAGAGGCAATACCTCTAATGAAGTCAATCTGATGCAGGCGGAAGTTACTGCCATGAAACTGGCTTCCGAAAACTGTTCTTTTAAAGTTGCAGACATCCAGTATTACGATACGAGTAACACCATATGCGACGGGCACTATTTCTTTATGGAAAAACTGAAGGGTGATAATTTCGCTTTTGTAAGAGAGAAGATGTCCGAAGATGCAATTGCAATAGTGGATACGGAGATCGGAAAGATATCGCGGGAATTGTCACAGGTGAAGAACCCGGAATTCGGCTTTCTGGGAGAAGATAAGAGATACGATTCTCTGTTTCTCTTCGTAAAGCATATGCTGGAAAACCTGATCTCAGATGCCGGGAAAAAAGATATTGATATCGTATATGACGGACAGACATTACTGAATCAGCTGGAGACGGATAAAAGTGCTTTTGAAGCGGTAAAAGAAGCTTCTCTGGTTCACTGGGACATGTGGGCCGGAAATGTATTCGTCAAAGACGGACACGTGTCCGGGATCATTGACTGGGAAAGAGCACTATGGGGTGAACCGTTTATGGATGACCGTTTCAGAATGCATAACCGGGGCGAGCATTTCCTGGAAGGATTCGGTCAGACTTCGTTCTCGGAAGATGAGTTAAAGAGATTGCGCTGGTATGATATCATCCTGTATTTAACGATGATGATCGAAGTGTATTACAGAGAGTTTGAGGATGAGGGGCAGTACTTCTGGGCGAGAGAAATGCTCGGGAAGTGTATGTAATTGGAAGCTCTTTTCAGATTGTGTGAACAGGATTCACTAACGGGGGGCTATGGCAACGGAAATGAAAAAGATTAAGAAACTGAGAGGCGGGAATTGCCTGTTTGTCAGCGAGGATGGGAATACCCTCGCCGGGTTTAGTGGTCAGAATATTGCCTATGTTTATGACCTGTCGGGTGACAGTACGGAACCGATATTCAAGATCCGGACGATAAGATACCTTTCACGTGTCGCGGTCTCACCTGACAGAAAACTTCTCGCTGCAAAAAGCACTACCGGAGAAATTGTAGTGTTCTCTTTGGAGTCCGGCGAAGAAGTGCTTCGGGTCAAAACAAATGAAATGGACGGCCCTCAGATGTACTTCACCGCTGACAGCAAGTCCGTCCTCGATTTGGGCAGTAGCCGGATAAAACTCATCGATATCGAAACACAGAAGGTCACGTATCTTGATGACGATATTCAGCCGGTTACCGATTATTGTCCGCGTGTCTGGCGTATCGCGCTGGACAGATACAGTAACCAGATTTACAGATTTATTCAGACTGATGAAAATTATTCTGTCGGGGAACTGCAGATTTCCTCCTCGGATCCGGACCGGATCTCTTTTCAGGTGGCGCAGAAGGCACCTTATCAGCTTCCGGGAATTCTCGATGGTTTTTCTCTTTGCAGGGAAAGAAACTATTACCGCAAAGAGACACATATTGTTGTCACCGACAAGCAGTTTAACGAGATAGGAAAGATCTGTTTCCCGGCCGAATTTGAGCAACTCCCCCCAGTGCGGAATATCTATGTTTCTCCTTGCGAAAAATACATTCTGTTTGATTTTATGAGGGCTTCAGGAGAATCATATCTTTACGAGTTAGAGACTATGAAGATGGTGCGCAAATTTGAGTATCCGTATCTTTGTGATTTTACAATGGTCAAGGATGATACAGAGTTTGTAGTTTCAACATGGCAGGGAGCTTTTATTGGAAAGGTTTAAGAATAATGTCGGGAAGAAGTAAGATTACGATTTGGTCGCTCCATCGGAAGACCGTCTGATACTGTCTTTTTGACTGCTGTTTCCTGATGTGAAAGGTCAGAGTGCGTGATATAATCTTTTAAGACGATTCTTTTTGAAGGAGACGGACATGTATCTGTACCATTTTTTCGACCGGCGCACGGGTCCTTTTCAGAGCCTGACAAATATCTCCCCCGAGGAGGCGAAGGCCGTGATCGAGAAGATCAAGAAGGAACGCCCGGATTCACAGTGTGCGCTGAGAGACGATCTCTATGTGGAGCACCGGCATAACTGTGAAGCGATCCTGCGTCGTGAGTTAGCCGCAAAGGGCGGTTTTATTTTGGAAAAGCACTCGCCCCACTACATGGTGGTGGAGTTCAGTCCGTGGCTCTCGACCTGGTTTGAGCAGTCCGAGTACATCAGGATCCCCATCGAAGAATTCGACCTTCGGACCGTTTCTTTTACCTACGGCGATTCGATGCCGACATTCAGCGACCGGTGCGCGGACGGGAAGGAATACAGAAAGAAAGTTTACAACTATGACGAGATCCTGAAAATCATCGGTAAATACGGTCTTCCGCAGGACTGGAACGATGACGGAAAGTTCGGACCGGAACGGTATATCGAAGCCCATGTCTGGAGCGAGATGCCGGTGGCCAGATACAGAGATGAGTACTTTAGAAAGATGGCAGAGAAAGACGAGGTATGACTATGACACAGAGTGAGCAGAAGGAACTGGTTGCATCTACGGCGATCGATACCCTGATTAAGCAGGGTAAGATATTTTCGGGCATGAAGATCGGTCTCGGTACGGGATCGACGGCATATCCTGCGGTAAGACATCTGGCAAAGAGAATCGCGGACGGAACGGTCAAGGACGTGAAAGCCGTTGTGACCAGCTTCGGTACACAGAACCTCTGTGAGGAACTGGATATCCCGGTTTTCTCCATGAACGATAAAGCGATTGGCGGTCATCTGGATCTTGCTATCGACGGAGCCGATGAAGTCGATCCGTGTAACAATGTTATAAAGGGCGGCGGCGCAGCGCTTTTGAGGGAAAAGATCGTGGCGTATAACTCGACACAGTTTGTCATTGTCGCCGATGCGACGAAGATCGTGGATTCTCTCGGTACAGGGTTCCGCCTTCCTGTAGAGATCATCGGAGAAGCGAGAGTTCCGATCGTAGCCGCACTGGAAAAACTCGGTGCGCAGTGCATCCTTCGTGAAGGCGTAAGAAAGTGCGGCCCGGTCATCACCGATAACGGAAACCAGCTTCTGGATATCCTTTGGAAAGAGCCTGTGGATCCGGTAGAGATGGAGGATAAGATCAACGGGATCGTCGGTGTGGTGGATAACGGATTCTTCACCAAGAACAAGCCGGTCGTATTTACCATCGATGGAGATGGCAAAGTGATCGAGCGCTGAGAGATAAGCTCATAACCTTATGTGAATAGAATAAAAACGCCTCCCTGTGATGAACATAGGGAGGCGCTTTCTATTTCGAAGGTTGTTTAATAGTGCTTTTCTATATTAGGCGCTTGTCTCGGAAGGCGTATTGATGGTGATTTCATCGCTGAATCCGAAAACGTTAGCTACTGACTCATACCAGACACTCTTCTCGCCATATGCGATCTGGAAGTGAACTCCATTATCCCAGGTGATGTAGTCGATCGCTGTGATGCCGACTACAAAATCCTCGGCTTTCCAGCTTCCGTTCCCTTTTTCCACAAGCACGGGATGTCTTTCCTTCATGATCCTGATGAATTCTTCTGCCTTGGCACGGTCGTAGATATCGATAACGAGTCCGGTTCCGAAGTTCCCGATTTCATTTACGCGCTGTTCACTAATATCTTTGTTATCGCAGAATACTCCGCTGATAATTATAACGTTTACATTGTCTTTTTTGACCCGGCTGTATCTTGCTTCAAGCTGTCTCCCTCCTGTGTGACGGTTAGGTTCAATATCAAAGTAGGTTGCCTGTACATCGGTTAATTTATCGCCGATCTGAGGAACTTTTCGGGTGGTCAGGCTGTCACAGAGATCCGCGATCTCTTCTGCGGTCATCTGACTGAGATCGAATACGACTTCGCTCTCTTCTTTTTCTGTTGTCTCTGTCGGAGCGACGGACTCTTCTGTCGTGGACTCTGTGGTCGATTCCGTTGTCGCTTCCGTGGTGGTTTCTATTTCCTTCGGAGTCGTTGTTGTAGACTCGTCTTCTGAAACATCTGCAGCTTCAGTGGTGGTTTCATCCTTTTCCTTCGTTACCTTGCTGTCTCCCTTGGAGCCGCAGGCTGAAGTCATAACGAGTGCCATTGCCAGTGTAATCACGAGAATCTTCTTTTTCATAATGCCCTCCTTCCGGCCTGCCGGGTATTGCGGCAAGCCAAAACCCAAATGTAGATTAACAGTAGGGAAGTGCAATGACAAGGAGAGGATTCCGCAGGATAAAGACCCTTATTTCCGCGCTCTTCGCAGATGTCAAACCATTCTTACCTTAATGTGACTACTCTGTTAGGAAAAGCACCGGTATATCTGCTATAGTGGTCCTGCCTGATATGAGGTTCAGGCGGGATGAAAGATTTACGTATGACGTTTTGGGGAGATCGAAAGATGACAAAAAGAAAAATCATAAGTGCTTTTCTGGTATTCACAGTGGTTATGTCCGGATGCGGTAAGAAGCCTTCGGAAGGATCTTCCGTGAAGGAGACTTCGGAGGAGACAACGACAACTTCGGCAACATCAATAGAGACTATAGAAACAACGACCGTGGTGACCACGACGGAGACGACGGTTCCTGAGACGACAAAAGCACCGGAGCCCTTTACTTTTAAACCGCATGTACACACGGATCTTCTCTCGGAATATGTGACGGAAGATATGTGGAAGGCGCTCTATAACCTGATCGATGCGATCCGTTCTGGCGAAGATACCTTCGTGTGCCCGAACCAGGAGACGTTTACCTGGGCGACCGACAGCACTGTGCTCGGCACATTCCTTCCGCCGGCGGGATGTATCGTCGAGGGAGAGTCCTTCGAAAACGGCGTGGGCAGGATCAGGTACACGATCGGAAAAGAGAAGTATCAGGAAAGAGAAAGTGCTTTTGAAGAGGAAGTAGTACGCATCTTAAACGAAGCGATCCGCACCGATTACTCGGACTTTGAAAAACTGATGGGCCTTTACGAATATATCTGCCTGCATTTCTCGTACGATAACAGCAGCATCGATAACGTCACTGTCGATGAGTTCAGTGACTACGCCTGCATGATGTCGAAGAAGGGCATCTGCTGCGAGATCGCGGGCGTGCTTGCGTATCTTCTGATGCAGTGCGATGTGGAGGCGATCTGTTTCGGATCGACGAACCATGACTGGAATTATGTTGTCCTCGGAGGCAAAGGATATTTCGTCGATGCGACATGGGCGCTTACCGGAAATAACCCGGAGTACGGCGTCATGCTCAATTACTTCCTGATGACTCTCGACGAACGTCTGGCGGATGACTTTGAGAAGGACGATCTTCAGGTCGAGCAGATCTGGTACTGGAAGAGAGACTACGATATCAGCCGCTTCACTGCGACGGATACATACTTCGCACCGATCCACGATTATACGGTCTACCGAGGAATGGATACCGAGAAAAATGTGATCCGTTATAAGGTGGGCGATGAGATCCTCGAACTGAGCTACGGAGACCTGTAACTGCCTGAGTTCTCAGTAAAGCCGGAGCCTGATTCTCATCGGAGCGGAAATCCTTAACTGAAAGTTTACCTTGTCAGCGGCCCGAATCGTATATAATAGAATTATCTTAATGACGAGGAGGCGCCGGCATGAAAAAGAAGATCGCCGTGTTTACTACCGGCTGGTGTTCTGAGATCCTCAGTCAATTTCTTACGGGCATGATGAAAACGCTTGGCGAGAACCAGGCGGATATTTTCATGTTCCTTTGTTACCCGACTCCTCTGGATACTCCTGCGAAGAAGCAGGGTGAGATGCTGATCTTCGATCTCCCCGATCTTTCTGACTTCGACCTGGCGATCATCTTCGGCAGTGGCCTGGATTATCAGGACCGGCAGGAGAGTATCATCACAAGGTGCAAGGAAGCCGGTGTTCCGCTCATCATCCAGGGTGCGAAGAGAGACGATGTGAGCACGGTAACTACAGACAATTCCCGCGCCATCAAGGAGATGTGTGCCCACCTTCTGAATGAACACGGCGTCAAGACGCTCGCGTATCTTGCCGGAACGAGAGAATCCTTCGACTCCGAGCAGAGACTTATGGCCGTCCGCGAATTCCTTAAGGAGAATGGCAGAGAAGATGCGCTGGTCGATGTGTTCTATACCGACTGGGAGAACTCGGTCGTAAAGGATCACATCAGGGAACTGTGTGCTTCGGATGAACCGTTGCCGGACGTCTTTGTCTGTGCGAATGATGGTATCGCGATGCAGGCCTGCGCGACGTTGATCGATTGCGGGTACGATGTTCCCGGTGATGTCCTGATTACGGGATATGATTTCCTCGATGACAGTCAGGTCTTCGATCCGGAACTTGCATCTGTTGACCAGTGTTTCGGTGAGATGGGCGAAGCGGCGACGAAGCTCTGGCACGATATGTTAGAAGGAGACGGGCCGGGCAGAAGTGTGGTGATCCACAGTAAGTTTGTTCCCGGCGAGAGCTGCGGATGCCTGCATTACCGCGACAGCGACAAGGTCAGAAGACAGATGGGCAGAGACGTGTTCTTTAAGCGCAGCATGACGACTTACTTTAACAGGAAGCTCGACATTATCGACTCAACGGTCCTCTCGTGTCCGACGTTTGAAGACTTCAAGATGAACATGCACCGGCTGCTTCAGGACGACCATGATTATGAGGGCGATTCCTTTCATGTCATCCTTGATCCGAATTTCAGTCTGTCGCTTTACGATACGAATGTGAAACTGAATAATGACGAGTACAGTAAGTACATGGAGGTGCTCTATTCATCTGAAGACGGAGTGCTCTATGAGCAGGAAAGATTCGAATCGCGTGATCTGATCCCGGGATATAAGGGTGAAGGAGCAAACCATATATATGTCTTCCTGCCGCTTCACGAGGCGGATGCATCATACGGATATGTAGTCTTCCGCGACTGCATCGACAAGGTAGCAAACCGCTTCCTGTTTACGTATCAGAACCGCATGTCGCTGGTGTTTGAGAAGTTCCGCTATACGCTTACGATCGACCTGATCAACAACCGCCTCCTCAACATGATGAGGCGTGATCCTCTGACAAAGGTCAATAACCGCGTGGCATACGAGGATAAGGAGAAGTACCTGCATTCACAGATCGTGGCGGATCCGGATATCGAGTTTGCCATCGCGATGTTTGACGTCAACAACCTAAAACTCATCAACGATTCGAAGGGCCACGAAGCCGGTGACGAATACCTGCTCCGCGCGTGCCGCCTGATCTGTAATGTCTTTAAGCACAGCCCGGTATTCCGTATCGGCGGCGATGAGTTTGTCGCTGTTCTGAGCGGTGAGGATTACGATAACCGCGAAGCACTGATGACGAAAATCAACGACCAGATGAGTCCGTATCAGAATACGCTGCCGATGCCGCCGGACTATGTGTCGATCGCATGCGGCCTTTCCACCTTCGATTCGAAGACGGATACCTCTGCGGCAGATGTCGCTAAGCGCGCCGATGAAGCAATGTATAAAGATAAAACTGCGAAGAAAGCGAGTTCTTATACATGACGTCCCTGCTGTCAGATGCCAAGAAACTGGACCGGATGCTCCGGGATGCAAAGGAGCAGTTCGAAGCAGAGGACCGTTCCGCGCTGAAAGCACCTGTAAAGTATCGTGTACTCTGGCTTGGATTTACGCATGTTACCTACGGGAAACTCGATTTTCAGATGACGGACTTTGACCGGGAGTATCTTCAGGCGGTCACTCTGAACTACACTAAATTTCTGGAGAAGATCTCCGACCATAACCTCAAGATCACCGTCGATCTTCATTTTGTGGAGGACGCTGCAGAGCTTCGAAAATCCGACCGGGAAGACTGGCTGTATCTTCCGCAGGAATCCGCACAGCCGGCGATAGAGATGTATCTTCCGGATAAGGAATACGATACGGTGCTTACGACTATCCAGACGGAAGGAGAGGAGAACTGCAGGAGAAACCGTCTCCGCAGAGGCTTTAATAAGCACAAGGCGATCCTGGGTCTCATGACGGCAGGACTTTCCTCGCCCATCGGATACTCGACCTTTAATCTGGGTTTCCCGAGAAGAGGCACGTATCCTCTTTCTGATCCGGTGGTGCCGTCACTATATGCAACTGCACTTGCGGTCCATGAATGGATGCACCAGCTCGAATATCTTGGGGAGCTTCTCGGGATCGAATATCCGTCGACCCATGCGTACAGAGGTCCGTCCGAATTCCCGGGATATAAGAAGTTCACTGCCGATGCGAATGACTATGACTATTTCGAGTTCTATAAACTGGTACTCTCGGGCAGACTGCCATATACCGGAGACGGCACGACAAAGTACGTCGGCATGTATCCGAAGATGTGGCCGCTCATTAAGAGAAACCTCTATGAGATCGGAAGCGTTACCCTGAAGAATGCAGACGGGGAGGAGTATCTGGCCGCCATACCGCAGAAAACGGGCGGAAAGAAAATGCCGAAGGATAGGACACTCCGCCTGACTCTTTCGGATAAACCGTGCGTCTGGAATCTCCGCTATTCCGGAGATGACCGGTATGTGATTTCACCGAAGGATTTCCCGGATCAGCGGATCGACCTGCATAATGCGTGGGACGAAGAAGACAATCTCATCAAGCTCCATGGCGGTACCGGCTGCCACAAGGCTCAGATATGGGGACTGGTCAGAAGCGGTGACGGAAATCACTTTATCCAGACATCCTATGAAAGCGGAAGAGTTCTCACCGTGGAGAAGAAGGGCGGCACCGCCACGCTCTGCACCATGGGATCACATGGCGCCCAGAGATGGATCATCCGCTCTGTTTCTACTCCTGAATAATCATTTCTGTCATAACCTTCAGGTATTTTTCCAGACTCATGCCTTCCGGAGGTGTGGAGTAGAAGGTCATCACTTCTGTATCGTCCGGAATAGTGAGTGCGACAGAGATCATGTTTGATTCGATGTGTGTAATGTAGTAGGCTGTTTTCCCATGAATCTTGATCTCCTTGAAGTCATCTTTTCCCAATTTTGGATCGGAGAGACGATTAAGGAAAGAGGAGGTTGCCCGATAGTCAGCTAATTCTTCCCCGGTTATATCCGGGTGTTCCCAGAAGCAGAGGTTCCCGGAGTAGATGTCGGAAGATGGCGTTTTGAGCTGAAAGCGAAAACCGGCCACGGAGACTTTGTGCTCTAAGAGGTACTCACTCACCCGTGTCTGGATCGCATAGAACTCTCTGTTTTCAAGTCCGTTCGCCTTAACAGTGGCATAGTATCTTAACGCGGTGAGTACTTGACCGGAGTAGGCTTTTCCCCTGATGTAGAAACTGTCTTTCCCTTTGAATTTTACATCAACAGATTCATAGATAAGATCGGAGCCGCGTACTTCTTCCGCTTCTTGAAGTTCATTGAAGTACTCCTCCGGGTAATTCGTGCAGATGAGGTATTCGGATTTAGTAAGAGCGTAAGTTTCTTCCTCGCCGTTGTAACGGTAGTAAAGGTGATACCCGGATCCATCCTGATAGGCTTTGATCTCTTTATCGTAGTGCCCGGAGAGACCACCGCCGGAAGTCAGGCTGATATACTCGATCTGCGGGTCGGTCCTTTCGACAAAGGGACGGGAGTCCTTCATCTTGTTCAGGATGAGAACGGTCCCGAGAACGATGGCTCCGGTAATAAGTAGGATCAATGCGGCGATCAGGGCTTTCTTTTTCATAGAGATGACCTTCCTTTCATTAGTTTTCCAGGACACCTTTAACGATTTTGTCGAACTCCTGAAACTGGCTGTCGGAGAGAGAATCCGGTTCGCACTCGTGGTGTGCGGAGCCGGGAATATTGAAGATGTATACATTCGGATTGTCGCTCTCCGTGACTTCGGCAATGCTGTGAATGTCGGTAAGACCGTTGATCAGGATCAGTGGTTTTTGCGTGGTTTCAATAGCTTTAAGACGTGCCTCTACCGTATCGGGAAAATAGGATGTAACTTGCCGCTGCTCTTTTGCGATACGCATGTCGTGGATCGAGGGCTCCATATCTTCGGTGACGGTAAGTGTAAGACCGGATCCATCCTTCTTCAGGGCTTCCCGCAGGTAGGAAAAATCATAAAGATAGGATCCGTCTTCTCTGTAATTTTGGAAGTTATACTGGTATATCGTATCAGGCTCGTGCAGATAGTTCTGTTCTTCGATCTGATACTGCCATGGACCGTACCCCATGAGAAGAGCTTCATAGAGTTTGTCCATATAGATATCCATCTTGAGATAGTCGGATTTGTCTACGTCCTTATAGGCGAGGGCAGCCTTGACCAGGGCGATGTACTCTTCATCGCAGTATTGCCAGAAATGGATCTGATCGAGAACGAGACAATCGTAGAGTATATCCATGGGGAGGTCCGGATCGATCACGCTTCCGGTGGAGACCATATATCCTTTTACTTTATCCATGAGTTTTTCGCGATAGCGGATACACTCGACCTGGAACTCTGTTATTAGATCCCGGTATTCCTTGGCGATCTCTTTGCCGAATCTCTCATCGCCGGCCTTCGTATAGCAGTATTCATAAAGTCCCGGATAGTTCTGTGTACACTTGACCATAGCGCACTCCGCGATGAACAGATCGGCATCTTCCGGGTGACGTCCGGCCTGATAGACCGTGAGGCAGCCGCCCTTGCTGTTTCCTTCGAAAAGCCATTTCCCCGAGAGAAGTTTCTTCAGACTCTCGATGATAGTATGGAGATCTTCAGAAGCATTCTCATTGGTAAGGTAGGGCCAGTGTTCCGGATTGGTGTAGTGATAGCCTTCCGGAGTGGACTGACCGTAGAAACGGTATTCCGCTTCGATGAAATTACACTCGTACTTTTCGGAAAGGATGGTCTCATTCGTTTCGTTATAGGGATATTCGTCGAAAAACGGGAAAACGAGGTCGTAACCTGTGCAGGTAAAAAGGTTCGGCGCGTCCTTACCTCTGTACTTGAGGTTCACCCGCTGGCGGAAGGTGCCCTTAGAAGGATCTTTGTGATCGACGGGCATCTCGAAGAAAATGACGTACTCATCGTCATCGGAGTGGTATTTAAATCTGGATACTTCAACGACACCCGGAAGTGCTTTTATCTCGGAAGCAAGTTCATCCTCGACGGGGACCATCGATCTGTCCAGATTCACTTCATCTGATGGCTCGTTCTGACTCGTGGGTTCGGAAGAACTTTCCGGTTCCGTCGTTGTTTCAGTTGTGGTTTCCGTGGTGGATCCGGTCGTGGTTTCTGTTATGGATTCTGTTGCAGAAGAAGTGGTTTCCTCTGAGTCACTCTTTCCCTTGCTGCAGGATGTAAGAAGGCATGCTGATGCAAGGAAGAGCGCGAGTGTCTTTGTCATGAGGCGCGATCTTTTCATATATATCTATCCTTCCCCGAATTATTCCAAGATAATAGTAACAAATATTCAGGATGGAAGCGTGACGATTTAGAAATAAAGGCTTGTACGGATAAAAATTCTACAAGAATAGAATTGCTCGTTGACAATCCAATTCTACATAGGTAGAATAAAGACGTCTAACATGAAAGGAGTCTACCCATGAAAGATTTTTCTTTAGGTGACAGTGAATATAAACTGATGGAACTGATCTGGGCGTATGCGCCGATCTCTTCAGGTGAGCTGTCGGATATCTGCGAACAGAACCACGGCTGGAAGAAGACGACCGTCTATACCATGATCAAGCGTCTCTGCGACAAAGGATTTATTGCCAACAACAAGGCGAAGATCACCTTCCTCGTGAGAAGAGAAGAGGTCCAGCACCAGCAGAGCAACGACCTCGTGCAGAGAAGCTTCCAGGGATCTCTCCCGAGTTTCGTCAATGCCTTCCTCGGCGATAAGAACTTGAGTAAAGATGAGGCCCAGAAGCTCATCGAGATGATCGAGAAGCATACCAGGTAAGAGGCGCACCCCGGATGAATGCTCTATTTGCAAAAGTGTTGGAGATGAGCTTATACGGGAGCATCGCGATCCTCGTTGTGCTTTTGTTCCGCCTCATCTTCCGTAAACTTCCGAAGCGTGTCCTGATCGTTTTCTGGATGATCGTGGCGGTACGTCTGGTGCTGCCTATTAACTTTGCCTCGCCGACAAGTCTTCTGAATGCCGGCCGGCTTTTCCGATCGGGCAATTCGAAGACGGAGGTTACGCAGATGGATAAGTCTTCGGATGAAGATGCCGACACAGTGTCGGACGCCGATGCAGCTGTTGCCCCGGCTTCAACGGACGGGACTCTCACGGCTGATCCCCAGAAGTCCGATGCAAAAGAACTTGCGCCCGAAACTATCGATGATGTCAGCCGCCTGAACTCCAAGCAGGCGCTCGCAGTGCATATCATTGCGGATATCTGGCTGCTGGTCATTATCGCACTCTGTGTACTCTTCACAGTAAGATACCTGATCTTCTATTCCCGGGCCCGCTGGAAATCCCGTGCTTATGACGGCAGTTACTTTACGACCAATATCGAATCTCCTTTCGTCATCGGTTTTTTCAGCCCGAAGATCTTTATCCCGGAGAAGTTCGACGAAGATGAGAAGGAATATATCCTCAACCACGAGTGGACCCACATCCAGAATAAAGACGGCGTGATCAAGTTCATAAGCTACCTGATCCTCGTCGTCCACTGGTTCAATCCTCTCGTATGGCTCGCTTTCCTTATTCTCTGCGGCGACATCGAGATGCGTGTCGATGAAGAGACGACCGAGGCCTTTGATATGGACATGGTCAAGGAATACTGCATCTCTCTGGTCAAGCACGCCTATGCGGATGCCGGCGGATCTTTCCTTCAGAATACGGCATTCAGCGGTCTGGGTTTTGGCGGCATGGAGACCAAGATCCGTATCAAGAACCTTCTGAAGAATAAAGAAGTGAAGAAGTTCATGCCGGTCCTGGCCATCATCGTGACATTCAGTGTCGTATTCTTCGCATCCTCACGTTCTCTCGGATCCCCAATCGAGGATTATTTTGCCAAGCTCGGAAGAAGTCCGGTCGCCAAGACAGAAGAACCTGAGGAGACTGAGGAATCTGAACCTTCTGAGACGCCGTCTTCTGAAACGACACCGTCCTCGGAGACCGAAGCTCCTTCTGAAAGCACCGGAGTTGAACAGTCCGGATTCAAAGAAGCCTATATCGATATCTTAAATAAGCTCGACCCGAATAAGCCGACGATCAAGTGTGCCCTGCTCCATATCGACTATGACCAGACACCGGAACTGATCATCACGGACAGCTGGGACTGCCGGTATAACGGATTTAAACTGACTATATATACATATGTGGATGGCAAGGCAACCTGTGTTCTGGATCAGGTGGATGCGGATGATGCTTATAGTCATTTCTACTGCTATCAGCCGGGAACAGGTGCGATCTACCTCTTCGAGGAAACAGACTATGGAGATCCTTCCGTAGATCCCTATGTGATTGAAGAAAATACGATAATCGGTATTCTTTCAGGTAGACCCTCCGATAAGGAAAATTATGTGTATGGTACTCCGGACTGGGTCATTTTGGGGCATGAAGATGTGAAATCTACGATCGATCGCCTTACGACCTGGAATATTCCGGAGGACAGTCTCTATGAGAAGCATCCGAAGTATCCGCCGAAAGATGCTCAGAGTGCAACGGTTCCGCCGACGACTACTACGCAGG
The DNA here is from genome assembly GCA_947302815.1 of uncultured Clostridia bacterium. GTDB lineage: Bacteria > Bacillota > Clostridia > Saccharofermentanales > Saccharofermentanaceae > Scatonaster. The sequence goes on along the minus strand of CAMYWO010000038.1, from coordinate 5,754 downwards.
AGCCGACCATAACAACGACGGTACCGCCGATGACGACGCAGGATCCGGATTCCACCTCAACCTGGAGATATCACGCGACTCCGCTTCCAATCGATGATTACACGAAGTATATCGGAAAGTTCAGTATCGAAGAGGGTTCCCAGGAGCTTACGATCCCGTATATCGATTATGCGAATAAGAAAATCGAGGTTAAGTGGTTTTTCTACCGCACGGCTACCCTGGATCCTGTCATGCTCCCTTACGAGGACAGCATCGTGTACTTCTATTACCAGGGTTATTATGATGAGAACTTTGACGGCGTTATTGACAGTTCTGAGTTTTTCTACAGAAAGGCCACGCTCGAGCTCTGGCCGGACGGTATCCGAATCCAGGTCGAGAACTGCGATTCCTCCGAGATCGTGCCGGAGCTGGATGTTTCCGAGAGCTTTGGCGGATGCTATTACATCACGCCGGGGATCTACTACTATCCGCTGACTTCGAGAGTCGGGTAATAAGAGGCATGAGAAACCAGTATTTCTGTGCTTCCCGTAATGACCGCCTGATCCGGCGATAACCCATTTTCTGAAAGCGATATTCTACCCGTGTAGAAATTATTCTACAAATGTAGAGAAAAACTATTGACTTCGCAATACTACACATGTAGAATGAACGTGAGATCAAGAAAGAGATCTCGTAACTCATGAACATATAGAGTGATAACCGGAGGATATTACGATATGAAAGATACAAAGATTAAGCTTATGACCCTGGCGCTGACTGCCGTGATGACGCTTTCAGCGACAGCATGTGCGAAAGAGAAGAAGGACGCGGCACAGGACAGTAGCGGCGCGGCATCCAGCGAAGAAGCCCGGGTCACAACAAACACCACAGACGCCACAGCCGCAACAGAAGCCAAGGACACAACAGAAGCACTGACGAGCCCTGCCGACACCACCACGAACGCGGCGCTCGACACGACCCCGGCCGCGCCGGCGGCAAACGCGGACACGAAGGCCTACGCGGACGCGTATATCGACATCATCAACGGATACGGCGCATCGAACGAAGACGTGAAGTTTGCGTTTGCGCATATCGACGGAGATGAGATCCCGGAGCTGATCGTCTCGGATTTCCGCGCATATCAGAAGGAGCAGAGAGAAGACAGAAAGATCTTTGCGCTTTCGATCTATACCTATAAAGAGGATCAGGCCGTGACGGTCCTGAAGGATGCCCGGTCGGACAACGGCATCATCGAGTTTTACTGCTACAACCCTTATAGTGGAAGCCTTTGCCACTATCAGACACCGGATTTCGGTGACGCCTCGGTCCCGGCGTATATCCTGAAGCGTACGTTTATGGATGAGTATATTGAGGGAAGAGAGGGCAACTGGGTGCTGTACCGCTATAGCACGCCGAACTGGGTGCTTGCCGGAAAAGACAGTGCTGCGGAAGCGGTCTCTTTCCTGAAGTCAGGTTCCATTCCGCAGGATACGGAATATGAGCTCCATCCGGAATATGAGCCTTACACTGACGAGTATTACGCGTCTCTTCCGACGCTTCCGCCGAATGAAACAGAGCCCTATGCGCCGGATTCTTCGAAGATCAGCGATTACAGCAAGTATTACGGAAACTACAAAGGATACGATGACTTCCTCAACTTGAGTATCTATGACGTCAAGGACGGGAAGATCACCTTTGATTGGACATTTACCCGGATCGCGGAGCTTCAGAAGGCGAGTGTCCCGATCGAAGATAACGTCGCGGTCTTCTACTACCAGGGGTATTACGATGAGAATTTCGACGGCGTCAACCAGGAGGATGAATACTTCTGCAGAAAGGTCTGGCTCGTTCTCTTTGACGATTATGTCGAGATGCATATCGAGGATGTCGACAGATCCGAGCTCGTTCCGGAACTTGATGTCTCCGGGAGCTTCGTCGCAAGCGGCTACGTATTCGTTGACACATACCATTACTCGAAAATCTAAAAGAGCGGATATATCCCCCTCGAATTAAGAAAAGGGCTGTCCTTCCCGGGATCTTCTCCCGGAGGAACAGCCTTTTTTGCTGCCCGAAAAGCACTCGTCCGCACGCTTAATTCTACAATTATAGAAAAAATTTCTACAAATGTAGAAAAATCTATTGACATTGATGTACTACACATGTAGAATGACCTTGCAATGTTGCAAAGGATATCTAAAAACAAACAAGAAACGAAGTAAAAATCTTAACGATTGGTTATTTGGAGGAATAAGAAAATGAAAGCTATGAAGATCAAGTTTGTCATCGCAGCAATGACCACCATGGTCGCCTTTTCCGCGACAGCTTGTGAACTGAAACTGAGTGGTGATACCAAGCAGATCGAGAGTGCGATCGACAGTTACGTAGATAAAGTAAACGTCGTAGTGGATAATGGAGCCGGCGACCAGACAGATGCGACAGTCCTTGATGCATCCAGAGATACAGCTTCCGAAGCTACAGAGAGCCAGGACATGATCCTTCCGTCCGAGGCGCCTTCTGAGACCACACCGGACGTGGCCGTTCCGACGCAGAAAGAAGCACCTGCTCCGACAGAGAAGACCCAGCCGAAAGAGACGAAGACCCCGAAGGCAACGGAACCGAAGCAGACCCAGGCCCCGAAGGAAACCGAAGCTCCGAAGCAGACCCAGGCTCCCGTAGAGACGCAGCCGAAGGTAACCGAGCCGCAGGTTCAGGAGACTGAAGCCCCCGAGACCACTCCTTCCGAGACATATCCGGAGATCCCGACAAGCTGTAACGATCCGCTGGCTCCGAGATGGGTATATAAAGACATCATCGACCCGAATCTTGATGTTTACGGAAAGGTGATCAAGTATTCTCTTATGCACCTTGATGGCGATGAGATCCCGGAACTGGTTATCTATGACAAGACCAATTACGATAACGGCGGCGAGCTCACGGTTTATACCTACAGAAACGATAAAGCCGTACTGGTCCTGGACCATGTCTATTCCGGTCAGGGTGTGTACTACACGTATGCACCATATAAGAACACCATCTGCAAGAACGTAGCATATAACGATGTGTCCGCGATCCAAACGATCTACACGGTCGACCAGCTGATCAATAATCAGGAAGGATCTGCCTACGATGGAGAGTTCCCGCCGGTATGGCCGATCGAGGGATATACAGATGGTTTTGCGATCAATGACTACTTCAGAAGCTGCTGGATCCCGTCAGATCAGGAGTTCTTCGATATGAGCAAGCCTTATGAGCCTGAGTATTTTGAGGTCACTGATTATTCGAAGTACGCTGGTAGCTACAAAACCGAAGACAAAACCATGTATTTTTCTATCTGTGCCCCTGACTGGAGAAATGAAGTCCAGATCTCTATGTGGGTCTACAGAACAGCTGAACTGGCGCAGGTCAAGGTGCCGATCAACGGTAACGTCGCAGTATTCTACTACAAGGGTTACGAAGACAGAAACTTCAACGGCCGTTGTGATGCGGGCGAGAGATTCTATAGAAAAGGCACGATCGAGCTTCTGCAGTACGGCGTCCGGCTCACGATCGAAGAGTGCGATGCATCCGATATCGTTCCGATGCTGGATGTTACCAACGAATTCGGCGGTTGCCAGTACATCAGAGAACAGACCGTTTTCTTCTCCCTCCAGTATAAGTTCTGATACTCCTAAAAAACGTTACACGTGAGAAGGGGACTGCCCTGGGGAAACGCTTCACCTCCCCGGGGCGGTCTTCTTTCGTTCACAAAACCGTTTCAAACCATAGCCTTGAACCCTGTTATAATGGAGATATGGTAAAAGAACAGATCAAAAAATTGACGCTCCTCATCAACACCGTGATCCTGATCCTGGTGTTTGGTCTGATGGGCTTTTTCTATCTGTCCGACGCGTGGTTCCTGGTCTGGTTCAGTATCCCGACCGCGGGCGTGTACCTCACAGGCTTCTACCTCATTAAGAAAGACATGCTCGACCTGTATGTCCGCCTCGTCTACGGGTGGCTCACGCTCTACATGAGCCTTGCGACGCTCTGCCTCGGCTATTCCTTCGGCTTTCATCTTTACAGCATATCCATGATCCCGATCATCTTCTACACGGAGTACATGGCCTACCAGCTTAAGACGAGATCGTTCAGCACCACTCTTTACAGCGCACTGGCGATCGCCGCGTATCTGATCACTACCGGATATTCACTCTTTAACGAACCCGTCTATAAAGTCGACTCCCGTATCGCGGGCGTGTTCTTCATCACGAACTCGATCGTCGTCCTGGGCTTTGTGACGTTCTACTCGAAGGTCATGATCAAGATGGTCATTGCTGCGGAGGAGAAGCTCTCCGACCGCGCGAACAAGGACCGCCTCACGCACCTTTTCAACCGCCACTACATGATGGAACAGCTCAAGGAAGCCTACGAGGATGACCATTACTACTATATCGCCATGATCGATATCGATAACTTTAAGTCCATCAACGACATCTACGGACATAACGGCGGTGACGAAGTGCTCCGCAAGGTCGCTTCCACGATGGAAAAGCACTGCCAGGGAAGTGTCGTTTCCCGCTGGGGCGGTGAAGAGTTCCTGATCCTGACAAAAGAAGCCCCCGACCTGATCGAAAGCCTCCGAAAAGAGATCGAGTCCATGACCGTGGATTTCGAAGATAAGAAGATCTCCTTTACCATCACGGCCGGAGTCGCGAAGAAAGATAAGTCTATCAAGCTCGATAAGTGGATCGATGCCGCGGATGAGAAGCTTTACTTCGGCAAGAACAACGGCAAGAACCGAGTCGTGACCTGACCCCCAAAAAAGTTTTCCATAAATATGTGACGGTCGCCACCTGATTGTTGATTAGTAGGTTAGGAGGTGATCCACATGAAGACTCTCAACCGATGGAAACTATTGACTATACTGCTTACTTTCGCCATTCTTCTTCCCGGATGCCATAGTAAGAAGAACGCCCGTGCCATAAAGGAATTGAAGGCCCCGGAGCCTGGTTTTATCACGTCCGCATTTAAGAAGGATAAAGGCGCAAGCTTTATGCTTCTTCGTGATGGGACCTTCTGCCTTGCTACCGAGGAAAACGAACTGCAGTGTGATCTTTTGCAATGGGAGTACGAGCTGAGAGAGGATCGCTTTATCAGCAAGAAGAAAGCCCTTCAGGCGGAGGGTGCCACCGCGACGACCGTCGACTGGCATGATGGAGATCCCTATCCGGGCACGCAGATCAACTATCACGAATACGACGATGTCGACTATAAGGAATATGTCGAGGACAGTTTCCAGATGCTCTACTATGGGGAGTATTTCGATGATTATACCTATAAGCTGAAGGAGCGCCCCAATGCCCGCGTGAAGACCGATCTCTACTATAATTGCCAGCTCCGTTATAACGAGGCCGATCAGGCGTTCTGGCCCTATTACTCGATGGAGGACGCAGAGCTTGGGAAGTGCTATCAGAGAGGCTTTGAGATGGCGTTTGAAGATCCGGAGATGAAAGAAGCGCTTCTTAGTTCCGTGAACGCCGATGCCTATTCTACCGGAAGGGAAGCCGTGAAGATGGAGATTGGTATTGTCGATCAGGATGATGGACATGTGGAGATCCGTGTCGCAGTGTATATGCTAGGCAACACAGACTGGTTCTATAAGGAAGAGCAGTGGAAGTAAGGAGGACGAATTAAGAGAGCTTCCGCTGTTTCTTTGCGGAATAGAGAAGACCCCGGGGCCTTTTGGGACCCGGGGTCATTCCATTTCTTATTGCGAATAAACGGATGCGCTTTACG